>JBIKUE010000143.1:0-10848 GCA_044347755.1 Saprospiraceae bacterium
TGGGGCAAGCCAACAATCAGGCAGCTTATCCTGACCTCAAAGCAGATGCGAATGCCCGTGGGATAACCAAACTTTGGACCAGTCGCGAAATTCCGTCCCGTCCACCTTTGCTTCCATTCTTCGGCAAAGTAAAAACCTGGAACTTCGATGATGCTACCAAAATTGCACTCCGTCCTCCGGTTCCACCACAACCAGGATCTGCCGAGTTCGAAGCTGCAATGGAAGAACTTCGGGACATCGCTAAAAACCGCACCCGCGAACAGCAACGCATTACTGCTTTCTGGGCTGATGGCGCAGGAAGTTATACGCCTCCAGGGCACTGGAATAGAATTGCCTGTGAACTCATTCTGGACAAACAATTCAATGAAATTCGTTCAGCACGGGCATTGGCTCTGGAAGGAACGGCTGTGGTAGACGCCGGCATCACTTGCTGGGATGTAAAATACTTCTATTTGCTTCCTCGCCCAACTGAGATAGATGAAAAGGTTACAACGGGAACTGGCATACCGAATTTTCCGGCCTACACTTCCGGACACTCCACATTTTCTGGAGCAGCAGCTGAAGTGCTCTCTTATCTTTTCCCAGATCGAGCTTCCGAAATGGAAGCCTTGGCAAAGGAAGCCTCCGAATCCAGGATTTATGGCTGTATCCACTATCGTTTCGACTGCGAAGTTGGACTTGAAGTGGGCAAAAAGGTAGGTGAGTTTGCCGTAACCCGAGGCCAAAATGACGGATCAGAATAACATACAATAGTTGGTTTAGTGTAAATGTCCAACCGCCCCGGCATTGCCGCGGGCGGTTTTTCTTTATCCAGGTTATTGGATTCAAGGTAGTTCTCCAATTTCCTGCAATACCCTTTGCATTTCACCGTATTGATTGTCAAGCAGGCGTTTTAACTCAAAACGCTCATACTTATATTCAAACTGGAAATAGCTGTTCTCATAATGATTTTCCTTAAGTGGAAATATGCCCAGAAAGTTGGCATGCCAACGTATGCGCCCCCGACTATTAAGTTCATCAAGCGGCACCTGCAAATACTCCGCCTTCGGGAAATAGAGGTAAATTCCCTTCATTTTTCGAATTACCTCAATAGCTACTTTTCTGTCTGGCAAGCGATTTTCATGGCGGAATTCGCTGATTTCATGAAAATATCTTGCCTCTACATCTTTGTGCCGACGTGTAGATATTCGATCCCGCAATTCAAACAATCGAAACCGCTGTGGCTGCGTTTGGTGCAGTTCATGCGCTACCAATAAAGGTTCAAATCCGGATACAGTCTGAAAAGCCACTTCCTTGCCGGCAAAGGTGATATCTATCCATCTGAATTTTATTTCCTCCGTGAGTTCCTGCCAAACAAAATCCAGATAGGCATAATCTGATTGTAATTTATAGGCGGATAATGCCCCAAACAGCAATCTGGCACAATGCGGTCGTGCTTGCTCATCGCCTCTTTTCAAGCCCTCATACTGAGGTAAAATCTGCTTGTAAAAAATATTGCCCGAAATCTGACTGCGCAAATCCTCTTCCGTATAACGGGTGGAAAGCGCCAATAATTCCCGGAGAGAAGCCGATGCCGAATACCCCATAGACTCACTTTCCTGTAACGTGATTAATTGGCCGGCGCCGTCAAATTGTAGCCAGTTCAACAATCCATCTCCTATCAGCTCTTGTATGGATTTGTCCAAAAAATCCTGCCCCATTCGCTCCGGGAAAGCATGGTAAATGATCCTCCATCTGCGCAAACAAGTGACCATTTTACTACGTGCCTCAGCCGTATCCATCCTTCGGATATCCACAAAAGACAACCCTTTCCGCACTTCTTCATGAAGAGCTTCTGTATCAGCTATAAATTGCAGGTAAACAGCGTCTTTTATATTGGGCATTACCTTCATCCAGCCCGCCCTTCCGGCATGATCCCGAACAATTTTTTCCACAATGGCCAACGCATTAAAGCCATATGCGGCACATTCTGGCACGGAAATAACCTCCCCCGCATCATTCAGGGTAAACCATCGCACCTCAGACTGGACTATGGCGCCGGGAGCAATCAGCAAGCCGGGAAGAAGATATTCCAGTGCAAGCCTGTTAAAGGAGGCACCTTGCGCGCGGCCATCCTGATCTGAAAAGATTTCTGCCCCCAACAAACACGAATAAGTGAAACGCACCATGGAGGCCCGAACATCCGTGAACGGCCTGTGTCGCCTGAGGTCTTCTGTAACCTGTGCTGCAAGCGCCTGCCGTTTGGCCAATAAACTGAAGTACAAATCCTCACGAAGCATTCCTTTATCCTTCACAATTTTATTTTCATCATCGGATTCCATCTTGTCCAGGATCTCCAGCAGCTCCTGAATTTGACCCACCAGATCGAACTGACCGTTGGATATAAATTGAAACCGGTCGCCCACTACATCCACCCGGTCCAGCCAGTTACATTTTCCACCACCACAACTTTCAAGCACCGCCGCCTCCAGCAACTCTTCGGAAGGATGCACCAGTCGGCAAACTTTCAATGTATTTTCTAAAATAACCCTGACTATTGGTTGATTATCCGGAACATCCTCGCTGTGTTTTCCGGTATGCCGCAATGGATCGTTGGGCAAACTATGGTATAACCGCAGGGCAGCATCCGAAATACCTTCTGCCGCAATTTCCAGGTTATGCCGGGCTGTAGTAGACGGACAGCGGCCCTGCTGCAGATATTCACGCAGTCTGCTGGCATATAGCAATACATATTGTAACAGCCGGTCATTGCCCTGAACAGCATCCCGCATGATCCTGGCAGCTGTTTCTTTTTGTGTGTAGGTGATCAGGAGGTATTCATACAACTGGGCCGATAACGGGTCTATTTTCGTCCGCACATGGTCGCAGTATTGAAATGCCTGGGTATAATTTTTTACCGCCAGTGCGTCTTTAGCAAGTAAGAGGCTTCTCCTGAAATCATTTTTTTGTTCAAAAGAAAGCAACCCAATTTGTTCTAATGCTTCCTGTTCTCTCGGACCAACAGGCAAATTGAGCGTTTCAGGAATGATAATGTCGTCAACAGGGACAAAAAACGGCGGCACGGCGCTTTCTTCCCGACTTTCACCGGCAAACCGGTAATAATCTCTGATAAAGATCTGTCGCCATTCCGGAGTTAAATCCTCTACCTGAAGTCGTTCCAAAAGGTGTACGAGATCTGACTGGATGGGGGCCGCTTTAGCTTTTAATTCTTCAAGGGTTATTTGTGATAACGCTGTTTGTTCCCGCAATTGTTTGAAATATTCTTCTACATCCAACACCCCTCGTTTCACTTGCACGTTCTGAATCAGTCGTTTCAACAATGCCAGCAATGGCGCATGATTGATCCGATCCGTTTGGGCCAGGAGCCGCTCCTTTAAGTCTTCCAGGCTGATGGGCAGCGATATCGTTCCAATATCTATGGTGTCTTTTTGCGGCGCACTGGCTATAACCCGGGCTGCCATTTGGCTTGCGCGCAACAGTTGCCTATCTCGGGAAATGCCATCCTGTTCAATTGTTTCACCGGATGGCAATGCCTGTTGGAAAGATTTTAGTGTGCTCGGAACAACTGCATTTCTGGCTAAAACAGTCATTATTTGAAAGGACGGCACCTCCTTTTGCAAGTCAATTGCACGAGACATTTCCCATCGAACATCAGGGCTATCTTCAAAATTTAAGGACACGATGGCTACCAATAAATCTGCTTTCTCCAGAAATGCGGTGGCTTTTACCCGATACTCCTCCGTTGGGATACCGGATTTTTGCCAGAAAACAGTATGGGCGGGTTGAAACGTTAAAGATAACTGGCGTTGCAGATCTGCAGCCGTGCGGGCATCTGCCGCATCGTAAGACAAAAATATATGGAGAGTTGAAGCCATTAGACGGGGCAAAAATTCAAAAAAACCGCCATATTATTGCGCAGAATTTCAAAGAGGCAATTTTAGCATTTGTCTAACACATCGCAAATAACAGATTACCTAGTTCTAACGTTATGCGCTGTCCAAATTTTTTTAATACCATGACCACTCGAATCTTGCTCGGCATTTTGCTGATTTCCTTCCAGCCCACCTTTGCACAATCTTCCCGTAAGATCAAGCTTACTCCGGTAACAGTGGGCTTTGACCTGCCCGAATCCTACAAGCAACGCACTTTTATTAAAGGTCTTGCCGGATTTGTCAATAAAATTGATCAGTTGGTTGGCGCCATGATCCTTGTAGACGGCAATAAAACCACCGTTCTTACGCGTTTTGTTAAACAGGATAAGCCACCTGTGGTCACTGCGTCTACCTCGGATGTGATCTACAATTCCAAAATTGACTCCAAATTCAAATTCAATGGAGCCTATAGCATAGCATCCACCAAAATTGAAAAAGATAATATTTATGAAATCATCCTCACAGATATAGGATATGCCTTTCTTCCGGAAGACTATATTCCATACCTGGATATTTGCCGGGCAGCCACTAACGTTGCGCCTGAAACCCGCGCGAAAACATATTACGTCCGCTCAGCCAAACTCACTACCGTGTACACCAGGGCTTTTCAGAAGGCGATGGGTAGTGCGGAGATTAGCGGAGTGGTGTTCAGCGTTGGTGGTGAAGTATATAACACCACCGATCAGTTTAAACTGGACTATGTCGTATCGGTGGACCTGGTTAGCCTGGAAAAACTGTTGTCGCTGCATAATTGCAACGATCTGATCAATAATGAAGAAATTGCACGGCGCGAGAAAGCAGAAAAAGCGCGCCTTGAGGCAATGCGGGCTGATGAAGAAAAAAAGGCAAGAGAACAGGAGGCACAATATGCTAAAAATCAGGTAGAGGAATTGCGCAGAACGCTTAGCGAAAGTCTCGTGCGTACTGTTGAAATGCAATGCCAGTTGCAGGAAGCGCAGGAAAGGGAACGAAATGCATTGGATCAGCTAACCAGCGCCATTAAAAGAGCCGATGAAATGACGGCCAAAGCGCAATTGGCTCAACACAATGTAGATACCAAAGAAGAGATTATCCTCACGTTTAAAAGCAAGGAGGGCAAACTTCTGGAAATCAAAAGCCTGGAAGAACTGAGTGAAGAAAAACTCCGCGAATTGGGCTTTGATGTGGAGATTTTGAAGCGTTAATCAACGGAATCGCATTTGAAGTACGCCCAACATCGCTTCTTTAATGATGTTAAGCGACATTTTGGACTGGCCCTTTTCCCGGTCTTTAAAGGTGATCGGTACGTCTTTCACGGTAAAACCGAGGCGATAGGCGGTATACTTCATTTCTATTTGGAAAGCATATCCTATAAATCGGATCTTATCCAAATCCATGGTTTCCAGCACCTTTCTGCGATAACAGATGAATCCGGCGGTCGGATCTGCTACCGGCATCCAAAGGATCAGGCTGGCATACAAAGACGCCCCGCGGGAAAGAACAATGCGGTCCACAGGCCAATTAACTACCTTCCCTCCGCTGCAATAGCGTGATCCTACTGCCACATCTGCATCCTCATCCCTGCATTTTGCCAACAAACGCGGTAAATCAACCGGATTGTGCGAAAAATCGGCATCCATTTCAAAGAAGTATTCATAGTCTCTTTCCAGCCCCCACTTAAACCCGGCAATGTAGGCAGTACCTAGTCCAAGTTTCCCCTTGCGTTCCAAAAGATGTAACCGTCCGGAAAATTCACCCGATTGTAAATCCCGAACAATTTGAGCGGTGCCGTCAGGTGAACCATCGTCCACAATCAACACATGAAATTCATCAGACTGTGCAAGCGCAGCCCGAATAATGGCTTCAACGTTTTCCTTTTCGTTGTAGGTTGGTATGATAACGATACAAGACATTCAGTTAAAAGCGGTGCGGAATGGTGTGGACTTGATGATGATGTATGAAACAGACAAAAGGTTGCTATTACATGGCGGCAGATACCGCAAAAGCCAGCATGGATAAAATCAATCCATACATGAAGATATTGTAACAAGTACTTAGGTAGCGATACTTTTTAGCCAATACTATACCTAAAAAGTATAGGTCGCGACTCATACTACTGTACAAAAACTCTGGATCTGTGAGCATTTCATTCACACCCCATTGGAAATCGGCAAGGTTCATGTTATAAAAATTGCCAAAAAACAATAGGTTCGCCTTTCGTTGCTTGATGGCTTCCCGGGTTACTTTGCCCTCTGTGATTTTAGGGCGTGTTGCCAGGGTGGCAAACACCATAGATCCCAGACAGGTTGCTGTTAGCATAATGGTGGGAACAATAATTTTCCAGGTTGCACCGTCCTGCATTTTAGGCAGTAGGTTAGACACCAAAATGGAGATCACAATAGCATTTACCGACAACATCAGGTTGGCTTTACTGTCGGCCATAGCACTCAGGTTGGTATGGGTGCGGTAGGTGGTGCGATACATCGTTTCCACTCCACGCCCAAACCGGGCTGATTTTATTTCGTTTTCACTGTCTTTGAGCACCTTCTTGAGGTCTCCGGTTTTCTCTTTTTCTTCCAGCAAAGAAATTTCATCTACCGTTGGAGCCATAGACGGATTGAGTCTGCGCTTTTGTTTGAGCAATTGCTGGATATGCTTGGCTTTCCGCTTGTTAAACAACTCCTGCGCAACAACTGTATGGTATTCGTGGGTTAGCATGAAGTTTATTTCAAAATCAACCCAGTCCTGATCACTCATGACCATGCTTCTCGTGAGCACAAATTCTTGTCTGAGTCTACTGGTTCTATCCCAGTACAAATCCATTCCTAAATGACTCAAATCAGCATCTGCAATGATCTGGCCGAGCAAAGATTGCGGCGTCTGGGGCACTTTGGTTGCCCTGATACAAGCCTGAACTTCATTCAGTTGTTCAGCAGGAACCTTACCTTGAAGGAATTCAGCCGCCCTGGCACAACTGCGCTCCTCATGATCGGCCGGACCTTCAGCATAACCGGTATCATGAAACCAGGTAGCCAATAATATGGTTAGCAAATCCTGAGGATCCAGTCTAAACCCTTCAGCAATGGTTTTGGCAGCCGCAACCGTTTGAATGGTGTGCTCCAAATCATGAAAAACATATTGAGGTGAAATAAATTGCGCAAAATGATCTTTGATATGCGCTTCCACCTCATTCAACAGTTGCTCAACAGGCGTCATGTATGTAATTTAAGTGCGGCAAAGTTAACAGAAAATTATGGACGATGTGGACAATGATCACAATGTTGGGAACCTGTGGAAAAATGGGGGATAACTTCTGGACCAATTGTTCCACGCTCCGTTTCACGCACTATTACCTTTGCCACTACTGCACCATCCGGGTGCCGTATCAAAACGATCGAACATTATGCTAAAAGACATGGGCAAAGTTATCACCATTGCCAACCAGAAAGGTGGCGTAGGCAAAACCACCACCGCCATCAACCTGGCTGCATCTCTGGCCATTTTGGAAAAAAGAGTGCTGCTCATTGATGCTGATCCACAGGCAAATGCATCATCTGGTGTTGGATTACCAGAAACAAACGAAACGGCAAGTCTCTATGATTGTCTGGTACATGGTGTGGATCCAAGAGAGGTCATCATCAAAACCGAAACGCCTAATCTGGATCTTTTGCCTTCCAATATTGATCTGGTAGGTGCAGAAATAGAACTGGTTAATCGCCCAAACCGGGAATACATCCTTCGTGGTGTAGTTGGCGAACTCCGCAATGAATATGATTATATCTTCATTGATTGCCTTCCCTCCCTCGGGCTAATCACCGTGAATGCCCTCGTAGCCGCTGATACTGTTTTGATTCCGGTGCAATGCGAAATGTTTTCCTTTGAAGGCTTAGCCAAACTGAAAAACACGATTGACCTGATTCGTCAGGGATTCAACCCAAACCTAAAGGTTGAAGGCTTGCTTATTTCCATGTACGATGGTCGCCTTCGCTTGGCAAACGCCATTGTGGAAGAAGTACGTAACAGCTCCAATGATTACGTTTTTGAAACCATTATCCACCGTAATAGTCGTGTAGCTGAAGCGCCTATGTCGCACACACCAGTTGCACTTTACGATGTTACCAGCAAAGGCGCTGTGAACTTCTTCAACCTCGCTGAAGAATTTTTAAGAAGAAACTAGTGGTGAACCAACTTAGCCCCTAAAAAACTGAAGGTTGCTTTTGGCGCCTGATTTCGTTGTTTATCGCTTATTATGTCCCGCATAACGCACTCTAAACGCCTAATCAAACCCCAAAATCATCACTTCAGTTTTTCAGTTACTAAATTGGTTCACCACTAGAGAAATGTGGTTAATGTGATGGTTGCCGTTCCATAGGTTAATCTGAATACAAGATTGGCTTCACATTAACCACACTGCCCACATTAACCATATTATTCACATTCCCCACATTTTCACACATGGCAAAAGCGAAATTCGATACCGGAGGGATAAAAGCATTGCTCGGGAATCCAAAACAATTAGAAAAAGCTGTTCAGGAAAATCCACAACAAGTGGTTCGCGAGTTGGCTACAACGGTGGCTCAATTGCCTATTGCTCATATTAAAACCAATGCAGGGCAACCACGGAAAAATTTCAGCAAAGAATCACTGGAAGAATTGGCTGCTAGTATCCGCGCGCATGGGATCATTCAGCCTATCACCGTTCGGAGAATCCACGACAAAGAATATCAGATCATATCCGGCGAACGACGCTTCAGGGCCAGTCAACTGGCAGGCCTGAAAGAAATGCCCGCTTATGTCCGACTCGCCAACGACCAGGAGTTGCTGGAGATGGCTTTGATTGAAAACATTCAACGCGAAGATCTCAATGCCTGGGAAATTGCAGTCTCCTATGGCCGTCTCGCAGAAGAGTTCAAGTTAACGCACGAAAATCTCTCTGAACGGGTAGGTAAACAACGCAGTACCATTACCAATTATCTCCGTTTGCTGCGCTTTGAATCAGATCCTGATATCAAACAAGGCATTGTTGAAGGTAAAATCTCCATGGGACACGCACGCGCGTTGGCTGGAGTGGATGACTATGCCATCCGGAATTCAGTATACCAAAAGATTATTTCGGAAGACCTGTCTGTCCGGGCAGTAGAAGCCCTCATTGCCAGCTACCAGGAAAGCCGTAAAGGAGATCAGCCTAAACCTAAAAAAATCCTGAGTGAGAATTTACGCAATATACAGGATCAATTCCGCGCATTCTTTGGGGCAAAAGTTGACCTGAAACGCGATGACAAAGGCAAAGGTCAGGTGATCATTAAGTTCGATAACGATTCCGATTTGAATCGATTGATTGCTTTAATGGAAAAAGATTAATCCGGTTTTTAACCGCAGGTCTAGATTTTTTTACCTCAGAGGCGCGGAGACGCAGAGCTTGATAACCAATTGGTTTCACCTCTGCGCCTCCGCGCCTCTGCGGTAAAAAATCTACCTATTCAAGGGCATATCGGCGGGAATCCCATTCCAAAACATATTCCTGCACACGTTCTGCAGGGCATTGGCTAGGCAAAGGCAGCATCTCTGTTATCAAAAAATCTCCCTTGCCTTTATGAATGTTGCGCAACAGCAGCAACATAGACAACGGACTCTTAAGATCATATAATTGTGGCTTTTCCCGGGTATGCAGAAACCTGCCGAAAAAATATCCGGGCACCTTCCACCGGTCCAGTGCAATGGCCCAATTCCTCACCTGCTCTGCATCGGTTTGCCCTTTTGGTGAAAGAGATCTCCATTGTACTTCATTCAACAACCAGGCCTCTCGGGCCAATATAAGCGATTGATATACGGACCGTTTTCTATGCCGGATACTGTCCAGAATTTCCCACCCAAACCCTTCAGGCAACATCGCGTCCAGGGAAACATAAGGCACTCCCAAATTCCATAGGATCCGACGAACCGGAGGCAATTGGTCCGGCGCTTCCAGACCCAGATCATTGATCCCGATTTCAACCATTCTGTCGGGATCCCAAAGCACAGGGCGGCCGTCTGGAAGCAGCCGTACTTCCAGCTCATTTAATGAAATTTTCCAGGCTGCATTGGTATCCGGAATGCGCGCATCCGGCGTCTGGATCCGCCCATTGGATAAAATGGGTTGAAAATGTACATTTGACCAACCCGGAAAGGGAAATGGCGCAAGATGTTGCGGGTCTTCTTCCATCCATGACTTGACCACTTCAGCATCTGCCGGAGGCAACTGTCCCATCCATCGGGCAAACATTTTTCCGCCGCCAGGATACAAACCATTCAAAACTGCCTTATACCGACCATTTTCCTGATAAAATTGGACAACCGCTCCAACTTTTCCATCAAACCGATGCATACAAACCCTTTCCTTTATACCCGCTCCATCTCTCCCGGGTGCTTCCAGGTATCGCTTGCAGAAATCTAAAAAGTTCATGCTTGCGCCTGGCTCCAGCATACGTTGCGCGAAACTTACCAGAGATGCCCGGTAAGTTGGCAATACATGCTCTGACTTCATCTGCCAGCATGCATGTAAATCATCCAGCGTTTGCTTCAGAACATCCGCAGGAATAGTCAACGGTGTATCCCGGTATATATCTTCATAAAAAAGCTGCTCTGTCGGGATCAACGGTGGCGCAATCCCTGATTGCTCCAGAAAAGACTTTACCTGATAACCGGCGGAGCGCTGGTTTTCCACCACAGCCTCAGGCTCCTGAAAAGGCATGGTTCGGGCAGTGGTGCGTAACCATTGAAGTAAATATGCCGCTGCAGTGGTTCGCTCCGAACCAGGCTGATACCCTAAATATTGGTACAAACCTCCGCACCAGCCTGGGGAAAGCCCTTTCTCCGGCCATATCCACTCCAAAAAGCCCATTTGGATCAGTTTTTCAATCCACGACTGGGCTTCATTTAATCCGGCTGATGTGGCCTC
>JBIKUE010000144.1:0-10787 GCA_044347755.1 Saprospiraceae bacterium
CCCAGCATTATGCGCGCATCCAGTCTTATACCTCAACCTTGCGCAAACATTCAATGAACGTATTCCAGAACCTGATTAACGTTTTTGATAGAAAATCAATCGTTTTTCAGGCTGGCTAAGTTTTTACAAAATCATTTAAATTCGCGTTATTATTATCAGGATGCCTTTTGAAATTCGCCAACAAGTTTGAAGCAGCAACAATTTTTTCTAATTCCTCTGTCGTTAATGAAACTTTCATCTCACCTAAACCAGTCAAGTGGTCGTAAAATACTAAATTTGGCCTTCCATCAACATGGCCTCGCATGTGAAAATTATTTACTATAAGCAAATCAGTTTGGCCCGATTGATTGTTAAATGTATCAATTGTTTCACCATGAGTTACGATAAAGGTTGATGGTAAATACATGGAAACCAAATTTCTAATTACTATTTCAAAGCCGGAGCCTTTATTGGTGTTGTTTTTGAACGTGGTACGAATTATTGCTGTCTCGGCTTTGATCTGTTCTGATAGTTTTTGTAGGTAAAGAGAAAGGCTCATATCGTATCTGCGTGTATGAAATTTGGCGTTTATTAGACCAGACAATATTAATGCCAAGTTTAATTTCATTGAATTATATTTTTACCCTGCACTAACCTTCGCATTTCCCAAATTCCTCAAACACCTCTTAACATTATGCACAGTCGTTTCTGAAACCTTGCACCTTTTAGCCACTTTTTTGTTGCTCAAACCTTCTTCCAGCCCCTTCACCACGTTTTCATATTTACGCAAAAAGCCCTCTAAATCGGCAATAGTGAAGCCGGATGGCGGGATTAGATTCGAATTCAAATGGTATTTTTCCCAGACCTGCGCTGTGGGCAAATCGGTGGCAGGGTAGGAGAGGGGTATTGGATTAGCCACATGGCCCGAATCGCTTTCGGACACCTTATTATCATATTGACGAAACCCAATCGGGTTTTTGAAGGTGGGTGTGCCATTCATTGCCGCTGTATTTCCAAGGGTTTGGACGGGATTTATCGGGGTTGGAGCATCGTCGGCTTCTTGCTCATCTTTCCCCCCGCCAGAAATTCCGTTTTCAATGAACACCCGCGAAAGGAAGAAGAAAACGTACCCGATGCATAGCAAGCCCGACAATTCAACTAACAGGGAGACCCAGAACATATTTCCGCTGTCTTTGGTGGTTTTTGCGGCATTGTCATTCAGGTCGGTTTGCAAGCCAATCTCCAAAGATGCCAGTGCTTTTTCCTTCTCTTCTTGCAGTTTTTCCAAACGGCGGTTGTGGGAAGCAATGGTGAAGGCCGTGTTTTTTTCAGCCATGTTGATTTTACCTTTCCAAGAAACGGAACGTTTGAAATCGGCCAAAGCCTGCTTCTCTGAATCCATTTGTTTTTGGATATATGCTGCAACGCCAGCCGATTCGGTGGCGTAGTGTCCCTGTATCAGTTCACTTTTATCCGTTTGACGGCGGGTAAATTCCTTCGCTCCTTCGGTGGAGGTGAAAACGGCTACACCTATTAATAGCACATTTATCGCCAAGGCTCCCCATGAAATGGAAGAACCTGACTGCGCTGCCCTCGACTGGATAAAGGTAACAATGAACGAACCCAAGCACAAGCGTTTGAAAACCTCAATCCCCACCAGTAGCAAAGCCGCCAACAGGCAGGATGTGAACAGGACAAATGTTTCCCCGAACTGGGGCAAAACACTGGCAACAAGATGCTGGCCAAAGGTGAAAGCAAAAAGGGCTGAAAGGGTTTGGAGCAGGAAGGATGCGAAATTGGCAGCAGTGTACAAATTTTTGTACCTTTCCAAGTACGTTTTTTCCTTAAACGTTTGGTGTGCCTTTTCAACCACGCCACCAAATTCAAACTGGCGAAACAGCCGAGCGGAGGTGTTGGGAAAAATTGTGGACGGTTTGATTGCAGGATTTTGCATGATTTTATCAACTTTGTGTGTGAAAACTTGTGTTCAAACAGGCTCAAAACAGGGTAAAAAAGGATAAAATGTATCCCAAATTGTATCCTTCAACCTAAAAGCCTTTACAAAGTGTTGATAATCAAATACTTGAAAAACAGGGTAGATTCCCGCTGAGACCACAAAAAATGCTTGAAATTTTCGAATTAAAAATATCAAATACCAAATTATTTTTTACTTTTACCGCGCTTTAAATCAAAACTTCAGGCTATGCAAGATCGTACATACCTCGTTCTCTACCAGATACCTGGCAACGACAACACTTATAGTGAGATTACCTCTAATATCGATCAAACCATTAGTTGGCTTGAATCTCAGGGGTATATCATTATTGACATCATCGACATTTAGTCACGCAACAGGTACCCACATATGGTAATTAAAAGCCCACCTGCATTTCATTAGGCAGGTGGGCTTTTAATTTTACCACTTATTTTCATCGTTCTCCAAGGCATTGGCCGAAAAGTTGATAAACCATTCCAAAGTGAGAAATAAATTGATTAAAAACGAACTGCATACAAACAAGATTTGGCTCACACTTCAGAGTTTAAGCCATGAACAGCGTATCAGATTTCAACGTTTTTTACGATCACCCTATTTCATAACCAGCAAGACAATGTCCCTACTTGCTGAATGGCTTATTAAACAAATAGAAAAAGGCGAAAAAGGTTTTGACAGAACTCAAGCCTGGAACCGTTTGTTTCCCGAAACAGCGTACGATGACGTAAATTTTCGCAAACAATGCTCGGAACTAATGCGGTATACCGGCGTATTTATGGCTCAGGAAAGCTTTTGTGCCGATGATGCTCGTCAGGCCATCGAAACCTTGACATTTGCTGTTCAGCATAGAGTTGAGCCTGCTTTAAATGGTGCGATACGGCAGGCCAGGCACTTGCTTGATGAAAAAAGTTATCGCTCTTTTGGCGATTTTTTATCAAATTTCAAGTTGGAGAGGCTGCATTATGCCATGAATGACTACTCCGTAAAAGTGAATACCAGAACCAATCTTGAGGCGCTTTCTACCCAACTTGATCTGTTTTTCTTACTAGAGAAACTCAAGATTTTTAGTGCTGCCATTAGTCAGCAACGTACTGGCAACTTCGAGTACGATCTTCATTTTTTAAAAGAAATTTTGGATTATCTGAAGATATATCCGGTAGAAAACGTGCCGGAACTTGCCATTTATTACTACTCCTTCTTAACACTGCATGAGGAAGAAGATGTAACCTATTATTTCAAATTCCGACGACTGCTGGATCGTTTTGCGACACTGATGCCACAACAGGAAGCGATTGAACTTTATGATTCTGCGTTGCATTATTGTACTGGAAAAATCAATAAAGGTGACCGGGCTTTTTTTCAGGAGTATTTTGACCTTTTCGAGCAGGCGCTTCAAAAAGGTGTTTTTCTACAAAACGGTGAGTTGGCTGCATGGCGGTATACCAATATTGCAGGTGCTGCTTTAGGGTTAGGAAAAATTGATTGGGCTGAGCATTTCATCGAATCCTATAAAAAACACTTACCCGCCGATACACGGGAAAACACTTTTATGTTCAATTTAGCCAGGGTCTATCGATTTCAAAAACGTTTTGACGACGTACTCCCTCTGCTGCAAAACGTTGAATATGAAGATATTGGAGTAAATCTTATAAGCAAACTAACCCTATTGATAACACATTATGAGCGAAAAGACTTTGACGTTCTGGAATCCTTCCTGGATTCTTTCAGGGTCTTTTTAACCAGACACAAGCATATCCCACAGCAACGTAGGGCAGGGTACTTAAATCTATTAAAATACACCCGGAAACTTATCAGATTGTTGCCTGGGGATAAAAAAGCCATCAAAAAAACAAGGGAAGACGTTCTCAAAAATAAAGGTAGTATTGTTAACCACGAATGGCTCCTGGAGAAACTCAACGAACTCTGACCATACTTCTTTGGATCAACCGCTCAAAATAATGGTAGGAAACCCCGGCCACTGCAACACTTACCATCCCGGCCAATAAAAAAATCCATCCAATGGACCATGTTTGCTGAAACTTTCGCAAAATAAACTGCACCCCGCGAAACACAATCGGATGCCATAAATACAAAGAATAAGATATTAAACCCAGCCAATTCAACAACCTGGCCGGAATGTCAGGGAGCTTTACAGGTAAATGGAAATAAAGCGCAACCAACCCTGTTGTCAACAGCAGTAGAACGATCCGGTCCCAACCATATACCAATGAAAAGGCCTGGAATCCCACCGGCCAAAGGAAAAACACCAGGCTAAACAGTATAAATGGAAACCAAACGAACCCATTCGTCCGCTGACTAGATAACCCTAGCCACATACCTGCCAAAAAAAAGCTGATGTGGTTAGCCACTTGTACGTAGGCCTGCCACCAAAAAGATTGATCCTGTGATGCCGGATCAAACCAGTTAAAGGCAACATATACATCCATACCAAAGCTACTGAGCCACATAAATCCGATGCACCATTTCCATCGCTGAGCACCCCACAGTATCAATGGGAAGAAGGCATAAAACACCAACTCGCAACCTATAGACCATGCTCCGGTGGCGATATCCCGGGCCGGATTCACCCAGCCAAATAACCCCGTTACATTCAATAAAATATCAATAAAAGGCCGTTTCACCTCGTCAAGGATCAGGCTGCAAAGGGTTGTGACCCAAAGCAGGGGGAAAATGCGCCAAAATCGTTTTTGATAGAATGAAACGACAGATTCTATATTGGCCCTCAGGCGACCTCTATAAACGAGGGTAAGGGTGAGGCCACTCAGGACAAAGAAAATACTTACCGCATATACGCCTAATCTGCCCTGCAAACTTGAAGCATCCCAACGGCCATTCAGCCATTTATCAAAATGGAACACCATCACCGCGAGCGCCATCAGGCCCCTCAAATAATCCAGTGATTCGTATCGGTCAGCAGAAGGGTGGGTCACACGTTGAAACGGAAGTGCATGAGGTCGCCATCTACCACCACATAGTCCTTCCCTTCAACAGACATTTTCCCGGCTTCTTTCACTTTTGCTTCAGAACCCAATGTAACAAAGTCGTTGTACTTGATTACTTCAGCGCGAATAAAGCCTTTTTCAAAATCAGAGTGAATAACGCCGGCGGCCTCAGGAGCTTTGGCTCCACGACGTACGGTCCAGGCACGCACCTCTTTAACACCTGCGGTAAAATACGTTATGAGATTGAGCAACTTGTACGCGGAATGTATAAGACGGTTAACGCCGGGCTCTTCAAGGCCCATCATTTCCAAAAATTCCTGACGTTCTTCTTTGGTGTCTAACTCCGCAATTTGTGCCTCAATACCAGCACAAATAATAAGCACTTCGGCGTTTTCAGCAGCTACCGCTTTCTTAAACGCTTCTGTATGGGCATTCCCGGTGAGAATGGCGCCTTCATCAACATTGCAAACATACAGTACCGGCTTGGCGGTCAATAATGTTAACTCCTTAGTTACCAAATATTTAGCATCGTCGTCCAGGTTGGAGAGCATTTCCCGAACCACACGTCCGGTCTCCAGGTGAGCCTTTACTGCAGTTAAAGATTCTACCACCTTTGCTTCTTCTTTATTGCCGGCTCTGGCTGCCCGAACACCTTTATCCAGGCGTTTTTCAACCGTCTCAAGATCTTTAAAACTTAGTTCCAGGTCAATGATCTCTTTGTCTCTAACGGGATTCACCGAACCGTCCACATGCACTACGTTATCGTCGTCAAAACAACGTACTACGTGAATAATTGCATCCACCTCCCGGATATTGGCCAAAAACTGGTTGCCAAGACCTTCACCCTTGCTTGCGCCTTTGATCAATCCGGCTATATCCACTATTTCTACCGTAGTGGGCTGTGTCTTTTGAGGCACTACAATCTCCGTAAGCTTATCAAGCCGTACGTCAGGCACGACAATCATGCCCACGTTTGGGTCCTTGGTTGCAAATGGATAGTTAGCCGCCAGCGCTTTACCGTTGGTCAGTGCATTGAAGAGCGTGGATTTGCCGACGTTAGGAAGGCCGACGATACCGCATTGAAGTGCCATGTGTATAGGAGATTTTACTGAGCTTCCGAATATGATTCCGAAAGCAATCGGATTGCGGGCGCAAAAATAGATTTAATTTGGGTAAATTGGAGTATTTCTTAAAACTTCTCCACTTGTTTTACCATAACAAAAGAATAAATCAAGGATCGAGAGCCCCGGGAGAAAGCCATGCCTTTCTTGGAACACCTGGGGATAGGGCAGGGGAGGAGCGCGAAATTTTCCATTTCTAAAATCCTTACCATTAGGGTAGGTTCCCGGTTGATGATAAACAGTTTCCTGAAGTAATATCCCAGCCCAGCCCAGCTTACGCTTCAGTATTAAGGACATTATTTCCCAATTCAAATCAAACAAAAAGGTCCATTTTTGATCAAAAAGACGCTCAATATCAGCCGAATAGTGTTCAAAATAAGGCGCATTTCCATAGGCAGCCTGTATACTTCGCCAATGCTGCCGCTGCCATGGCTCATCATAGGAAATCTTAACCTCCCGAATCGGAGTCTGCTGATGTTTTCCTTTTAATAAAGGAATGCTCAAACGTTGAACTCCATTCGGACCCGCGATAAAACATTTGTTACGCAATCCTCCTTTCTGATAATGTTCCGCAGCATCCAAGTACACCGTTGTTTCCTGATACAATGCAGCACACCAGGAAATACTTGGAAAATATTGAATCTCAAGCAAGGTCATGGCGAACAGGAGTGATTTTAAAGCCGGCTTTTTTGATTTGTCGCAACATCCCTTTCCCACCAGCTAAATGCCCGGCGCCTACGGCACAAAAAAAGGATATTGAAGAGGCTATATCAACGAAACGTTCTGCCATAATACGGTTTCGTTGATATAACAGCACTTCCCGCATCCCTTTTGCATCCTTTTTAGCTGATTTATACAAAGAATTAATATCGCCTGACATATAAAGGCTGAGCATTTTCCGCATTCTGGTTTTATGCCTGGAAGTGTTTTTTAATAACCAGGTCAGCCCCTTTAGATGCACCTCAAACGGAATTCTGTGGATGGTCTCAATTTGTTCAGAAAAACGCTCTACTCCGGTTGTGGGAATATTAAGCGAGCGGGCATAATGCCATAGTGTTTCATCCAGAGAATAAGGTGTTTCAGCCATAAGATGCATCATACTTAAAGTAGACGACACACTCATGGGGTGTTCATATCTGAATACCTCTGCTGTGGTTTGCAACTTTTTTCTGGCGATTCTATCGAGATTCTTCCATGCTCCGCGGGAAATAAGTTGCTGTAAATCCTTACCTTCCGGTAGTTTCAGGGCTGCTGTAAGCGCCTCCGGATCTGATTCCTTAAAATCATATTCCGTGGCAAAAAGTTCGCAATTCTGAAGATGAGTTTGAGCAAGTTCAAGCCATTCAAAGGCCCGAAGATCCCTGACGTGCATGGTGCCAAACAAATAAGAAACTTTACCGCCTTTTTTAGGCGTAATCTGCCATAATAGTGACTGATCCAACATTTAGCTAGTTCATTTTTTGGGGCATGAATTGACCGGCATCCAGGCCATATCTTTGAAATTGACGGGCAAAATTATCTGCTGCCTGATTAGCAGCAGACTCATTGGCATAAAACGGGCCTATCCACACAATCCAACCACTTTTTCCAGACCCAAGGCACTTTCCCGAAGTATAATAACAATTTATACCACTTCTTTTTTGAATTTCCATTGTTCGGATCCGGGCTGACTCCTCACTTTGAAATGTATTGTCGACAATTAACCAGCCTTTATTTTTCTGCAACAGACTACAAGGGTTAACAGGAACAGCCTGCTTAGGCTTAGGCTTGGGTGCCGGCTTTTCTTCAGTCTCTTCATCGTCTGATCCTGACAAAAAGATGGTATTTTCTTCGTCCTCAAATTTTTTATTTTTACCAACCGGAAATTGCTTGGGCACACCCGTTGGTTCTCCATCTGCTGGAATGATTTCTCCATCTATTTGAGGCCCATACAAGTCTTCAGGATTCTGACCATTTTTGGTGCGCAGTTGAAGTTCTTTGAGGTCAACTACCTTGTCTTCTGTAAAGGTCATCACCCTGTAGAAAAGCGGTAAAATAAGCACCATACAAAGTGCGGCTACCCACTTTTGCACGGACTGCGATCGCATAAATCGGGCATAGGAAGCCTCTTTTTCAGTACCGCCACCTGGCAAGGCTTTTCTGAGCTTGCGTTTTAAGGGCTCTATGGCCAGGTAATGCACGGAGCGATAGACCTTATTCAACCAGGCAGTAAAGGCATCAGGCACCTGGGGGCGCTGCGAAACCATGGTGCCAACATTTTGCGTAACAGATTGATACCAATCTGCGCGCGTAATCCAGTTCGTCATTTTCCGGTCCCTTCCAAAAATACCCAGTCTGGATGGATCAATCACCTTTCTTACCGGGCCTTCCAATGGAACGATTGCCAGACCGATACCATTGTACACACATTGATTGCGCAACTCCATCAGGTAGGGATCGGTGGGCGCCGGAAAAACGTCAGCAGCGATGGCTACCCATTGTTCATCCGCAAAATATTGCCTAAATTGTTGAATAGCAAAGATATAGCGATACTTTCGCCAACCGCGCATGGAAAAATACCACATAAAAAAACCGATCAGCGTTACGCCGGTCAAAAATCCAATGTTACCTACAGCTTTTAGTTCAACCAACCACAATAAATTAGTCTCAAAAGCATAAGTATAAGCCATGGCGGCACACACAACTCCAAATGCCGTGCAATCCCACAAAAAATACCGATGATTCAACCGGTATTTGACTTCATCCGCTTTGTCCAGAGAGGTAGCTTCGTAAGTACAGATAAAAGGACTACCGTCTGATTTTCGAAAAGTAATTTTGCCATCAGCCACCCAACCTTCCTTGGATACATTATCGAGGTCAACGGTGACCGTGTTGGACATCGGTTCGAAGCGATTTTTATAGAAATCACGTAAAAATGGAACAAAACGCTGCTTTACCTCGTCTTCAGATAAGCCGTGATCCGATGGAATATGTCTGGAATATTCTTGCATAAGGCTTTTGAATACCAGTACAAAGGTATTCAAAATAAACATTTAAGTTCTTCACCGGAATTACCAGGTGATGACTGTGCCTGCATAAGCCAATCCGCCACCAAAACCAATCAACATAATTTTATCGCCTTTCTTAACCTTTCCTTGAACAATGCCCTGATACAAGGCAATGGGAATACTGGCCGATGAGGTGTTCCCGTAGTCAACAATACTTTCCAGTGCTTTTTCTAATGGGAACCCTGTTTCGTTACAAATGGCTTCAATGATGCGCAAATTAGCGCTGTGTGGTACGAACCAGTCGATTTCATTCAGGGTCAGATTGTTCTTGGCTGCAAGTACTTGCATCTGTTCAGCAACCTTGGTAACCGCCCATTTAAACACCTTACGGCCATTTTGCACAATGGTTCTATCCATCTTAAGCGGATATCCATCAATATTATCTGCAAACCCTGAAATATACAGGTCGGCCCCACCTTCTCCATTTGCACCTGTAATACAGGCTCCGACATTGCCGGCTTCATCAGCCTCCAGCAACACAACACCTGCGCCATCGCCAAATAGCATACAGGAGGTTCTGTCTGTAAAATCTGTTACCTTGGAAAGCGTTTCTGCCCCAAAAACCAATATTTTTTTATGAATTCCGGCAGAAATCAGACCTTTAGCCAACACAATACCATAACTGAAACCTGCACAGGCGGCATAAATATCCAGGGCGCCGGCTTGCGGCAGAGCCAGTTTATATTGAATCCGGCAGGCCATGCTTGGCATAGGCTGATCAGGAGTTACGGTAGAAACCAAAATCATATCTACACCATCCAAACTAACATTGGGGAAGGTTTTCAACAAGTTTTCCGCCGCTTTAATACATAAATCGCTGGTAAACTCGTCTTTCGTTGTATGATAACGCGTTTTTATTCCCGTTCTGGAAACGATCCATTCATCAGTAGTCTCCAGAATAGCTTCAAAATATGCGTTATCTACGCGTTTTTCGGGAACAGCCATTCCAATAGCCGTAAGGAGGGCATTTGCCATTTGAAAAGTTGCTTAATTGACGCAAACCAAATGGATTTTATCGCGCCGGTTATACAGGGAGAATATTTGGGAAAATCCAAGAGTCGCAGTAAAAATGTTTACACATTCGACGGCTGTAAAAACACCAAAATATCCTCAAGGATATGGGGCAAAATTATTGCTTGCTTTTACCAAAAAGGTATTTCAGGAAACCTTTTTAAAAATAAGAATATTCCAGCAATCATCCATCCATTTCTCAGGATTAAATATTTAAAAAGCTTTGAAACACCACATTTTACAATTAAGTACTGTAGCCAGAAAACGCAACCGAATCATTCTGGGGCTTATGTCTGGCACCTCGCTGGATGGATTGGATTTGGCTTTATGCCGCATTTCAGGCTCAGGAGCAGGCACCAAAGTAGACCTCCTGGCTTTTGAAACAATGCCTTATGATGAGGCGTTCAAAACGGAAATAAGGAAGGTATTTGCTAAAAGAGAGATTGACTTTCAGCATCTTACCCTGCTTAATGCCATCATAGGCGCCCGGCATGGAGATATAGTTCTCAGCTGTCTGGGAAAATGGGGTATCCCCACCGAAACAATAGATTTGATTGCATCCCACGGACAAACTGTATACCATGCCCCCAGGATTTTTCACGGATTACCCGGATATCCAAATGCAACGTTGCAAATAGGGGATGGCGATCATTTATCCCGACGAACAGGAATC
>JBIKUE010000039.1:0-39083 GCA_044347755.1 Saprospiraceae bacterium
CGCCTTTGTGTATTCACTTTGTGCCTTTAATTCATCCAGTCTTCAATTTCATCGGCTTCCATCGGAATATTCTTGAACATATCGAAGTTGCCGTTTTCCGTAATCACGATGTCATTTTCAATGCGGATGCCTAGGTTTTCTTCCGGAATGTAAATGCCCGGCTCGCAAGTGAAGATGTTTCCGGCACGGAAAGTATCGTAACGGAAGAACAGGTCGTGTACGTCCAATCCGAGGTGGTGACTGGTGCCGTGCATGAAGTATTTTTTGTAAGCTGGCCAGTCTTTGTCTTGCCGGGCAATATCATCTTTGGAAATAAGGCCCAGGCCCAACAATTCACTTTCCATCATTTTCCCTACTTCTTTGTGGTATTCCTGAAATTTGGTGCCTGGTACGAGCAACTCCCTGGCCCCTTTCAGTACATTTAATACCGATTGATATACGGCGCGCTGACGCTTGGTATAGCGTCCGTTAACCGGGATGGAGCGGGTTAGATCGGCATTGTAGTTGGCATATTCACAACCAAAATCCATGAGCAATACATCGCCATCCTGGCATTGTTGGTTGTTCTCGATGTAGTGAAGAACGCAAGCATTTTTGCCTGATCCAATGATGGGCGTATATCCATGACCGGTAGCGCGGTTGCGGATAAATTCGTGAATGATCTCGGCTTCAACCTCATATTCCCAAACGCCAGGCTTAACAAACTTCAGCACTCTTTTGAAGGCTTTCTCTGTAATATCAATGGCATGCTGGGTAACGTCTATTTCCCATTGGGTTTTTACGGTCATCAGGCGTTTCAAAATAACCTGCGCCCGGTGAAGGGTATGGGCAGGATAACGAGCCTGAATATCACGGGCATACCGCAAATCCCGATATTCAACCGAAGATAGAAAACGATCGTTTTCATTCAGGTTCAGGTAGATCCCATCTGAAAGCAGGATCAATTCGTTGATTTCTTTTTCTGCTTCATCCAGAAAATAAACCTTGTCGATACCAGAAGCCGCGCGGGCTTCTTCTTTAGTATATTTATGGCCTTCCCAAACCGCCAGGTGTTCATTGGTACGCCGAATAATCAGGACCTCTTCATGTTGCTCCCTTGGACAACCGGGAAACAGTAATACCATTGTTTCTTCCTGATCTATACCGGTAAGCCAAAACAGTGCTGAATTCTGGCGAAAATTATGGTATTGATCTCCGGCACGTGGAAACTGGTCGTTGGAGTTGAAAATGGCAACGGTTCCGGGTTTCATTTCCGCAGCAAAACGTTTGCGGTTGGTTTTGAACATCTCGGGGCTTAACGGTTGATATTTCATAACTTGAACTCAAAAGGTTAACAGATCAAGAAAGGTATATTTTGAATACCTTCCGTTTGGTCGCCCAAAGAACGGGCTCTTTTACTTTATTAAGGCTAGTCATTTCCACTCAAAACCGGTCCTTTCGTCCATGTGCAGTTTTTCTCCGAAATTTTTTGCCAGCCAATTCTCTGAAATGGTACATTTGCCCGGTTTCTTTTGAAGCATGAACATCCATACTTTTTCACCACACATTATTACAACAAAATGAATTTTCCATCCAACTGCAAATACACAGAGGACCATGAGTGGATCCGCATTGAAAGCGGCAACGTAGCTTACGTTGGTATCACCGACTTTGCCCAAAGCGAATTGGGTGAACTTGTCTACATTGAAGTAGAAACCGTTGGTCAAACGGTAAGTGCTAATGGTATTTTTGGCACTGTAGAGGCTGTTAAAACCACCTCTGATCTTTTTATGCCGCTTACGGCTAAAGTGTTGGAATTCAACGAGAAAGTGAGCGATTCCGGCGATCCCTCCCTGGTTAATAGCGATCCTTACGGCGATGGCTGGATCGTTAAGGTAGAAATTGCGAATCCAGCAGATCTGGATGGACTCATGACGGTTGATGCGTATAAAGCGCACATCGGTAAATAACTTGTAGTGCCAAAAATCAAAAAAGCACGGCGACCTGAGGACGCCGTGCTTTTTTTTTGAAAAAATTAATTCAAAAGGAACTTTGTACAATCAGAGTTGTACTCAGGTGTTATTTGTTGATAATGCAATGTTGGAATATCCAAAATAAAGGCACTTTATCATAGACTTCCAGTACCCAACGCACTTTCGCAGGCAGTCTCATGATAAAACGCTCCTGCTTCGCAGATTTTATTATCGAAAAAATGATAATCAAAGACCTACATATTAATGCTCCTTAGCGCCTTCAAAATCGTAATTTCTAAGTTTAGGCGCTTTCCACCAGGTAAATGCTACCACACCTAAGGTCATCATCCCCCCAAAAACTACCGAAGGAACAGTGCCCATTAACCGGGCCGCCAGGCCACTTTCAAAGGCGCCAAGCTCATTGCTGGAAGTAATAAATATGGAACTGACGGATGAAACCCGTCCTTTCATGTTTTCCGGCGTTTGGAACTGCACCAATGCAGACCGGATAAATACACTCACTTCGTCAAACATCCCTGCCAGCAATAGCAATAAACAGGAAAGATAAAAGTGGGTACTAAGCCCGAAAAAGATATTGCAAAGACCAAAACCTGCCACGCAAAACAACATAATCTTGCCGGCGTTTTTCCCTAACGGACGGTGAGCAAGGAAAATCGCCATGGTGATAGCGCCTACTGCCATCGAGGCCCGGAGGATTCCTGCACCCTGTGGTCCTACATGAAGAATATCCTTGGCAAAAACCGGCATCAATGCAACCGCCCCACCGAAAAACACGGCGAAGAGATCCATCGCAATGGAGGCAATGATAATCTGCTTACTGAACACGAAATTCAAACCCGCTTTGATGCGCTGAACTGCAGTTTCAGTTCGATCGAAAGGTGGTATTCCCCTGGGCTTGATCTTGAGTACGAAGACCAATGCCATGGCGCACAAAACGCTCATGCTTCCAAAGGCTACGGACACGCCGCCAAATCCATAAATCATTCCCCCGAGTCCCAAACCGGTTATACTGGCTACTTCCCAGGTACTGCTATTCCAACTGATGGCATTCTGAAGCTTTTCGCGATCTACGATTTGTGGCAAAAAGGCAAAATTGGTGGGACTGAAAAAGCCTCTGGATATGCCTGTGAAAAAAATGATGAAATATATAGCAAACAATAGCGTGGGGCGAGGCAATTGATCCTCATGCATGGCTACTGCCAGTAAAGCAATGGAGCAGGTTAATAGTACCGCAATACACCCGATCAGAATATTCCTCCGATCCCTTTTGTCGGCGAGATGTCCGGCCCACAAACTAATACTAATGGCGGGTATTGCCTCCGTTAAGCCAATAAATCCCAGCATCAAAGGATCATTGGTTAACTCATAGACGTAGTAGCCAACAGATACTGACATAATCTGTACGGTTAGGGTAGTCATGAGTCGCATAGCCAGGAAAAGCCGGTAATCCGGAATATGCAGTGCAGCGTATGCTTTGGTATTAGGAAGCATGAAGGAGGTTGTAGGTCATAAAGGGGCAATCAAGATCATTGGAGGATCATCATTTATGGAAACGTAATTCAAATCGAAAACAGTTCCAACGCATAAAATAACGATCCTTAACCCCCTCACAACAAATTTCACCGCAAAGGAACAAAACAACAGCAAGCAGGTTCCAGCTTTGTCTACTTTTGCACCAACAATTATCAGCACACCGTCCACCGTCAACCATGGAAAGAATCTCAGTCTTCGATATTTTTAAAATTGGTATTGGGCCAAGTAGCTCCCATACGATGGGTCCCTGGCGGGCTGCTCAGCGCTTTTTGAAGGAGATTCGTCCGGAAGTGGTAAAACAAGTTCAGGTAGAGTTGTACGGTTCACTTGCAAAGACAGGAAAAGGGCACGGAACTGATCTGGCCGTGCTGCTTGGCTTGAATGGAGATGATCCTGTAACCATTCCGGTGGCAGATGTACAGGCAAATGTTGACCGTATTCATGCCACCAAAAGCATACATTTGGATGGCCGCTTCACAATTCCCTTTGATCCGGAAACGGACGTTGTTTTTTTATATGATCAATCCCTTCCTTATCATGCCAACGGGTTGATTTTCAGGGCTTTTTATCATGATGGTATGGGTGAGTCCCATACCTATTACTCTGTTGGCGGTGGATTTGTGGTAAAGGAAGGCGAACAAGATTCCGTTTCTTCCAAGCATTTGCCTTTCCCGATTGATCTGGCTGAAGAACTTAAAGTTTATTGCGAGAATGAAGACAAGGATGTTTCGGAGATCGTTTGGCAAAATGAACTAAGCTGGCGCAATCCGGATCAGATACGCAAAGAACTGATGAACATTTGGTTGACCATGCGGGATTGTATTTATCAGGGTTGCCATACAGAGGGTGTTTTGCCCGGAGGCCTTGATGTCGTCAGGCGTGCGGCGCCGTTGAGCAAGAAACTGTTGCATGGTAAGCCGTATCACAGTGTAGAAGACTGGGTGCGTCAAATCAGTCGCGGGGGCCACACTTTTCAGGATATTTTGAAGTGGGTGAGCTGTTTTGCCCTCGCGGTAAATGAAGAAAATGCCGCATTCGGCCGGGTCGTAACAGCGCCAACGAATGGCGCAGCCGGAGTTATCCCTGCTGTTTTGATGTATCATGTTTGCTTTAGCGACTCCTTTTTGGAAGAGGATATTGTCAAGTTTTTGCTCACTGCCGGCGAGTTAGGCAGTTTGTTTAAAAAAGGTGCTACCATTTCAGCCGCTATGGGTGGCTGTCAGGCTGAGATTGGCGTGTCGTCGGCTATGGCTGCCGGGGCGCTCACGGAATGTCTGGGCGGGAACTATGGTCAGGTCATGATGGCTGCTGAAATAGCTATGGAGCACCACCTGGGCATGACCTGCGACCCTATTGGCGGATTGGTGCAAATTCCTTGTATTGAGCGTAATACGATGGGCGCCATCAAGGCCATTACGGCAAGCCAGATTGCCCTGGAAGGAAACCCGCAACATGCAAAAGTGAGTTTGGATGCGGTGATCAAAACCATGAAAGACACCGCTCACGATATGAACACCAAATATAAGGAAACTGCAGACGGAGGGCTGGCCGTGAATATTTCCGTAAACGTGGTTGAGTGTTAATCCGGTAAGTTTTCTGAACTTTGCCCCAACAGAACGAACACCCCAAACCAACATTCCAATTTACATATGACATTACTTGACGGAAAAGTAGCCCTCATTACCGGTGGATCCCGCGGAATCGGAGAATCGCTGGTGCGCAAGTTTGTAGAGCATGGCGCCAAAGTGGCCTTTACTTATGTTTCTCCTTCATCCCAGGCCAGGGCTGAAAAACTGGTTGCCGAACTCGGCGCCAATACCAAAGCTTATCAAAGCGATGCCGGCGATTTTGCCCAGGCAGAAGCACTGATCGGCCAGGTGGTAGCAGATTTTGGCAAATTGGATATTGTGATCAACAATGCAGGAATCACCCGTGATACCCTTATGCTTCGTATGACCGAGCAACAATGGGATGAGGTGATCCAAACCAACCTTAAATCCGTTTTTAACCTCACCAAACATGCCCTCAAACCAATGATCCGTACAGGGGGCAGTATCATCAATATGAGCTCTGTGGTAGGGGTGTTCGGTCAGCAAGGGCAGGCCAACTACGCAGCTTCTAAAGCCGGTATCATAGGTTTCTCCAAATCCATCGCTAAAGAATACGGTTCCCGAGGTATTCGGTGCAACGCTGTTGCTCCGGGGTTCATCGCCACGGAAATGACGGATGCACTGGATGAAAAAACAAAGGAAGGATATTTGTCCGCCATCCCGCTCAAGCGCCTCGGCGCAGGAGATGATGTAGCTAATACCTGCGTATTCCTGGCTTCTGATATGGGCGCTTATCTCACCGGACAGGTGATTTCTGTTTGTGGCGGGTTGAATATTTGAGAATGGAACGATGGACGATGAACGGTGAAATGCCATCATCTCATCGTTCATCGTCCCGTCGTCTATCGTCATATCACCTGCAACTTCGCAAACTTCAACACGATCCTCCGCTCCGGCATCTCATCATTTTTAAAGCGAATGGTGGCTACCCGGTTATCTTTTGGGCCTTCTACGTTTACAATTTGGCCTTCTCCAAATTTTTGATGCAGGACATTGGCTCCTTCTACCAGATCCGCTATGGGAGAGGCCTCAACAGGCGCATTCATACGCGCCGAAGCAGCCTGTTGCATGGTGCGAAGCCTGGGGTTCACAAAATTCCCGCTAAGGCTGGCTCCTTTGCTGGAAGGGGGCGACTGATCGCGACCACCTCCCTGAAAACCGGTTCTGGCAGCCCCAAATCCTCCCACCATGTCAAAGTGCTTGAGATCAATTTCCTCCAGGAACCGGGATGGCTCATTGGCACGTATCTGACCAAAACGATAGCGATTTTGGGCAAAACTGATGGTTAGAAATTCCTTGGCCCGGGTGATTGCTACGTAAAACAAACGTCGCTCCTCATCCAGTCCTTTAGGATCTTCCAGCGACATAAAGGAAGGGAAAAGTTGCTCCTCCAATCCGGTTACAAATACACTTTTGTATTCCAAACCCTTTGCAGAGTGTACGCTCATCAGCGTGATAAAATCCGATCCTTCGGCTTTCTCATCCGCATCTGTTAACAGGGTTATGGTTTGAAGATACGCTGCCAGGGAAGATTCTGCTACTCCGGATAAGGCTGGATCTATATTGGCCAACTGCGTATCTGCAAATTCTGAAATGGCATCCAAAACAGCATTGACGTTTTCCAGGCGGCCAATCCCTTCCGGACTGGTATCGCTTTTCAACATTTCATGCAAACCGGATTTGCGCAGGATCTCTGCTGCCAGCTTGAAGGCTGATTCCGTAACAGCTCGTTTTTGCCAGTCTTCTACCAGGGTGCGAAAGCCAAACAATGATTTTTTAGCCCTGTCTGTTACATCCAGGCCTGGATGTAACATAGCTTCCCACATAGTGGTATTAGTGGCGCCTGCTATGGCGCTGATTTTGTCTACGGTAGCATCGCTGATTCCTCGGGTTGGGAAGTTAATGACGCGTCGCAAGGCTTCCTCATCTCGAGGGTTTACGGCTAAACGCAGATAGGCAACCAGATCCTTTACCTCCTTGCGCTGGTAGAACGACATTCCTCCGAACACCCGGTACTGCACATTGATTTTGCGCAAATGCTCTTCAAATTTCCGGCTCTGAGCATTGGTGCGGTAGAGTACGGCAATCTCTGAATTGGGTAAATGATAACGATGCTTTTGCTCCAGAATCAGGTCAGAAACCCTGCGTGCTTCTTCATCATCCGTAACGCATTTCAATAATTTAATTTTTTGTCTTTCTTCCCGGTCAGTCCAGATGGTTTTGTGTAATTGCCTGCGATTGTATGAAATAACCTCGTTGGCTGCTTCCACAATATGGTGAGTGCTCCGGTAGTTTTGTTCCAGCTTGAACGTTTTAAGGGACGGATAATCCTTTTCAAAATCCAGGATATTATCAATGGTCGCTCCACGGAAAGCATAAATACTTTGCGCATCATCGCCTACAATGAAAATGTTTTCCGGGCTTCCATCATACTTTACCAATAAACGCAGAATGGCATATTGCAGGAAATTGGTATCCTGAAACTCATCTACGTGCACATACCGGAAACGTTTGCGGTATTTATCCAGGATATTATCCGGGTTTTGCTGGAAAAGTCGATAAAGCTGATACAGCAGATCGTCGAAATCCATGGCTCCTGAGCGCTGGCAACGGGCTACGTACTTTTCGTAAATATCCACTACGTATGGTTTGCGGGCCGCCCTGTCCTGTTGCATCATATCGGCATTTTGCCGGTACAATGGTGGCGTGATGAGGTTACTTTTGCAAAGGGAGATCCTGGAGCGAACGGCTGAAGGATTATAAACGGTTGGATCCAGGTTCATCTCCTTGATGATTGCCTTCAGGACACTGGTGGTGTCATCGGTATCATAAATGGTAAACGACGAAGGATAGCCGATTTTTTCGGCCTCATAGCGCAAAATTTTGGCAAAAATGGAGTGAAAGGTGCCTGCCCAAACGTGCTGCGCCGATGCCCCGACCACCTTTTCGATCCGGTCCTTCATTTCCCGGGCACTTTTGTTCGTGAACGTAAGGGCTAATATTTCCCTTGGTGGCACATGGTGTTCCAATAAGTGAGCTATACGGTAAGTGAGTACCCGTGTTTTGCCGGATCCGGGCCCGGCAATCACTAAAACCGGACCTTCAATATTGGTCACTGCGGCCCGTTGAATGGGGTTAAGTTCGTCGAGATAAGACATAATTGCTGCTTGCTTGCGCAAAGTATCCAAACAATCTGGTAGAAAAACAGTAGGATGTATTTGTAACGGCGAAGGTAGAAAAGTTGAACGGGAGGAAGACTTTTTAAATAAAATGTTTGGAATAAGAGCGTGTTTAAATTTCCATGCCTGAGCGAAAGCAGGAAAACTTTATTTTAGATAAGGCGCATTTTGTAGGCGTAGCCGGTAATTACGATGAAAAAATGCAACGCAATTTAAGATAAAATTTTGCGCTTGTAGCCAGGCAATGCGATTTTAAACAAGCTCTAAGAATGGTAATCTTCCCTTACTTTCGCCCATCTGAATGTTTAATACATGAAAATAGGCCTTTTTTTCGGCTCCTTTAACCCCATCCATATTGGGCATCTCATTATTGCCAACTATATGGCCACTCAAACGGATTTGGATCGTGTTTGGCTGGTAGTGAGTCCGCAAAATCCACTTAAACCCAAAAAGACCCTTGCCCGCGACCATGATCGCTTGCATCTGGTGCATTTAGGGATTGGCGATAACCCGAAGTTGAAAGCCTCTGACGTGGAATTTCAACTGCCCAAGCCGTCTTACACCATTGATACGCTTAGCTTTTTAAAGCAAAAGCATCCGGAGCATGAGTTTGTACTGATCATGGGAGGAGATAACCTTGGTTCTTTGAACCTCTGGAAAAACTATGAACAAATCCTTTCCGGTTATGATATATACGTGTACAGGCGCCCGGGTTATGAGCTTGGAGAAATGGGTAATCACTCAAGGGTAAGGGTATTTGAGCCTCCGCCACTGGATATCTCTGCAACTTATATCCGGGATTGTCTGAAAGCCGGAAAATCAGTTCGTTATCTGGTACCGGAAGCGGTTTGGGAATATCTGGAGTCTGGTAAAATGTACCGGTCCTAGGTGTTTCATGCCCGTTGCCAAAACCTTTTGAATCTCGGTAACTTGAACCAATATCTGCCGTCAAAGGCAACCGACAGCCCCCTTCCTGCGCCAAACTCCTCATCATAACCATTGCCAAATTCCTATGCGTTTTTTCTCCGCTTTTTTGCTGACTATTCTTTCCTTACCCACCTTACAAGCCCAAGTAGATACCCTTTTCCCTCCGTTAACCATAGGGGAGTGGCGCCAGCATTTGCCATGGCAAAGAGCCCGTTACGTAACGCAAAGTGCAGAAAAAGTCTATTTTTCTACAGAATGGGCCTTGGTTGAACTGGAAAAATCAGATCGTTCCTCCAGATTCATCACTAAAGTGGAGGGCTTGAGTGATGTCGGGATTGGCTTGATTCGGTATAACAGTGCGCAAAAGGTACTACTGGTTACTTACACAAACAGCAACATTGATCTCTATTACCCCGAGGATCAATCCGTAATAAATCTGCCTATTATTAGCAAAAATCCGAATATCGTTGGAGATAAGCAGATTTACAATGTATTCTATGATGGCAAACATGCCTACTTCGCCTGTGGGTTTGGAGTATTGAAGTTTGATCTTCTTAATACAGAAGCGGAATACACGGTCTTTACCGGAGTTCCGGTGCGTTCTTTTGCCCGCTACAATGGCTTTTTGTGGGCCGGAACCGAAGATGGATTATACCGTTTGCCGGAGAACGATGAAAATCCGGCTGATTTCAGTCGCTGGGAGGAAATGACCGAAATTTCTGGATTCCCATCCAGCATTTCTTACAATGAAATGGTTTTGAGTTTTGGTCAGCTCTGGATGGGGGCAGGAAAAAAACTCCTGCGATATGATGGTGCAACTGTAGATGAAGTAGGTAGCCATCCGGTACGGTCCGTAAAATATTTAACAGCAGAAGGGCCGGGCATGTTGGCTGCCTGGGGCGATCCGGCCAATTTCGGCCTGGGAATTGTACAATATTTCGAAACCATCGATTTCAAATACGAAATTCAGGACGGGTGCAACGCTGTTCTTCCACTTTACGGTGTTGAAGATGGCTCCAGAAAGTTCTGGCTGGCTGACCTTTCCGACAAATTCCGGTATTACAATCTGAACGAAGGAACTTGTGATCAATTTGCCTTTGATACGCCCTATACACAACGCAGCTCTGAAATTGCCTTTGCTTCCGATGGAACTACTTATGTGGCTACCCCTGGCCCTGCGCCCAACCTGGGGGTGGTTGGTTATCGGGATGGTGTATACAGGCTAAAAAACGGGGTTTGGAAAAACTGGTCTGAAAGAACTACCCCGGAAATTGTAGATGGTGAAGACTCCTTCAAGGATCTCTGGAAGGTGGTTGTACGGCCGTCCGATAATAACGTTTTTACAGGCAGCTGGAATGGCGGAATCCTTCAGTTTGGCGCAGATGGCAACTTCATCAGAAGATACAGTAAAAGCAATTCTATCCTGCAAGATGCTGGCAACTCCGGGTTAAACCGTACGGCTATTGGAGGCCTTGCTTTTGATCAGGATGAAAATTTGTGGATCAGCAATTACGGTGCTAATGATCCGATTGCCGTGCTTAAAAAAGACGGTACGCTTCTGAATTTTGGCTCAGGGCCTGCTAAAAACATCCTTCAGGTAGTAGTAGATCAAAATGGGTACAAATGGTTCGTAATAGCTTTTAGCTCCGGTATTCTGGTATATGATTCAGGAGCCGATCTGGAAAGCGAAGCAGACGACCGCTACAAAGTCATCACTACGGCAAACAGTGTTCTTCCCACCAACTTTGTCAATAGCATTGCGGTGGATCTCGATGGGGATGTTTGGGTAGGCACTCAGCAAGGCGCAGTAAGCTTTGAATGCGGCGCCAATGTGTTCGATGATGATTGTAAGGGGCGGCGTCGTATCGTGAGTGTGGATGGATTTAATGGCTATTTGCTGGAAACGGAAGACGTCAAAGCCATTGCAGTAGACGGAGCCAACCAAAAATGGTTTGGCACTACCAATGGCGTTTTTGTGCAATCTCCGGATGCGCTCACTCAGGTTGCGCGCTTCACCAATACCAATAGTCCTATATTCGACAATGCCATTACGGATATTGCAGTAAATCCTACCACTGGTGAAGCCTGGATTGGCACGGAGAAAGGGTTGATTTCTCTGCGCACTGGTGCAACGGAAGGAGGAAGGATAAACCGGCCGGGTGCATATGCCTATCCAAATCCGGTGCAGCCTGGTTACGATGGCCCGATTGCTATTTACGGCTTGGCCCGTGATGCCAATATCAAGGTAACAGATGCCGGTGGTCGTCTGGTTTATGAAGGGAAGGCTTTAGGCGGTCAGGCTGTTTGGGATGGTAAAGATTACCTGGGCCGCCGGGTAGCATCCGGTGTTTACATGATATTTGCCACCAGTCAGGCCACCTTCGATGAGCCTGATGCTATTGTGACAAAACTGGTGTTCCTGCATTGATTGTAGTTAGATACGGGGGCGAATGGTTTTTTTTTACCGCCTCTGCGGTAAAAAAAACTTATATAACTGCTATAAAAACCGGACAAGCATTAACCAGCCTCCTAACCGTGTTCTACAATTCATCCAGCACTTTCTTTGCCTGTTTACGGAAACTTACGCCGTCCGTTGCATCCAGGTAACGTTGCAGCAAGGTCTTAGCCTGATCCATTTCTTTATTGCCGGCATAGGCAAGGCCCAGATAGTAGTAGCTGACTGTTTTGAAGTCGTTTTGGCCTTGTGAAATAGGTTCCAGTGCTTTGATAGCCGTTGGATATTGTTGGGCATGGATCAGCGAAACACCCCAATAGAAACGATAATCAACGTTGTCAGGATAAGAAGCCACCAATGAGCCTAGTGCCTGTGCGGCTTCCGGGTATTTAGCCTGATCGTACAATGAAAACGCCTGAATAACCTCCTGAGGTACTGTTTGAGAGTCTCCTCCAAAGCTTTTAAAGGTCATTTTATTAGGGTAAGGGGCTGTTTGCTCCGCAATTAGGTCGCCTCCTTTTCCCCCTGGAATATAGACCCAGGCTAATACAAGTAAGGTAATCACCGCGGCGGCTGCATACAAATATCTAGACCACATACTCCTTTTAATAGCAGTTCCTGCATCCTGGCCTACAGGAGGTATCGTTGCCTTTGCCCACTCCTGATTTTCGATCCCTGAGCGTAGTGATTGATCCTTTACGGACCGGGCTATTTGCTGCTGAAAACGGAATTCAGCTGCAAGCTTGGGATCTGTTTGAAGCAGCGTTTTTAGTTCTTCCGCTTCAGTTGCATTAAGTGAATGGGCAAAGTATGCCTCAAGAAGGTGTTCTGTTCTGTTTTCCATCTTTTAGTCAGCGTTGAAGCCACAAGTGGCAGCGTGGATTTGTTCATTGGAGTAGGTTTGAAAGGTTTATGCTGGCTATTTCATGATTTTCTTATCTTGTCCAGGCATCGCTTACGTAGCTGCCTGACTACTTCAGGACTCGAATAGCCCATTACTTCAGCAATTTCCTGACTATTGAGTCCTTCCTTGTATGTTAAAATAATCAGACTGCGTCCGGGCTCGCCCAGTGCATCTACTTTCGACCAAAGTTGAGCGTCTGTTTCTGCGGTGATCATGGCGTCCTCTATACCTGCATCTGTTTCCCTGTTGAGTGGAAACGCTTCATCACCAGGCAGCCCGATCCGGCCTTGTTTTCGCCTGAAGGCTTGTACGAGGTTTTTTCCAATACCGAACAAATATGTACACAATGTACCGATGAGTTCAGATAGCCGACCAGATTCCAGATTGAGAACCATAATCATTACGGCGTTTTGAAAAATATCGGCAAGGTCATGTACGCTGATACGCGTAGCATCCTTACCCCAGCCGATGAACTTTGGGCGACAGGTTTGGTATATACCCGAAACAACCTGATTCGGGTTTTTCCGGAAAGCTTCTAATTCGTTGTGGTTACCATTCATACGCTCGGATAAAGGTAGAGCGGCGGATTTGGAGGTTAATGTCATGGCGGAATTAAATGTGAACAGGGATTAGCTTTTTTTACCGGACTTGAAAAAAATAGTGGATGATCGAACAGCAATCATCCACTATTTCTTCCGATCAAACGGCAATTGAATATACTTACGCGCCAATTTTCAAGCCTTTTTCCACCCTCCCCCAGTTAAATGCCGGGCCAATATCCCACTTGCCGGATGGCCGGAAATTGACGTGGGAACAAATGCCCTTGAATCCTTCTGCTTCGGCAGCATTGGCAAACGGGTTGAATCGGGTAGCCACTGGTAAAAAAGTGCGCGGAATATTATAACGGGCGGTCAGGAAACGGAGTAAAGAGATGAGTGCATTATATTGAGCATTAGTGAACGTAGCATAATATTGTTCACCTCTGTATGCAGTGGGTAGTTTTTGGTAAAATCCTGTTTCTTGTTCCGTGCAATACACATCATCTGAGCTATATACTGTGTGCAGCAAACCGCCAGCTTTCTTGCGTAAAAAGCCGATATTTGAGATCTCAATTCCAATGCTACGCTGACTCATGGCGCTATTGCCACCAATAGCGCCCGGCCCCAAATGGTACGACCAGTATTTTGAAGCCCAAAGATTATAAATATGCCCTGAACGCGCAATCACAAAGGGTACAGATACCTCCACACTTTGCCGGGAAAGTTGTGCTATGTCGCCCTTCAGGTATCCGGCAGTAAAGTGTAATATAATGCGCTCCTTGGGAAACTCCTCCTCGTAGTAAAAGGTTTTATCAGGCACTTGCTTGGTGCAAAATTCAAGGCTTAGATTGCCGCCAGCTTTGTCGTTGATCTTGGCGTTAATGTTGCTTAACAGGAACTTGGTACCACTTGAATCAATTCCTGTTTGACGGAAAGAAGCTTCATGTTGGGTAATACTGGTTGCTTTCATATTCTGAAGGGAAAAAAGTTTAGGGTAAGGCACGAAGGTAATACTAAGGCACAATGACACAATGACACAAAGGCACTAAGACACAAAGGAGCTAAGACACAAAGGCGCGAAGGCACAAAGTTTATGGGAGCAAAGCTCCCATAAACTTTAATAAGTTATCTCTTTGTGCCTTTGTGTCTTTGTGCCTTTGTGTCATTGCGCCTTCGCGCCTTTGTGCCTTTGTACCCTTCTTCGTGCCTTTAGAACCGGGCTACGAACCCGCCCATGAAGTTGGTTCCAATGGTTGGATAACGATACCAGCGCTCCCGACGGTTATTCAGCAGGTTGTTGATATCCAGAAACACGCCAATATTCTTCGTGAAGTAATAGGAACCACCGAGGCTTAAGTCAACCAATGCTTTGCTTTTGACCAAAGCATTGTCCTCATTCAGGAAAGCAATCCGGTCGGCCATATGTAACGAGGCTTTGACATTGGCTTTCCCCTCAGCCAGGGTATATACAGCGCCAAAATTTCCTTCTATCTCAGGCAAGCCCCAAACAGCGCGCTCGTCAGCAGCGGTTTCTGTGGTTTCGTTATCGAACACACTTTGGCTGTACGTTCCGCTGATCGTCAGGTTTTTGATCGGGCTGAATTTAATGGTACCCTGAATATTAAAGATTTTGACGGTATCGTATACTATGCCAAACCGGGTTATTCCGTCAGGCTCAAACCGGGTTTGATGCAGGGCAAGGTCAGAAGCTTTGGAATAGCCCACTTGTCCGTTGTATTCCAGCCAACCAAAATTTCCTTTTACACCGCCATAATAATTGGCCCACCGGGTGTTTTTCAGTTCACTTCCACGAATTTGGATGAACGGATTGTAGGTGAGCAGGCTACGATAGGTGTTTTTGCGCAAATCACCATTTGCGCCCACAAATGCCTGGATCCCATCTCCCCAAACACGAAGGGTTAATTCGGCATCAGGGAAAATGCTGAACACATCCCGGTTGTTCACAAAATTACCCCCGATCTTGAATTGCAAAAAATCAAAATGCAGGGTGAAGGATGGCTGAAGATAAATGTTGTTCAATTTCTGCTCAACCGTGTCTTCAAAGTTGGTGATATCCGGCCGAATGTTTACCCGCAGGGCGTGTTTTTCATTAAACCATTTGGTAGCAGAAAGGCCCAGTTCGAAATTGCTTTCCTTGTTTGAATAAAAATCATTCAGCAGATAAAATTTGGGCGCAACAGAGAAGTTCAGATCAGCATCGTTACGGGCACTGTTGTATAAACGGGCGCCCAGATCCAGTATTTTGTAATCCTGGCGGGTTTTACCCGGCGAAAACTCCAGGGAGTCATGGTCGTAACCATAAAAATGGATCCGGTCATAGGTGTAACCTACATCTACCTGAGTAGCCAGATTGTTTGGCAGGAAAATGTTTCCGCTCACCAAGCCCTGAGTTTTTTGAAACATCTGATTTTCCACTGCCTTGTCTGCACTCAGACGGTGATGGCGAAGCCAGATTTTGCCGTCAAATTTTTCTTTTGCTTTAAAATAGTATCCACCTTCACCCCACAAAGTATTGGGCACACCAGCGCCAAGTTTTAAGAATCCATCGTAGTCTGACTCTTTTGGAGCGGCCTTCACGCCCAGTGGACGCAGTTTAGGCGGATCATACTTGATGTTAGACGGATGAGGCGGTACAGTATAGTTTTGTACTTTGGTTGTGGTATCCAATGCAGGCAGGGTAGGGGGCACGCTCAGTTTATTGGCCTCCAGTAATTGTGCATCAAAGGATTTTACCACCGTTACATTATCACCTTCCAGATCTTTTTGGGCGTTTACAGACTGCGCGAAACTCAATAAAGTCGCCGCAAGGATCAGATATTTATGTTGAAATTTCATTGTTCCGAATTTAAAGTTTTAGTTTTTCAAATTATAACCCCTCAAACCCCTCAAACCCCTCAAACCCCTCAAAACCTTTAATTCCCTCCTTCGTCCAGATCCAACAACGTCTTGCCACTCTTTTCCGATGAGTTGTTTGTATTAGGACGGTTACTACTCAAACGCTCATATTTCTGACGCGCGGTTTCTTTGATGGTTTTATCGTCGCCCGAATAGTTTTCCAGAACGGATTCCAATGCCGCCTGAGCAGATATTTTATCACCCTGGTCTGCATAGACATCAGACAACACGATCAGGTTTCGGGCAATCCAGTCGTCGTAACCCGCACTGGCTTTATTGGCCTCGGAAATCATCTCCTCTGCATCGGCATACTTGCGTTGTTTGTAAAGTATCTGGGTCAGATAATGATAGGACTCTGCCATCAACGCTGAAGTGCTGTTTTCTGTTACGGATTGTAGGGCCGGATAAGCTTTGGTGAATTCACCCTTGTCATACGCCATCTTGCCTGAATAAAAGTTGGCAATGGCCAACTGTTCCTGATTAGCAAGTTTATTACGGTTAATCTTATTGGCATATTCCGTTACCGCAACGGAGTTATTGGTACGGTACGCAGCTTGCAAGGCAACCAGTTGTGCCTCAAAACGAGCGTTTTCAGTAACAGCAGCATCTTCCCATTTACGTGCATATTCAAACGCCTGACCGTAATCTTTGGTGGTGTTTAATGCAATCAAAGATGCTTTTTCTGCTGCTTTAGGGAAGTATTTACTGTTACCTTTTCCAATTACAGCCGCATAATCTTTTTGCGCTTTTTCAAATTGCTTTTGAGAAGCATAGCTTTCTCCACGCAGGTAATTTGCCGCCAGAATATTACTGCCGGTAGGGTATTTGGCCAAATAGTTGGTGAACAACTCAATGGCACGGTCATATCTGCCCTGGTTATATTGATATTCTGCAGATTCAAAAGCGGTTGCTTCTCCACTGCTGCCCTGACCAGGCTTCATACCGCCACAATTAGGTACTGTCTCAATAAACCGGTTATATCCTTCCGGATCACCCAGGTCTTTGACATAGATTTCGCGGAGAGCATCCAAGGCCTGTTTGCATTCCTCCGGCTCCGGATTTCCGGCGAATACTTGTTTGTAATAATCAATAGCTACACGACTGCTTCCCTGGTTCACAGAGATCAGACCGAGCTTCAGCAAGGAGGGCGTAACCAGAGTGCTTTTCCCCCTGAAATCAGAAACGATACGCTTGAATGGAGGTATAGCCTTGTCGTAACGGTCCATTTCAAAATAGGTATCACCCAATTGGAATAGCGCTTCGTCGGTATAACGACTGTTGGGATAATCTTCTACCAGGCTTTCTAGGGCAATGGCTTTGTCCTGATAGTCGCCCTGAAGTCCTTTTATGATCGCTTTTTGAAACAACGCATACTCAAAACCTTCATATTTTTTCTTGATCGCTTCGTCGTACATCGCTACCGCATCCGAATACTGCTTGTTTTTGAAATAACAGTCGCCAGCGCGTAAAACAGCGTCGCCAAGCACGGCAGAACGGATTTGTTCGTTTTTTGAAGGGCTCTTTTTAAGTCCATCCACCGCAGCCCTGAAATTGGTGAGCGCAGATTTGTAGTCTTTTAGTTTCAGATGGTTGTATCCCTGAATATAGTTGCACATGTGCAAACTACTTTCTTCAGGCAATTCCGATGCATATGGCTTGGCTGCATTAAAGTAGCTGCTCATATGAGTCTTGCTGATGTTGTATTCACCGGCATCGTGAGAAATGCTGCCCAGCCAGAAAGAACAAAGGGTGGCCGTTTTTTTATTTATCGGGAACTCCATCGACTTATTAAAATACCGACGAGCCTCATCTTTTTGGTTGTTCTGGTACAGCTGCAAGCCACGCAAATAGGTAACCTGCTGGTAGGTTGCATCCAGTTTGGGGGTTCTGTTTTTCACGTTTTCCAAACTGGAAACGGCACGGTCATAGTCTCGCGTGTTCAAAAATATTTCGCTCATCAGAGCCTGCCCGTCTTCGTAATGCTTAGAGTTGGGGTTCAGGCGCTGCAATGCTTCGATGGCATCACGGTCATATTTTAATTCATAGCTCAACTTGGCATAGTTAATCAGAGCGTCTTCTTTTACTACTTTGTCATAGTTCATGCTTGCCGCCTGACCAAAAGCATTTCGTGCATTGAATTTGTTGTTTTTCTCCTTGACGCGCAGGTAACAGTCGCCCAGGTGATACAACCCATTCTGCCCCAACAGACTGTCCTGTTTGGTCAGTTCCTCAAAATTCTGGATGGCTTGCTTGTATTGCCCGGTTTGATACTGAGCATATCCCAATTGATAGTAATCCGCCGGACGAAGTGGTGCGCCATTTTTGGCGGCAAATTCCAGAAACGGCAATGCGCTTTTGAAATCGCCTTTTTCATAATGGGCCTGACCCACTAACTGATGGATCTCCGCACGATTTTTGGTGTTGGAATCCTTTGCTTTTGGTGTGCCGTAGGTAATGACCTTGTCGTAGTTTTTCTGTGCCGCATAGATTTGCGTCAGGTAATAAGGAACAACAGATTTGTATTTTTCCGATTGTTCCGCACGTGTAAATGATTTGGCAGCATCCTCATATCGGCCTTCAAAAAAGGAACAGCAGCCATAATAATAGTTGGCTTGCTCATAAAACTGACTGCGGGTATTATCCTTTAATGGCATAAAGGCCGTTTTCGCCAGTCCGAATTTTTTGGTCACGAAGTATGAATAACCTGTTTTAAACCGGATCTCATCCCGGGTAGCACCGGAACCTTCCGGCGCCAGATCATAGTAGGTGAGTGCTTTTTCGTATTCCTTGCGGTTGAAATAATAGTCGCCGATTTCCAAGGCTGCCTGGCTTGCCACCGGAGAGGGTGAATTTTCCCGGAGGAAGTCCAGCACGAGCTTTTCCGCTTCAGGTTGACCCAGGCGTACGGCGCATTTAGCATGGTATAATTCGGCATCTGTTTTAACTGCTTTCCAGTCTGGTTCATTGACCGGGCGTAACAGATCCATGGCATTGCGGAATTCTTTTTGAGCAATGCCGTACAAATTTTGGTTAAAGAAGTCTACCCCGCGCTTGTACGCCAGGTTTGCTTCATTGAAGACTGCCGTTTCCTGTGCAGGAAGTACAAAGGCAGTGAGCAGAAGGAGGAGAGCAGGAATGCTTTTCCGAAGGAACATGATGGAAAGGTGTGGTTTTGGATTTGTTTTAATCAGAATGGGTAGTCAAAACATAAATGCCGTTAGGCAAGGATCTCAAAAAAAATACACAAGGCACCTAACGAAGCAGCTGAGGGATAATCGTTAAAATCCTGGCTTTTTTGGGAAATTTTAACAGCGCAAGGTACACTGACAATACTGCAGATCATTCGTTTTATGATTTAAAACGCTGAAACACATGGCGAAAATATAGATTGGGCCAAAATACTGAAAAAAAGAGTGAGATTCTATCCAAAAAGCAGCTTCGGAGAATGCTTCGAAATCAAAATAAATGGTTCGGAACCAGATGTTCCTTTTTGCGTTAGAGGTGTACTATATTTGCACATTATGTTCTGAAAGAACCTGACTCAACGCTGTTCAATATGAAAATAGAACAAATTTATACCGGGTGCCTGGCTCAGGGCGCCTATTACATCGTTTCAGAAGGTGAAGCGGTGGTAATCGATCCACTCCGTGAAGTAGAGCCGTACCTGCAAAAAGCCCAAAAAGATGGAGCTGCCATCAAATATGTGTTGGAAACACATTTTCATGCTGATTTTGTGAGCGGTCATCTGGATCTTTCCCGGAAAACCGGCGCCCCAATCGTGTATGGCCCTAATGCCAATCCGGATTTCGAAGCCCATATTGCGAAGGATGGAGAGATCTTTCAGGTTGGAAAGATAAGCATAAAAGTACTGCATACCCCGGGCCACACAATGGAAAGCACTTGCTATTTGTTGAGCGATGAGCATGGAAAGGATGTAGCGCTTTTTAGTGGAGACACCCTTTTCATAGGTGATGTCGGAAGACCTGACCTGGCGCAAAAAGCAGCGCATATGACACAAGAACAGTTGGCGGAAACGCTATTCGATTCACTGAGAAACAAAATTATGCCGCTTTCTGACGACATCACGGTGTATCCTGCCCACGGCGCAGGATCTGCCTGCGGCAAAAATATGAGCAAGGAAACATCGGATTCATTGGGTCATCAAAAACAGGTGAACTATGCATTGCGTGCCGATATGACCAAAGTTGAATTCGTGCAGGAAGTAACCGATGGCTTAATGCCTCCTCCAGCCTATTTCCCGCTCAATGTGGCCATGAACAAACAGGGATATGATTCCATCGATGAGGTGATGCAACGGGGCTCCCAACCGCTTTCACCCCGCGCGTTTGAAGCAGCTGCCAATGAAACAAATGCATTGCTCCTGGATACCAGGGCGCCCCAGACCTTCGCTAAAGGGTTTATTCCCAATAGCATTAATATTGGACTTGACGGAAGTTTTGCTCCATGGGTGGGCGCCATGATCCCGGATGTTAAACAACAAATCCTGCTAATCACTGAACCAGATAGAGCCAGTGAAACAGTAATGCGCCTGGCCAGGGTAGGGTATGATCATTGTCTTGGGTATTTGGAAGGAGGGTTTGATGCCTGGAAAGCAGAAGGGCGTGAAGTGGATCAGATTGAGTCCATCTCCGTTGAGGCTCTGGCCGATAGAATGGCATCAGGAAAGGCTGAAAACATCCTGGATGTACGAAAGCCGGGAGAATTCGACGCAGAACATGTGCAGGAAGCAGAAACTGCACCACTTGACTTCCTCAACGACAGCATGCTACTGATAGACCGGAAAAAAACGTACCACGTGCACTGTGCCGGTGGCTACCGGTCCATGATTTTTATTTCTGCATTGCGCGCGCGTGGGTACGACAACCTCATTGATGTTGCCGGAGGTTTTGCGGCCATGAAAAAGAGTGGATTGTTTCAAACTACGGAATTTGTTTGCTCAGGCAAATGACGCCTGCATCGTTCGCTGCAATACTTAACCTCGCTCCAAACCTTTTCCCATTTTTTTCGCCAGGTAAATGGCCTTCCGCAAACAGCACAAGCTTTTTGTGGAAGGTCTCCCTTTTTCACGTGCTTATTTCCTTGTTTCATTCGGAACCAAAATAGAGATTAGGCATTTGACAAAACAGGTTGGTTCCCTAGGTTACTTTACCGGAATAACCTCAATTGGCTGGTCTGGTTTGGCATAGCTCAATCTAGCCAAACGTTTGGTGCTATGATAGCTGTCAAGGCCGCTGCAAGTGAGCGAGCCTGCACCCTCCAGGTCTAAAAAACCGTCTGCTTGAAGAATGTTATCCGGAATCCATACCTCTTGTATCTGACCAATGATCAGGATCGTTCCATTCAATGCAAGGTTGATTTTTTCTTTTAACACCAGGCTAAATTGTACCTGGCTTTCCTTGACAAACGGCGCCGGAAAACCCTCTCGGATATCCGGAGTTAAACCAGTAGCGTCAAATTCTGAAATATTCGCCGGATAACGGGCTGAAGTTTGATGCGCCTTTTTATAGTTTGCCTCATTCAAATGATTGATGGTGTAACAACCGGTAGATTCAATGTTCGACAAGGTGTGGCGCTCAACGGAATCCGGACGAAAAATTAACCCACAAAGGGGAGGGTTGGCGCCAATATGAAACAATGAATTAAAAATGGCCAGGTTCGTTTCTCCGGATTCATTGGCGGTACCCACAAGCACCACACTTTTGAAGCCGCCTAAACTGTTGATGAACGACGCACGAAAGCGTTGTTCCATTTGACTGATATCTGTACTGGAAAAATGAGTCATACGATTGATTTAGTGCTCTTACATCATACGGATGGACGACATTCCTCCGTCAACAGGGAGGATTTGCCCGGTAATCCAGGAAGACTCTTCACTCAATAAGAAGCTGACAGCAGCAGCTATGTCATTCGGTTGACCGATCCTGCGAAGAGGATGGCGCTTGTCGCTGGCCTCCAGCTTTTCCGGGTTATTAATGAGTTTTTCAGCCAAAGGCGTGGCCGTAAGAGATGGAGCAACCACATTCACCCGAATAGAAGGAGCCAGTTCTGCAGCAAGTGATTTAGCTAATCCTTCTATGGCGCCTTTAGCCATGGCAATGGAGGCATGAAAACTCATGCCCTGTGCCACCGCCACCGAACTCAGCAATACAATGGATGCCGGAGCGCTTGCAGCTTTTAAATTGGGCAGGTATTGTTGAATACTGGTTGCCGCACCTAGGGCATTTATGTGAAAATCATGCAAAAAATCCTGTTCCGTGATTCTGGCAAAAGGCTTGAGGATGATGGTGCCGGGAAAATAAACCAACCCGTCTATAGGACCCTCAATGGCCGGTAAATGGGCCTTGGTATACGACTCTATCTGGAAGAACTGCTGAAAGTCCGGATTTTCACTTGTATGGGTAGATATCCCCATCACTTCATGACGCTGTTGTTGCAGCAACTGATTGGTTACTTTAGCGATGGCACTGGATGCGCCAAGGAGCAAGATTCTTTTTTGCATGGTTTTAAACAGCATTTGTTACAGGCTAATAACCCATTATCAGAGACCTGGTTCAAGAAGCTGTGATGCTTATGGCTGAAAAAATAAAAAAAAATAACTCAAATTGTTTTATAATTAAAAACAACTTGTTTTATATTTGTCCTGAAAAACATCAAACAGCCCGAATAGATTTTGATAAATCTTTGAAATTCTATGAGTTAACTCAGTTAACAACAAAATCTCCCGGCTATGAACTGGAAATTTTTAAAAACAAATTGGTTCTATCTTGCACTTGGTTTCCTGGCAATTTGCTACGGAATACGCAAGTTCCCTCAACTCAATCCCTTCCATCAACCAGATGCTAAAGGGAAAATTAAACTATCTGATGGTCAAAGTGAAGCTAAGAGAGGAGCTGCTTTGCTCGGCTTTGTCCCGGATATAGCTGACAAACAGTCTCCGGATGCGGAAGAAATCACGCAGGCATATGCAGAGGCTTTTTTAAAACGCTTCGCTTCTGTTGCGGTAAGTGAGCGCAAGAAGTTCGGTATTCCTGTTTCTGTAATCCTTGCGGCTGCCTATGTCAACAGCAAAGCAGGTAAAAATGAGGCGGCGACAAAAGCGAACAACTATTTTGCCTTATCATGCGCAAATGATTGGGAAGGAGAAACAGCGCAAATTTCAGGGAGTTGCCTCCGGGAATATGAATCTGCCTGGGCAAGTTTCCGTGATTTCAGCATTTACCTAAGTAGCCAGGAATGGTTTGGAGCGCTTAAAAAATCGGCAGGCAAAGATTGGCGCAAATGGGCCAAAAAACTTGGAGAGGAGAATATTTCCCGGACCGATAAAATGCTCAGCATCATCGAGCAGTTTGATCTCCAGGAACTTGATTGAGTAATGTGATTAATGTGGGGAATGTGGGGAATGTGGGAAAAAATGAGGCCAATGCGGATATCCCACATTGGCCTCATTTTTTCCCACATTCCCCACATTAATCACATTCCCCACATTCCCCACATTAATCACATTCCCCACATTCCCCACATTAATCAAACACCTGAAGATTGCTGTTATTGTTGGATACAATTACCCGGTGTTTTCCGTTGGCGCCTCTAAGCAGCACCATATCCCGTGCTTCCTTGGGGGCCCAAAAACCGGTTTGAATATTTTCCTGCCAGGCAAACTGGCCATTTCCTTTGCCTAAAAACAAAACACCAGATCCAGCATCACAAGGGTTGGTCTCCACTTCAAAACCGTATTTGTTGCCGGCCATTAACAAGTCCATTATACCATCCTGATTAAAATCATGGCAAAGAATTCCCTGAATCGGGGATACCTGAGCCTGAATAGGAAGGCTACGTCTTACAAATTTCCCACCTTGGTTTTCCCACCAACAGGTTTCCAGGTCATAAACAGACAGTTGAAGACTTTCTTTCAGCGCAGTGGCGTCCCACAAATCAAACACAGTCGCCCTGGAATAATCACGCGCAAACAGAAACTTTTTCTTTAGCGATGGAATCTGTTTTACAATCACATCCTTTTGTGGCAGAGGATAAGGTTTCCCATTTTCGTACATCGTTACGATAGGGTCTAAAGTGCCATTGTTGTCAAAATCCTTGGCGAAGCATTGAAAAGGAGCTTTTTTACCCGCTACATATCGGGTATTTAAGCCAAGATTGCCGGTCACCAAATCAAGATCGCCATCTCCATCCAGGTCTGCAATGGCCAATTTGTTCCAAAGCCCGTTGGACTGGCTAAAACCGGATTGATCTGAGATGTTTATGAGTTTGCCTTGTTTTAATTGGAAAACCGTGACCGGCATCCACTCTCCTACAACAATCAACTCCTTTTGTCCATCCCCATTTAAATCCGCCCACTGAAGGTCTGTTACCATTCCACAACGCTCGAAATCACCGGCAACCTGGGCACTTACATCCGTAAATCTTCCATTATTGTTTTGTAACACCACGCTTCGGGGCGTTAACGGCCACTTTTTGGGAGATACCCGGCCGCCGATAAATAAATCAAGATCTCCATCACCATCATAATCATTGGAGACCACACGCAAGCCAACTTCCTTAAAGGGAGGCAAGGCATCTTCAGATTTTGTGAAATTGCCTTTACCGTCGTTCAAATATAAGCGGCATTGAAATGTGATATCCGGCATATTACTTTCAGCGCCACCACTCAGTACGATCAAGTCCAGATCGCCATCCTGATCTGCATCGAAAAAATGGCCGCCATGATCTTCATAACGCTTGTCTGCTTTGAAAATCGCCTCTGAACTCGTCCGGAAGGTACCGTTTACGTTTTGAACAAATATAGCTCCCGGTTCATTAAAGGAGTTGCCTACAAAAAAATCGTCCAACCCATCGGCATTTACATCTCCTTTCGTCATGATCGGCCCAAGGTCGGTTACTGTCCATGGGCTTAACAACCAGGTTTCAAAATCAAGAAACGGGTTCTCCAGATGTTTGAAGTTTAGCCCCACACTTTCAGCCTTTTTTTCTGAAAACAGGGTGTTGCCGGAAAAAGGAGGAACAAGGTGAGCTACATAACCTGTTGCATCTGTCCATTTTAACTGCAACCTTTGATTGGCAGGAACATTTAGTATGGTTTGTGTTTTGCCATCCGGCCAACGCACAGTCAATTTATCAACTTGTCCCGCCTGACCTAAACCAAAGTGTATCAAATGCTCCACTGAGGAGTAAATGCCATGATTGGGGTTGAGTTCCTGATATTGTTTAATTCCTTGATACTCAATTAATACAGAGGCGCCAACAGCAAAAGGATTGGCCGGGCTCCCCTGAAGCTTGGCCTGAAGGAAATTACCTTTTTGCTTTTCCCGGGTCAGATTTTTATACAAAAAAGAGGGGTGGTCAAGGTTGTTTACGATCAAGTCCAAGTCACCATCCGCATCCAAGTCTGCCCATGCAGCGCCATTCGACCAGGATCCAGGCATGGTCATCCAATCGCCACTTTTATCTTCAAATTGCCAATTCCCTTTGTTCTGATAAACAAAATTGCGTACCTTATATTCCGGGATTTGATTTACATAAGGAATCAGGTCAATGGCTTTTTTAGCGCGGATCTTGTTGGCCTCAGGTATGATAAAATCTACAAAATCATGATTGGTCACATCCCTCCGGTAGCCATTAGCAATATGAATATCTTTCAGCCCGTCATTATTGAGGTCTGCAATCAGGCAACTCCAGGACCAATCTGTTTTGTAAATACCTGCCAGGCAAGCAATATCACTAAAGGTGCCATTTCCATTGTTACGCTGCAATACATTCCGGGTAACCGGCCGTACAAACCCGTTTCGAACCATCGTAAGATACCGACTCAATGTATTGGTATAATTCAACGCTTTTTGCCGTTGAAGGGTAGCTGGATGCATATCTACGGTTAGTATATCCACCCTGCCATCATTGTCAAAATCAGACACATCCGATCCCATAGTACTCATGGAGGTATGCTGAAGGGATTGGCGAAGTTGATCAGTAAAGCCTCCTTTCTTGTTATTAATGAATAGGTTATCTGGTTGAATAAAGTCGTTTCCAACGTAAATGTCCGGCCATCCATCTCCATTGAAATCTGTAGCGGATACACTTAAGCCAAACCCAAAGTTTTGAATCCCTGCCTGTTTGGAAACATTGACAAATTTTCCGTTTTGGTTCTGGTAAAGTACATCAGAATCAAATTCTGCCTTTGGATCAAAATCCGGCATGGTGGTCTTGCCATCCGGACCATATTTCAAGGTTATCTTGTTGGCATGAGCCAGATCATTGGGGTGATTGATGAGATAGCAGTCCAGGTCTCCATCAATATCGTAATCAAAAAAATTAGCTCCGGAACAAGGTCCCTTGTCTGCAAGTCCATAGGCTGCTGCCTGTTCAGAAAAGGTGGGTTCTCCGCCCGGAGCACATTGATTGTTAATGAACAACTGCGCAACCCGGTTATGGGGATCTGGGTGGGTCCTGCAAACATATAGGTCCAGCCAACCGTCTGCGTTAACATCAACAGCTGTTGCTGAAGGCTCAAATCCTTCTTCGCTTCCAACTCCCGCAGAATCTGTAATGTCTTTAAACTTGAAATTACCCAGGTTCAGGTATAAACGGTTTTTTCCGTTCGAACATACGAAATACAGGTCCGGTAATCCGTCATTGTTCACATCTGCAACTGCAACCCCACCACCATTAAAAGTATTGGGATTCGATACGATGTTGTTGGCGCTGTCTTCAATGATTTGATTCTGAAAATCAATTCCGGTCTCCTCTGGTTCCATCAGCATTAATATGGGGTCAGAGGCTGTAAGGGTGGGTTCTGAGCCGGACTCAAGTTCCAGGTCCACTTTGTTGGGATCGCCGCCAGAACCCTTTTGGGTCAAAAACCAGTAAGCACCAGTGGCCAGCATCAGCAATGCCAACCCAATCAATACATATTTTTTTAGATTTCCTGACCTGTTTCCGGGTTGTTTGGAAGCAGGTGTGCCACCAAGTTTGGGTTTCTTATTCATGAAATCAAACGTTTAGGCCTTAGTATTGGTAAAGTTGTAAAGGTGCATTGTTGTTAGCAACGAGCAGAAGGGATTTGCCGCCGGCACTTTTTAGGAATGCAAGATCACGAGCTTCAAGCATCGCCCAGAAGCCGGTTTCAGTATTATCTACCCAACTGAATTGACCGTTTCCATCTCCTCTTAAAAAGACGCCATTTCCTGCGTTACATGGGTTGGTTTCTACCTCCAATCCATATCTGTTGCCTGCCATAAGGATGTCAATCTTTCCATCTTTGTTGAAATCATGACAGATGATTCCGTTTACCGGAGCCATTTGTGCCTGTATTGGAAATGTTTTTTGAACAAACTTGCCGCCTGTATTTTCCCACCAACAAGTGTAAAAGGTGTTTATTTTTAGGGAAAGACCTTCGTTTAAATCTTTTTTAGACCAAATGTCCCAGATTTCAGCTTTTGCATAATCCTTATTGTAAAGGAATTTCTTCTTGAGAACCGGCATTTGTTTCACCAATACTTCCTTTTGCATCAAAGGATATACTTTGCCGTTTTCAGAATAAGATACGATTGGATCCAGGGTGCCATTGTTGTCAAAGTCTTTGGCAAAACAATAAAACGGGGCCTCTGAAGAGGCGGTAAAGCGAGTATTTAAGCCAAGGTTGCCGGTCACCAGATCCATATCTCCATCCCCATCCAGATCAGAAAGCTCCAAACAATTCCAAAATCCGTTAGATCCGCCAAATCCAAACTGATCAGTCACATTCACTAGCTTGTTGTTCTTCATCTGGAAAACGGACACTGGCATCCATTCCCCAACTACAATCAGTTCTTTTTGTCCGTCTTTATTCAGGTCTTCCCAGGTCAGATCAGTGACCATTCCGCAGCGCTCAAAATCACCGGCCACCTGAGATGTAACATCCGTGAATTTGCCGCCATTATTCTGTAATACGGAACTTCGCGGTGTTAATGGCCAGTTTTTTGGTGTTATCCGACCACCGATAAATAAATCCTGATCGCCATCTCCATCATAATCATAGGCAGCCGACCGCAAAGCTAGATCTTTGAAAGTCGGTAACGCATCGGTTGATTTGGTAAAGTTCCCTTTTCCGTCATTGAGAAATAATCTGCATTGCCAGGCTGCATCCGAACTGGCATCAGGCCCACCACCTAAAATAAACAAGTCCGGGTCTTTATCACCGTCAGCATCAAAAAATAACCCTCCATGATCTTCATACATTTTTTCCTCGTCCAAAAGCTTCTCGGAGCTTGCTTTGAAACCTCCATTTGCCGTTTGAAGGTATATGGCTCCAGCGCCATCAAAGGCATTTCCAATGAAAAAATCATCCAAACCATCCCCATTCACATCAGCAGTGGCTGTAAGTGGTCCTAAATCCGTAAGCGTCCAAGGATTCAATACCCAGGTTTCGAAGTCATTAAAGTTGTTTTCCTTGTGCACAAAACTCAATCCTGCCGAGGTTGCGTTTTTTTCCTTAAATATTGGATTGCCAGAAAGGGTAGGGGGAGCCAAATGGGCAACATAGTCTGTGGCATCTGCCCACTTCAAACTCAACCGTTGATTCACAGGCACATTCGTTAATACCTGGAATTTTCCGTCTGGCCAACGTACCGTCAGTTTGTCAACCTGTGGCGTTTGCCCTAATCCAAAATGGATCAAATGTTCTACCGAAGAAAAAATTCCATGGTTGGGGTTAAGCTCCTGGTATTGTTTAATGCCTTGATATTCAATTAATACAGAAGCGCCAACGGCAAAAGGATTGCCGGGCGCCCCTTGAAGTTTTGCCTGAAGATAATGGCCCTTTTGCTGGTCACTGCAAAGGTTTTTGTAAACAAATGCCGGATCTTCGAGGTTGTTTTCTACCAGATCCAGGTCGCCATCGCCATCAAAATCTGCCCAGGCGCCTCCGCTGGACCAGGAGCCTTCCATAGTCATCCATTCGCCGGATTGATCTTCAAATTGCCAATTCCCCTTGTTTTGATATACCACATTCCGAACTTTATATTCAGCCATCAGGTCAAAAAACTTAAGTGGATTTTCCGCTTTATTGGCCCGGGCTTTATTAATTTCCGGCAGCAGGAACTCGGCATAATCGCGGTGTGTAACTTCTCTCCGATAGCCATTGGATACATGAAGATCTTTCAAACCATCATTATCCAAATCTATAAAAAGGCAACTCCATGACCAATCCGTTTTATAAATACCGGAAAGACAGGCAATATCGCTGAACGTTCCATTGCCATTGTTTCGCTGTAATACATTTCGTGCCACAGATTTCGGATACCCATACTGCACCATGGACTGATACCGGCTAAGAGGATTGGTCGTTTTGAGCAGTTTTTGCCGGTAATTAGTCATCGGGAGCATGTCAACAGTAAGCAGATCCACCCTTGTATCATTGTCAAAATCTACCAGTTCAGCGCCCATGGCGCTCATACTGTTGTGCCGAAAATACCTGGTCATTTGGTCCGTAAATCCTCCTTTCTGGTTGTTAATGAAAAAGTTGTCTGGCTGGACAAAATCATTACCAACATAAATATCAGGCCATCCATCCGCATTAATATCCGTAATGGAAACACTGAGCCCGAAGCCTACATTGTTAATGCCGGAGGCCTTTGACACATTCACGAATTTCCCGTTATCGTTCCGGTAAAAGTTGTCTGAGTCATGCTCTGCTTTCGGGTCCAGATCTGGCAATAAAGATTTTCCATCCGGGCCATACTTTAAGACCAGTTTATTGGCATGTCCCAAATCCGTAGGGTGGTTAATCACGTAACAATCCAGGTCTCCATCGTTATCGGCATCGAAAAAGTTAGCCCCCGATGCCGGACTCCGGTCAGCCAGGCCATATTCTTTGGCACGTTCGGTGAAAGTCAGATTCTGGTTGTTGATAAAAAGCTTTGCTTCTCGTCCTTTTGGATCTGGCCCCGCTCTGCAAACAAAGAAATCCATCCATCCATCTGCATTTACATCTGCAGCTGTAACCGCCGTTTCAAAACCGTCTTCACTGCCCACTCCCGCAGCATCGGTAATATCCTTAAATTTGAAACTACCCTGGTTCAAATAGAGCGCGTTTTTGCCGTTTGAATTGACAAAATAGATATCTGGTAAATTATCATTATTGATATCTGCCACCGCTACACCACCACCATTGTATTGATTGATATTGGCAAAAATATTATTATTGATGTCCTCTTTGATCTCGTTTTCGAACGTAATGCCTGTTTCGCTGGCCGGCATTAGTTGCAACAAGGGTTGATTGGACTTTAATGCCGGTTCTGTTCCAGAATCTTCCGTAAGATCTACTTTGCCGGTCGTGCCCTTTTTAGCCAAAAGGAAATAGGCAATCATGGCAGCAATGATCAGAATGCCTATCAGGATCAGGTAAAATTTGCCTTTGCCGGCCGGCTTATTTGCGACAACCTTAGCCTTTGTGGCTTTGGATTTGGAAACTTTGCTCATGTGTCATTCATACTGCGCTCCAGGCAAGCCAATGACCATCCTCATGGCTAGTAGGGTTTCAGACCTATAAGGCTATCGAAAACCTGATAGATCTGAAACCCTAATATCCGTTAGGGTGAACAACGACTTGTGGAAATGATTAAAGTTGAGTCGTGGTTATTGAAAAATTTGAACTGCACTATTACTATTGGTTACCAGCAAAATCTTTTTACCTCCCGGACCTTTTAACATAACGAGGTCTCGGGCTTCTCTGGATGCCCAAAAGCCACTTTGCTGGTTATCCACCCAATTGAAGTTGCCCTTCCCATCTCCGGCCAGGAACACCCCATTGCCTGCATCACAGCGGCCGCCCTCAATTTCCATTCGGGATTTATTGCCGGCAAGCAACAAGTCCTTATACCCGTCTCCATTCAGATCTTCTGCGATAATTCCTTGAATAACAGATATTTGCGCCTGGTGTGGCAACTCCTTTCTTACGAATTTCCCGTTTTGATTTTCCCACCAGCAGGTCTCAAGATCATAAGCCACCAAATGTAAGGCAGCATCCAGGTCACTTTTGGGGAATACATCTTCAATGGTAGCCTCAGCCCAGTCTTTGGCATACAAATATTTCTTCTTCAGGCTTGGGATCTGTTTTACTATATTCTCCTTTTGAGCCATGGGGTAATTGTTTTTACCCTCGTACATGGTCATGATTGGATCCAAGGTTCCGTTATTGTCAAAATCTTTGGCATAACAGCCCAAGGGACCTTCGGCACTTGCAGCAAATCGGGTATTTAATCCAAAATTACCGGTCACGAGATCCAGATCGCCATCGCCGTCAAGGTCTGCCAACTCCAAACTGTGCCACAAGCCGTTACTTTTCTCTAGGCCAAAAGAATTGCTCACATTGACCAGCTTTCCACTTTGCAATTTGAATACAGTTACCGGCATCCATTCCCCTACTACGATCATTTCCATTTGGCCATCTTTATCAATATCACCCCACTTGATATCTGTTACCATGCCACATTTGGCAAAATCACCTCCCACCTCACTGGTCACATCAGTCAGGCGGTTCCGATCGTTGCGAATAACCCGACTTTGCGGAGTCATAGGCCATCTTTGCGGCATTACTCTCCCTCCAACAAATAGATCCTGATCGCCATCTCCATCATAATCATGGGCAGTTACTCTGAGGCCTACATCCCGAATATCCGGTAGGTTAGCTGGATTGGCTCGCCCGAAAGTGCCCTTGCCATCTATGTTGATGTATAAACGGTTTTGCCATGCAATAGCTTCAGATCCTTTGACTGCTTCGGCCCCTCCGCTCACTACGTACAAATCAAGATCTCCATCCATATCAAAATCGAAAAATACGGCGCCGTGGTCCTCATATTGTTTTTCCGCATCCCAAAATGCCTGATTAGACGCCTTGAACTGGCCGGATGAGGTTTGAAGATACAATGCAGGAGGCTGAGAAAATCCGTTACCCACAAAAAAGTCGTCCAACCCATCGCCGTTTACATCGCCGGTTGCTGCGAATGGACCAAGATCGGTGGAATACCAGGGTACTAACGGAAAGTGTTCAAAATCAATGAATTTATTCTCCCGATGTACAAAATTAACCCCTGATTTAGCGGTTGTTTCACTCATGAGGGTTGGGCCAGTATACTCCGGTGATAGGTGCTTTTTGTATCCACTGGCGTTGTTATAGTCCAGCTGTAAACGCTGATTGGCAGGAATATTGGCCATTTCCTGAAACTTGCCATTAGGCCAACGAACGGTTAACTTATTGATTTGTGTAGCCTGACCCAAACCAAAATGGATTAGGTGTTCCGAGCAGGAAAAAATTCCACGGTTAGGGCTGATTTCCTGGTATTGAACTTCGCCATTGCCGTACTCAATCAGCACCGAAGCGCCTACTGCAAAAGGATTTTTAGCGCTTCCTTTCAATTTAGCCTGTAGATAATTGCCTTTGTTTTGTTCCCGACTGAGGTTTTTGTACAAAAACGCCGGGTCTTCCAGATTGCTGACTACCAAATCCAGATCTCCATCGGCGTCCAGATCACTCCAGGCGGCGCCACAGGACCAGGTAGCTTCAGCAGTTGCCCATTCGCCAGTTTGATCGGCAAACTGCCAGTCTCCCTGGTTTTGGTACATAAAGTTTCGCAGTTTGTAGGTTGGAATAGCCTCCAGAACCATTTGAATCCGCTTGTAAGGATCGCTGGTCATCTGGTTGGCTTTGTTTTTTATATCCGGGAGCAAAAATTCAAAATAATCCCGGTGGCCAATCTCCCTCCGATACCCATTGGTAATGTAAATATCCCGCTTACTATCGTTGTCCAGATCAGCCAGCAGTCCGCTCCAGGACCAATCGGTCTTGAAAACGCCGGCCATGCAGGCAATTTCGCTGAAGGAGCCATTGCCATTATTCCGCTGAAGCACATTGTGCGTTACCGGTTCAAAATAGTTGTTTTGAACCATGGATAAGTAACGACTCAGGGTATTGGTGGTTTGTAAAAGTTTATGTCGTTTGTTGTTGGCAGGCAACATGTCCATGGCTAAAAGGTCAACCAAACCATCGTTGTCCATATCGCTAAGGTCGGTTCCCATGGTACTTTGCGAGGTATGACGGAAAAATTCAGCCAATTTGTCGGTAAATTTCCCTTTTCCGTCATTGATGTACAGATTATCCGGTTGAAAGAAGTCGTTGCCCACATAAACATCCGGGAAGCCATCCCGGTTAAAATCTGTCACAGAAACGCTTAATCCGAATCCGAAATTCCAGATTCCGGATTCCTTCGATACGTCTGAAAATCCTCCCTTTTGACCAACCAACATGGCAGGCGGGCCGTCATTTCTCAAGTATCGGTCTGTGTCGTATTGATTTTTTGGAACCAGGTTCGGAATGGGTTTGCCCATTGCATCATGAATAACATCAATTTTGCTCGCATAATTGATGTCTGTAAGGTAATTCAGGACGTAACAATCGAGATCCTCATCTCCATCTCCATCAAAAAAGGTTGCTCCTGAACTGGCACTAATATCATCTACGCCGTATTCTTTGGATCGTTCCGTAAAAGTCAGATTGCCATTGTTGATGTACAATTTATTTCGGCGTAGCTCATCCTGTTTTGGCCCACCCCGACAAACATAAAAATCCAGAAATCCATCCGCATTGACATCAGCTGCACAGACGGCAGTTTCAAAACCATCCTCTGATGCTAAACCGGAACTTTGGGTAATATCCCGAAACTTGAAATTCCCCTCATTGAGGTATATTCGGTTGGCGCCATTGGTGCAAACAAAGTAAATATCTGGCAAATTATCATTGTTTATATCTGCAATCGCCACGCCACCACCGTTATATATATTAATGTTCGTTGTTATATTGTTTTCGGCCGATTCTGTAATAATGTTTTGAAAATCAATGCCGGTGTCAGAAGCCTTCAGTAATTCAAGCAGCGGTGCTTTGGCTGTCAGGGTGGGTTCTGCGTAATGAAACTCATCGGGCAGATAACCGGATGCCTTTTTGGGCCAGAATTTCCAAATGCCCAGGCTTGCTAATGCAAGAATAAGCACCAAAATGGCTGGTTTTTTCCACTTGCCGGAGGAGGATGTGCTGGTAGTGGCAGAAGAAGAAGTGTCGGGTTGTTTAACGTTTTTGCTCATAAATGAATCGCCTCGGATTTGATCAAATGATCAGATTTGCTGTGCAAAAGTAGGTCATGCTGAGGAGTTCCCACAGTAGAAAAATACTGGTAAACGGCAAAAGACTTGAAAAGGTAATACGAGTCTGCCCTATAGGTTATTGGAAGCCTATAGTAGGTATACAAATTGGATAAGATTTATCAGGTAAAATCACTTTTGCCCCGGCCTTCAGGCCGGGGTATAAAGTTGAAGAACAAATGGGAGGGGCTTTAGTCCCATATAATGAAAGGGCTATAGCCCTCCAACGCATTCTGATCCCAAATTAGGGTGTCTCAAAAGTAATTTTTACCGCAGAGGCAGAGAGGCGCAGAGGTATAAACAGTTGATTTTCAAGTTCTCTGTGTCTCTCCGTCTCTGCGGTAAAAATAAAAAAGCAACTAGTGGTGAACCAACTTAGTCCCTGGATACATACCCCATAAACCCTCGGCGGCTAAACCCGCCGCTACATAAACCCATAAACCCCCATAAACCCAGCCCCTTTAATTCCCCCCACCCACAGCTGTTTTTAGTTGTTTCACCTGTTCCAGTTCTCCGGCAAGTCGGGACTCAATAGCTTTCAGCGCATTGCGGTTTTCCAGGTATTGTCTTTGAGCTTCTTCGATGCTGAGTTTGCCTCCGGCAATTTTGAAGGTCAGGGAATCCAGTTGCAAAGAATAACGCTGGTGCTCCTCAAACGAATTGCGCAACTTCTGTGCACCTTCAAGCATGGGCATCACACGCATACGCTCGGCCTCATTAGTCAGATCAACCTGACTGCGAATGGACTTCATGAGGTCCATGGATTCATCGTAGGCAGGTTTTACGGTGCGTTCCAGCGCGTATGCAGCCAGTAAGTCCGTTGCTACCTGTTCATTCAGGGAGTTTTTCTCCCCGGCTGGTTTCACATTGGACACCACAATTTGGCTATTAGGCGCATTGCTGCTGCCGCCTTCTTCCGAAGAGGCGCCGACTTCAGTGGATTGTTGATTCTGACAGGCGCTTACCGCAAGTCCAAAACAGATCACAAGCAGAAAAGAAAAATATTTCATGTTGAAAATTACGTTTAGTCTTTTTTGTGCCGGCAAAGGTAGGGTGTTGGCACAAACTATAGTATATGCCAACTATTAATAAGGAAAAGTGCTCCGATGAAAAGGAGTGGCATCACATTTCTGGACCATTTGGTTTCAGACCACGCAGAATTTGGAAACCTACGGTATGTACATAAGTCTAAGCCAATCTGGGAACACATCTAACATCTTGTAACCCGCCGTTAAAACAGCGGGTTACAAGATGTTAGATGTAATTTGTGGGTGGTCATTCCCGGCTGCTTGTTAAAATTGGGGGGGGCAAAATGTTAGATGTGTACGAGCTAACCTTAGAAATTGACGTCTCATTTAACTTGTGTACATGCAATAGGTTTCCAAAACCTACGAGGTCGTGGTCTGAACCCAAATTACCCAGTAGTCTGGAGTACTACACCTATATATATATAAGGTGTCTGAAGTTATTGTCTGTTAATCGGATTAGGGAAGGCCTTAGCAAAGTCGGCCTTGACTTTTTGATAAATAGCTTCTCCGGAGGGAAGTGCATCGCCGGAAGTTTTCCAGGTTTCGTGGAGGGCGGCATATTCTTTTTGCGCATCAGCGAAGCTGATCTGCCCGGAACTTAATCTGGCAGACAGTGCTTCCAATTCGGTATTGGCTTTTTGATGGTTGTCGTATGCGAGGAAAAATGTCATGGCTTCCTGTGCAAGTGGATACGCTTGGGCAATTCCTGCTTCGCCTTGGGCAGCCCCCGTGATCTTTATGGTTCTGATCAGTACAAAGGTAGAGTCATATAAAGGCTTATATTGATTGAGCTGGTCGGTGCCGGTTTTACAGTCTTCAGAAATCCGGGCAGTCAATTCAGAGGCATTGGATGCTTTCTGCTGGCAGGCAATCGCCAGGAACAAGCTAAGGAGGAAGGAAGCGCAGGTGAAATATTTCATGGTAAAGATGGTTAAAATGGCAACAAATCAGAGATGGGGCAAAATTATAGAAATCCCGCGGCTCAGAAATAACCGTATTCTCAAAAAACATCGCCGCTGGTTCAATAAGTTAAAAATATTAGAAAAAAATTAGAGCGAGATGCGCATCCTATCATTTCATTCGCTACATTTGCACTGCTTTTAGTTCTAAAGCGACTTTTAATCCGTTCAACCGTATAAATCTCGTTAGCAAAAGTTGCTCAGGTGCTCACCTGATGATGGATGCTCCCCCTTCGGGAAATTCTTTGCACTCTTTTCCGCTTACAGATTTACTGACATCCCATTACCGACGAAGCAAGCTCTGCAATCAGGCTTGGGTTTGTGTTCATAATTTTAGTCTTTAGCTAAAATTATTTCGCGCTTCGATGTGATCTTTGGCATGGTTGTTGTTTTTATAAAGCAGCTCTGTCACGTAACATTGCCAGTTCTAATCCGCCCGATATATCGGGAACCTGTAATAGTAACATGCAAAGAAACTGTACACAATTTTTTTTACATATGGAAGGCATTGATACCTGAGACCACTCAGATATCAATGCCTTTTTGGTTTTTGAAGAAATTCCCCGATTGACCTTTCAGTAACAATAATTCACCTAATTTTTCATCACAAATTTTAACGACATGAAAAGAATGAATCTCATTCGCGCCACACTGCTCGCAGTGTTCGCATTCATGGGCACCGTTAGTCTGTCAGCTCAGCAGCAGAACTGGCTACCCGCTCCTCAGGCGATCGTAGTCATCACCAACGAGTTGGACAACCTGGCTAACCCGCCTGCACCTCCTTCTACGGGCGGCACCATCCAATCCAAGCAGCAGATCAGCGACGCTTTCGCTAAGTCTGGCTGCCAAGATTGCATGTTGCATGCTGTAAAGGAGCAATTCCTGTTCCTGACGCTTAAAGAACTTAAGCAGGGTGTCGATACCGGCGCTGCTGTTGAGTCTGTACGCGCACTGATGATCCAGGGCTCCAACAACAATGGTCCGCTTCTGGCTACCATCCAAACGGCTTACCAATACATGGATTCTATCCTGTAATCAAGCCTTTCCTTTAACTCACTCTTTTCTTTTTAAGTTAAACGCTTAAATCGTAGTCTTTCTCATGAAAAGAAGAATTATCACTTCTCTTAAATGCCTCCTTGCTGGAGTGTTGTTTTTGGGTGCAACTGCAGTTTCGCATGCTCAAATCAACCTTACCTTCAGCAATACCGGTCCAACAACCTACACTCCGGGGGCAAACAATAACCTTTCCTTCCAGGTTACCGGAGTTGGTAGCCAATGGATTGATCGCCTGACCATTGAATTCCCGGCTGGCTGGGTGGTAACGGCAGGTGCTCCTAACGGAACCGGCGGTTGCGCTACACAAGTAGGTGTAAACCTCATCTGTTCTCCATTTGTGTCCTGGTGTACTGCTACGGGCGCTGTTTGTGGAAATGCTCCTATGGGCAACTCTTTCTGCGGCTTCTGGCAAGCTGGCGCTCAAAACCTTACGGTGAGCGTTACGGCTCCAGCCGGCGCTACCGGCCCTCAGGTGGTTCGTCTGCTTAGTAAAGGCGAATCCGGTGCTACGGATATTGACCAGCTCACGCTGACTCAGTTCATCCCACCGGCTCCTTGCGTGCTGAATTGCCCAGGCAACTTGAACTATAACCTGGATCCAGGTGCTTGCTCTCAGGTAGTTAACTACGACGTATTTACCACTGGTACATGCGAAGTTGTAGCGCAAACCTGCGGTTTCATTGGCGGTTTCGCTCCAGCAGAAGTTGACTTCTGGCAGGTAGGCAGCCAAGCTGGCGCCGGTGCTCCTCCACAAGGTAACTCAGGTGCTGGTCCACACGTATTGTTCGATGATGCCGGCGCTGGTTGCAGCAACAACCCTGACCGTTTGACCCTCCGCTCTGTACTGCAGGTGGGTGGTTTCTGCTTCAACGGTGTTGAATGGGATCTGAACAATACCGCTGCTACTACCATATCTTTCGACTGGAACTACAACCAGCCGGTTTCTTCTTGGGACCGTTTCGCTATCGGTGTTGGTACAGATGCCAACCACTTCGGTAACAACAACAACAACTTCTGTGTTAACCCGAACGGCTACTGGATTCCATTGACGAACCAGTTGATCGGCGTGCCACAAAACGTTGGTGGCACTCGTAACCAGAACCTCCCAGCTCAAAGCTGGCTGTCTTTGGCTGCCTGGACTCAGGTGGCTACTGGCCAAACGCCTGCTACCATTACCATCACGAACTTCACCAGCACACAGATTGTTCCTGCTGTACCGGTTCAGACCTCTGGCTTGCCTAGCGGTTCTGAGTTCCCAATCGGATCTACCCAGAACTGTTTCCGCGTTGATTTGGCGCCAACAGGCCCAGTTAACGGACCAGAAGACAAGACTTGCTGCTTCAATGTAAACGTACTCGAGTATCCAAACCCAATCACTTCTTTGGTTTGCAATGACCTCGTATATGTTTCTCTGGATGAGTCTTGCCAATACTGCCTGGGCGCTGACGGCGTTCTGGAAGGTGGCCCTTACGGCTGCTATGACGACTACATCGTTGAAGTAGACAAGACCGCTCCATTCGGCAACGGTCCATGGCTCCCAGCTTGCTTCGGCCCGGCTGACGTTAACAAAACCTACCAGGTTCGTGTAACTGATCCAGCTACCGGCAACAAATGCTGGGGTAACGTGAAGATTGAGGACAAACTTCCTCCAGTACTTGACTGCCCGTCTGTATTGCTTCCATGTAACTTCCCAAGCTTCGCACCTGAGTACACTCAGACTGCTACCTTCACCCTGAAGTTTGCTGCTTCTGCAGGCGATCTGCCTAAGAACCTGGCTCCTGGTCAGGACTTCACTTTCGACATTCC
>JBIKUE010000040.1:0-39056 GCA_044347755.1 Saprospiraceae bacterium
GTTCGTAGGGCTTGAACGTCACTACTTTGTGTCGCCGTTTATTTGTCATTGCCATGATCCAAAGATAAAACTCTATGCCGGAAAATAAAAACCGTCCCATAAGTGTTCACTTATGAGACGGCCTCTTGTTTCCATTCCATTTTGCGATTCCATAGGTAGATTCATCTCCAACGACTAACCTGAAGAATCCAGCCACGTAGAGGATGCTGTCCTTTTCCATAAAACCATTGGCGCATCCTTGCTGAAATCCGTTTTCCAACGGCTTCCAGGTAGTGCCATCCCAACGGGCAATGCCATTTACAACCGTTCCCCCGTTGATGGTTTCACGAGTCCAGCCGATGTAAATTTCATTTTTGTACCTCGAAATGGTCTTGACGGGATAACAATTAAAAGGGCCGCATCCGTCTTGCGCATTGCCTAATGTATGAATATTGCCGGCGCTGTCTAATTGAAAAATCCCTCTTGTTTCAACACCGTTGAAATAACGAAAATTTCCGCCGACATACAAGCTACCACTTAAACTGTCTGAAAATAGGTGATCAACGGCATAATTTATATCACCTACTTGTTGCCAGTTTTGGGAAAAGCTATCAGATGCATGTAGTACCAAAATGATTGACAATACTATTCGCATTTGATTAAAATTTTATGATTATTTGAGAATGAGCATAGTTCTCGCCAAAAATGCCGAGTAAATAGCTTCCTGCAGGCAGATTAGATAAGTCTAATTGCCAGGAAAGGTTATCAATACGGTGTTTCTGGATTTCGAAGCTCCTACCGGTCAAGTCAAATAATTTTATGTCCAACTTTTCCTCATAAGCCTCAGACTGAAGCTGAACCAAAACTAAACCATTTGTCGGGTTAGGGATAATTGAAAAATGGGAGTCTTGAACTAAATTAGTTACATTAGAAATGAGATTGTCAAGTAGAATTTTACTCATAAAACCATCCTTGACGCCACCTCCATGCCCGTTTTGTAGATAGGAATTTGGAACTTCCTGCGAGAGTGGTATTTTTCTTGCTTGTATAGCAACATTGGTTCTTGTTAAACCACCAATGACAGCAAAATTCTGATCATTAACACTTGCTGTTGCAATTTCATGCGATCTATCATCTTTCTCTCCGCCCCAAAAGGTGCAAAAAGTTCTTGCAAGGTTTTCATTTAGCACTAAAAGAAACGCGTCTTCGGCGGTTGCATTGAAACCTTTGTTGATGTTTGGATAATAAAAAATATTTCCTGGAACATTATTGAAAACAGGAAAATCAGCACTTTTGGTAGGGCCTGTTATGACTAAATTATCGCCGAGATAAGCAGCACAGCCACCATCATGCGCGCCCGCATCTGTTGAAGGCGAGTAAAATTCATCACCAGCACCACCAAAGTAAGATGTATATTGTTTGACGCAATTATCGGAAAATCTCGAAATAAATAAATCATACCCACCGTTAAGGCTTCCATCAAAATAATTTCCAATCCCAAGATTTTGAACAGCTAGATTGGAGCTATTAGTAGATCCAATAACTACCAAGTTGTCATCTTTATCAACTATTGCAGTATTGATTACATCCTCATTATCACCCCCAAAATAGGTTGACCATATCAAGCTTCGGTCTGCATCGAATTTCATAATCCAGCCGTCTACCTGACCAGTTGGGTTGGATTTGAGATATCCACCTGCTGGCGCAGTTAGGGTAAACGGTTCATCACAAAAGTTTGCAAAGTTTGATTGACCTACTATGTAAATATCGTCATTTGAGCTAAAAGCAATATCGTGGACTCCCAATTGGGTGCTTGAGCCTCCGCAGGCCAATTCAGTGGCCCAAATTAAGGCGCCTGATTGGTCAAATTCTGCAATGAAGCCAGTACCAGAGGTTTGAGAATATTGCACGCCTGATGCTGTAGTTGGAAATGAACTTACAAAATTTGGGAAATCAGTTCGTTCAATAGGCCCCCCTATTACAAGGTTTCCCTGATTATTTATTTTAGCAATGGTTACACCTTCCTGTGGTGAAGGAAAGGATGCAGATCCAGTTCCCGCATCGCCAAAATATGTTGACCATTCAACAGTGCCTCCATCTTTTGTTAATTCAACTATAAATCCTCTGTAACTCCAATTGTTAGGCGACAAGTAGAATTTATCATCAAAAAAGGCATTCGGCTTTTGTAACAGTGGAAAGTCCAATGCGTCAGTTCGCCCTACAAAAAACACCGAACCTTCTTCCGACTCAGGGCCGTTTATAGTTGAGCCAACGGCAATGTCTAAGCCATACTCTGTTGTTGTAGGTCTGAAATCTCCCAGAGGAGAATCGGCTGCTTTATTTCCTCCAAAAAATGTAACCCAATCCCTCACACCTTGATAATTAAACCTCCCCGAAAAAGCATCACGGTTTCCAAAAAGTTGATCTTGAATTGCATTTTGAACTGGAAACATGGAACTTGTGGTAGTTCCAGTAAAATAGATGTCTCCTTTTGTGTCGGTATCTATGGAAATTACCTCTTCATCTCCTGTATCTCCATAATAGGTTGACCAATAGAATTCGCTATAACCTCCATAGTTGATATCCCTCCCGGTCTTAATTATCAAAGAACTGCCATTAGGCACTGTACCTACTACAATCCGTACGGTGCTGTCGTTTACAAGGATGTATTGAGGGTTCCAGCTTGCGTTGCTTTCTGTGCCTCCCGCATCGGAAAATACAGCCGTTGGAGGCGCCAGGATCAGATCCTCCAAAATGCTTGCGATGCGCAATGAGCCGTCTGTTTCTACGGAGAGTGCGGTGTGCCCTTTAAAACGAAGGCGGATCAGGCCCGGGTTGCTACCCGGTTTGCACACAAAACGCATAAAAAAGCCGTCTTGCCCAAGGCCATATAAGGCGTCTATATTAAAGTAGAGGTTGGGATGTAACACTTTTTTATGGAGCGGTACCCGCTCACGGCCTACATGGGTTGGGCCACCCGCGCCGAGGTCAAAGTTTGCTATCCAGCTGGTATTTCCGGATGAAGTATATTTCGTAAGTCGCATCCCATAATTGTTAGCAGAGAGAAGCACAGAACTGGCGGAGTAAGAAGTTGTTCCGCTGCCGGTTACGGTCACCACTCTATTGGTGAATCCTGGAGATACTGCCCCGCCAGTTTGTGCCCATGCAGGATAAAAAAAGCTTTGAGGTTGCGCTGGCAGGTTCAAAAAGGCGAACAGGAGGAGCATAATGGCCAGGATACTATGAACCGGGCTTCCCCCCCCCGCAGGTAAGGTCGGAAATTTCAGGTCACACGGCATCAAGGAAATCGGATTTCGGAAAGAATGAACGTTTTTCATCGTTAAGGTATATATTTAATGGTGTAAAATCAATTTTATCAGGCCGGGTAGCGCCCGCGCATAACACACCGTATAGCAAAGAAGGATCGTATATAAATATCAACAAATATAGGAAATAAAATCCAGAGGGCCAAATATGATAGGTAGATTTAACATTCCAGTTGACTACTGAAGCAACGCAGCCCAAAAAAAATTAAACTGGAATAATAATTGCCTATTGTAACTTCGCTTGCCGATTTACGTCAACAAGCCATCAACAAATAATCCCTTCAGCGCTCTCGGTGGATCGTATTTGACATTCACCCAACCTTTTACAACTGATGATGCAAAAAAAATACACCTTTTTAGCCGCTGTTCTGCTGATGGCTAATACAGCGATCGCTCAACTGAAGTATTTACACCTCAACGTTAGTGCTAATGGCGGTTATTCACAACTGGTGCACAAAACAGATTTTCAAAGCACCCCCCTGGAAGCCTTGTATGATTTTATCATTGATTTGCCACAGGCCAAGGATCTTACATGGGAGGAGTTTTTGGATGCTTATGACATAAAAGACCGGTTTTGGCAGCCGAGGATGGGTTTTTCAGCTCAATTAACCTACCGGGAATGGCCAGTTAAGATCATTGGAGAAGCTATGACCTCAAGCTCCTCTTATACCAGATCTTCATATGCCGTTACCATGGGACTTGGCAAAGACTTCTACATCTCAGATAGTACCTGGTACTTTTCTTTTCTTGGTGGGTACAAATATGTGATCAAGGATTACGGTTTTGGCGCCAATACAATTGTGAACAGTGTTGGAAGAAAAGAATCCAGAGAGGATCTGGCGCAATTTTTTGGTCCGGAAGGGGCTCCCATTGGGAGGCCATCCGGAGATTTGTTTTCAGTGCGCTTAGGATTTGCACGCACTCTGGACTGGTACTATAGCTGGAGTGTTGGGGTAGAGGCGTTTTATGAGTTGGATCTCACTGACAAACTGGTTAGGAATTCACGCATGACCACTTATGGCGCCCAATTATATGTCAGGTACAAGTTTTTCGGCAAAAATGTGGAACCCAACCGATATTATCCCAATCCGGGAGGAGGGCGCAGGAATTGATCAGGCGCCCTTTTGCGGGAGCTGCATGTTCAGCGTTTCAAGTTTGTCTACAATGGTCTTAGCCATAAAATAATCGCGGTACCAACGATTGTCTACCGGGCAGATATGCCATGGCGTGGTACTTTTATTAATGGCATATTCGTATGCTTGCATGTATTGATCCCATTTTTTGCGCTCTTCCCAGTCGCCATCATTATGCTTCCAGTATTTGGTAGGATCATCCAACCTCTGTTGCAGTTGAATGCCTTGCTCTTCATGAGAAATATGCATGTAGAACTTGAACAACAGGGTATTGTTATCAAACTGTATTAAGTCTTCGAAGGCATTGATAGCTGCCATCCTTTTTTCTACGCGCTCCATATCGATCCAGTTATGTACACGCTGAATCAGAATATCTTCATAATGACTACGGTTGAAGATGGTGGTCATGCCTTTTTGTGGTACCCATTTGTGCACACGCCAAAGGAAGTCGTGGCCAAATTCTTCTTCCGTAGGTTTTTTATAACTCACAAGATCCAGGCCCGCAATCGTGCATTGGTGGAAAACATTCCGAACTGCTCCGTCCTTTCCACTTCCATCCATTCCCTGCAGAATGATGAGCATGGAATACTTGCCTTCAGCGTACATCAGATTATGTAATTCACCGAGTTTGGCCACCAGTTTTTCGGTTTTCTTTTTAATATCCTTTTTATCCAGCCCCTTCGGAGCCTCGGTGGAAATTTCCGAAAGTTTGATCATACAGGTGGTGTTTTAGTGTTTTGGTGTTTTAGTGTTAGAATCCAGATTCCTGCATCATCGCGATAGCGGCTTCAACCAGGTCTTCCACTTGAGGTTTGGAGTGATAATCCCCGTCCTGACCATATGCAGGGCGGTGAGGTTTGGCATAAAGCGTTAATGGTTTTGAATCCAGCCATCGGTAACCATTTTGCTTTTCCAATACCTGTTGCATCATAAATGCAGATGCGCCGCCCTCAAAATCTTCATCCAGGAAAATTACCCGACTGGTCTTTTTCACGCTTTTCACACAGGAATGTGGCAAATCGAAAGGGAGCAAGGTTTGAACATCAACAATCTCAATGGAGATGCCGTTTTTTTGAAGTAATTCGGCTGCGGCACTGGCAATTTGAACGCTGGCCCCGTAAGTAATGACCGTGATGTCAGTTCCGGTGCGCAAAATTTCCGGCTCGCCAAGCGGTACTGTAAACGTACCAATATTTTCAGGCAGGGGTTCTTTAAAACGATACCCATTCAGTACTTCTACCACAATCGCCGGGTCGTCGCCTTGAAGTAGTGTGTTGTACATGCCGGCTGCCTGTGTCATATTCCGTGGTACACATATGTGCATTCCACGCAAGGAACCCAGCATCATACCCATAGGGGAGCCGGCGTGCCAAACACCAACCAGACGATGCCCGCGGGTGCGGATGATAGCTGGCGCAATTTGTTGGTTATTAGAACGCCAGCGGAGCGTACACAGGTCGTCTGAAAGAGGAGACAGCCCATATAACAAATAATCCAGGTACTGGATCTCAGCAATTGGTCGGAGGCCACGCATGGCCAAACCAATAGCCTGGCCCATAATAGTCCATTCCCTGATGCCTGTGTCAAATACGCGCTCCTGTCCATATTTTTGTTGCATTCCCCGCATACCCTGGTTCACATCACCGATATGGCCCACATCTTCTCCAAAAACCAAAAGTCCAGGGTTGTTGGCAAAATTGGCATCAAAGCAGGCATTCAAGATTTCATATCCATCTTTTAAGGGTGCTTCTGCTGCATACCTGGCTTTTTCAACTTTAATATTCAGTGGCGACTGAACTGAGTGGCTCAGGAGATAGTCAGAATAAATTTGATTGCCCTCTGCCCGTTCCCGCTCAATAAACTGGTATAATTCCGTAATGGCCGAATGATGATCTTTGGCATGGGCTACCATGGCTTTTCTGGCAATTTCCAGTAGTTCAAAGCGTAATGGTTCTCTTTTTTGACTCAGTTCTTCGGCGTAGGTAGTGTCGGAAAGCTGGTGAAGAATAAGGGTGAGCTCATTTTTTAGCTTCCCCACCTTTTCATGATAAGCCTTGTATGCCCGTTGGGCCGCTGCTGTAGCTTCCTGCTTCGCTTCTTTTTGAATTTGCTCCAATTCTTCTGATGTGGCCAATCCGGAAGAAATGATCCATTCCGCCATTTTGCGATTGCAATCAAAGTTTTCTTCAAACTGCAAGCGCTCCGGACTTTTATACCGTCGGTGGTCGCCGCTGGTGGAGTGTCCAAGCTGCTGGGTAACTTCCTGGATATGAAACAGTGCAGGACGATGTGAGACACGCATCTCCGCAATACCTTCTTCATACAGTTGGCGCAAACCTGCGTAATCCCAGGCTTTTCCTTTGTGAATGCGAATACCATTCGTACCAGCCTTGTCATCGGCCTCAAAACCGGCTAATACCTCACTGATACTTTCTTTGGTGGTCTGATATTTCTTGGGAACAGATATTCCATATCCATCATCCCAAACACTCACGGCCAAAGGAGCCTGAACAACCCCGACAGCATTGATGGTTTCCCAGAATGCTCCCTCAGAGGTAGAGGCGTCTCCAATGGTCACAAAGGTTACTTCATTGCCATTGTCGCTGAGATCTGCGCAGAGATGGGGCATTTCCCGGAATTTTTTGCTTGCAAAAGCCAAGCCCAGTCCGCGAGCCATTTGTCCGCCAGTAGGTGCAATATCTGCGGTGATATTCATCCGGTTTTTCAAATCCAGAAAGCGGCCATTGGTATCCACAAATGGCGTGGCGAAGTGGCAGTTCATTTGTCGGCCACCGGAAAAAGGGTCCTGATATGGATCTCCATATAGTTGTGCAAAAAAAGCTTCCAGGGTGGATAGTCCTAACGCGAACATGAGGGTTTGATCCCGGTAATAGCCGGACCGGAAGTCTCCTTTTTTCCATGCCCGGGCCATAGCCACCTGTGCCACCTCTTTGCCATCTCCGATGATGCCAAAATTTGCTTTTCCGGTGAGCACCTCTTTCCGGGCTATGATACTGGCTTCCCGGCTAATGCAACAGATCCGGTAATCTGCCAGGACTTCCTCTCGATTAAATGTGGTGGTAGCTTTGGCGCGCTTGGTTACGGGCATCGAAGTCATATTTGCTGGTTGAGAGGTCAATTGCTGGGTAAATTTGCCTGAATAAACATGAATCATGCATTCGAGACTCAAATACCCTTAAAAAGGTGGGCAAAAGTACAAAAATATGGCCATCCAAAAGCACTGGAGTGGGGCCTGAATATGGAATTATCGTAAATTTTATTTTTTCATGGGTAATACAATTTGAAATGGACTAATTTTGCCCCCTTAAATCAGGTCCCCCTGATCTTAACATTCTACACTCAAAACTTACCTCATCATGTCGAACGACCTTAAAGTGCGCTACAGCGACGAGGAATTGCAGGAGTTTAAAGCGATTGTTGAAGAAAAGCTTGCCCAGGCGCAGGAAGAGCTTCGGACAACGGAACAGCAAATTGCAGACCTCAATGAAAACGGATTTAACCAGCAGGGAGGAGATTGGTATGACGATAGTACAGCACATACAGATCTTGAGATGTTGCAGCGGATGTTAACCCGCCAGCAACGATTCGTCCAGGATTTGAGAAATGCTTTGCTTAGAATCCATAATAAAACTTATGGTATTTGTATCGTAACCGGTGAACTCATCAGTAAAGAACGTTTACGACTGGTGCCTCATGCCACGAAAAGTATCGATGGTAAAGCGATGGCAAATGCCAATGTCAAGCCAGCTATTGGTGGTGCCGGAGATTCCTTTGATGGTGACAGTGAAGACAGACCCGGCGGCAAACCGATTGGAGACAAGGTGCGCCTGACGAATGGGAAGCGCCCAACTCATGCCAGCGGAGACGATTGGGAGATTGATAATGAGACCCTCGAGGACGCCGGATACACGCGCAGAAAATCTGACGACGACGACGAATAATTCACATTCGTGCCATTAAACAAAAAAGCGGCTTTCGGTATATCCGGAAGCCGCTTTTAATTTGATAGCAAAAGCTGTTTATTGTGGAGCAGACTGAAGTGGAATTTCAGTTGGAGTATCTGCAGCACCTCCGGTACCTACGGTGAGTACGGCAACCACACAAAGAATGATCAGCGCCCCGGCAAGTACCCAGGTTGCTTTTTCAATAAAGTCTGTAGAACGAGCTGCGCCAAAGAGCTGCTGCGCCTGACCGCCAAGGCTGGCATCCAAGCCTCCGCCTTTAGGGTTTTGAATCAACACCGCTGTGATCAGTAGCACACTTACCAATGCGATGAAAACTGTAAGAATGGAAAGCATAATATCGCCTATTTTTTAAGTTTGTCAATTTCGGCCGCAAAGTACGTGCTTTTTTCTGGAAACAACAAAGCCAAACGGGCATACATCTGTGCTGCCTTGTCACGATACCCCTGTTTGGCATAAAGCTTGGCGAGCGTTTCAGATACTACATCCTGATTTTCAGTAACACTTTTTTCAGCTAAATGCTGGGCAACTCCCTGTGTTTTAGTGGGTTCTGCTGCATTTTCAGACTCTTCATCCTCTAATTCCTGTCTAACAGGAATCCGTGGTGTTGCCTTAGGTTGTGGGATTGAAGAAACTTCATTTTTTTTCAATAATGGCGGGCTAAAACTGCCAATCCATGTGTTGAAGTCCATTGAAGGGTTAATAGCAGGAGATGGACCGACCTTATCTGAGGGGGGAGTATTTGGTTCAAGCGGCGTTTTGGACACTTCCATTACAGGGTACTCTGCAGGGACTGAGGCGGCATAGGATTGGCTGTTAGTAGTTTCTTCTCTGACCACGGGAGCCAATGCTTCCAGTTCACGTTTGACCGTTTCTATGGGCTTTAATTCCAATACTTCTTCAGGGGCAAGAATTTGTTGTGGAGCAATCATTTGAGGGGCTGCAAGCATAAAAAGTCGGGTCCTGTCCAGGCTATATGCAGCAGCAGTTGCCAGATTTTGGTCAGCCTCAGGGTGATCTATCTGCCTTGCTTTTATGGCAAGGAGGTATCTTAGGTTATGCGCATACGGATAAGCGAGTGCGAGGGTTTTGAGTTCCTCGTACGTGATTCTCCGGAGAAGTTCCGGGTCTTCCACCAGTTGAAAAAATCTTTCCTGAGTCAAGGTGTCATTAGGCTTTTCCGTGGTTCATCACCAGGATGGTTACCAATCGTTAAATGCAGCATTAAAAATATCCTCCAGTATCTGGGGGTAAATGGTTGTTGTCAGTAATTGATCTTGTACACTAAGCAGTTCCTGAGAGTTGTCAAATTCTGCAAAGTGGCGGAAAGAGCGCGCAGATGGCCAGCTTTTTTTATCGTTTTTATTATGTATGAACTGAACGCTGACACCTACTTCCAAACGGTTTAGCGCAACTACCTCCCCTGGTTTTGGCGCAACGGGTACAACCCTGAACTCCGTTACCTTCCCTGTGAATTCTATGTCTGCATCCGTGTTTTTAAGGTTTAACCGACTTTCCAGTCGGATCTTATCCTTTAAACGCTCTGTGAACTCAAGCGGAAGGGTAGGAGGGGCTGATGCGGATTGACCTTCAAAATTTTGCACAAAAAAGGTGTTGACATCCGGATCAATGGAAATGCCTTTGAAAGAATAACAACATCCTGAAAACAGCCAAAGCATTATCACCGCAATGGGCAAAGTCGTTTTCATGCGCATTTATTTGTTCAATGTTCAAAGATATAGCAGTTATACATTTACTGCCGCAAAAAATCGTTCCAGCTTCCACGGGTCAAGCTTCCCGTCAGTGCGAACGCCGCTGCACAAATCTAATCCGTAAGGTTGTACAGCTTCGATAGCCTCTCTAACATTTTCTGGTTTAAGGCCACCTGCCAGAAATACCGGCACTGGCGATTGTGCCACTATTTTACTACTGATCTGCCAGTTATGCGTTCTTCCCGTACCGCCTAATTCTTTAACGGCCAGGGTAGGATTTCCGCTGTCCAATAAAACAAAATCAACCCATTCAGCGGCTTTAAGGGCTTCTTCCAAGCTTCCTTCGCTTGTTACATGAATCACCTGTACCAACTTAATGCCTGGTAATGCTTCCCGAATTTCTGCATAGGTGCCAGATTGTAAAGCATCGACGATCTGAATGGTATTGGTGCCAACACGTTTATTATGCCGGATGATGTCTGAAGCTTCGGTCTCACTTGTCAATAAAAAGGTAGCAATGTCTGGCGGTACTTTTGCTGCAATTCGGGCTATCAGATCATCTGAAATAATGCCAGGGCCACTTGGCATAGCACCTACAAGGCCCAACGCTGCTGCTCCTGCTGAAATGGCAGTTTGGGCTTCCTCCTCACTGCTGATGCAACAGATTTTAACTCGGATCATAATCAAAGATTATCTAAAAGAGGGCGTTATTCCCACTCAATGGTAGCTGGTGGCTTGGTGGAGATATCGTAAACTACCCGGTTTATTCCTTTTACGTTATTGATAATCTCGCTGCTGACTTCTGCAAGGAATTCGTAGGGAAGCCTGCTCCATTCTGCCGTCATACCATCGGTAGAACTCACCGCACGCAGCGCTATGGTTTTTTCATAGGTGCGTTCATCACCCATTACTCCTACTGATTGAATAGGCAACAGGATGGTGCCAGCCTGCCAAACTTCGTCATAAAGTCCATGTTCCCGAAGTTTGCCAATATAAATGGCATCGGCTTCTTGCAAAATTTGCACCTTTTCTGGTGTAATATCACCCAAAATACGAATGCCAAGCCCAGGGCCGGGGAATGGATGACGGTTGAGTATGCTTGGAGATACCTGTAATTCTTTGCCTACTCTTCTTACCTCATCTTTGAATAAGGAACGCAGGGGTTCTACAATTTTGAGTTTGAGCTTTTCCGGTAATCCACCTACATTATGGTGACTTTTGATGGTTACAGAAGGACCATGTACACTTACTGATTCAATCACGTCCGGGTAAATGGTGCCTTGTCCAAGCCACTGGAAATCCGGATGAGCTTCGCTTTCTTCTTCGAAAATATCAATGAACAGCTTGCCGATGATTTTCCGCTTTTGTTCCGGATCACTTACTCCGGCCAGGGCCTTGTAAAATCTGTCTTTGGCATCTACTCCTTCGATATTTAGGCCCATTCCCTTATAGGAATCCAATACTTCCTGGTATTCATTTTTGCGAAGCAGTCCATTGTCTACAAAAAAGCAGAAAAGCCGGTCTCCAATAGCCCGGTGTAATAAGGTGGCTGCAACGGTGCTATCCACTCCACCGGAAAGTGCCATGATGACTTTTTCCTGGCCAATTTTCTGGCGCAATTCAGCAATCGTTTCGTCTACAAAATGTTGGGCGGTCCAGTCGCCGGTGCATCCACAGATATCGTATACGAAATTTTTCAGGATCTCAAACCCTTCCAGACTATGATATACTTCCGGGTGGAATTGAATTCCGTACACTGGAGTGGCAAATTTGCCTTCCGCCGAACGAAACGCTGCATATGGAATCGCATCAGAATTGCCCAAGACCTCAAAACCCTCCGGCATTCTTACAATGGTGTCAGAATGGCTCATCCAAACCTGAGAGCGCTTGGATATGCCATTGAAGAAGGGGTCGCTGGATGCATGGTGCTGCAGCATGACCTTGCCATATTCCCGCTTGGAAGATTGTGCCACTTCGCCACCGAAAAAATCTGCGGTAAGCTGAGCGCCATAACAAATGCCCAGCAAGGGCTTTTTGCCCGCAATTTGATTCAGATCCAGCCGGAGTGCATTTTCCCAACGAACTGAGAAAGGACTGCCAGAGAGAATGACCCCCTGGATGTCGTCCGAGAGTTCCGGCATCTTATTGTAGGGAACAATTTCGCAATACACATTCATTTCGCGGATGCGACGAGCGATGAGCTGTGTGTACTGGGATCCAAAATCGAGAATAAGGATTTTTTGCATACGTATCAGGTGAGGCGCGATGGAGGTTCTGGGAAAGAAGGCGCAAAGGTAGTCAAAACCCTTGATCAGCCCACCTTATGAAATACACCACAAAGCCAATTTCCCCGACTTTTCATGTCTTTTTTTTCAAAGCCTGCTTTTTGTGCAGCTTCCGTGACAATATCTTCGTCTGAAAGCAAGATGCCGGATATGAGTAGCCAGCTACCTGATTTGGTCAATGCTGCCAGCCGGGGCAGAGAATCGAGGATGACATGCCGGTTGATATTGGCTAAAATACCGTCGAAATCATGGCCTTCTACGGCGTCGAGGGTGCCCAGACGGGCAATCACTTCCGGAACGCCGTTGGCTTGGCTATTTTCAACGGTATTGAGGTATGATTGTTCTTCAATATCCACGGCTTCCACGCGAGCAGCGCCTTCCTTAGCCGCCAGAATGGCCAGAATGCCGGTGCCGCATCCGTAATCCAGAATATTAGCGCCTTTCATAGGCAGGTGTTCGATGGCAGCTATGCATTGCCAGGTGGTTTCGTGGTGCCCCGTGCCAAAGGCCATTTTGGGATTGATAACCAGTTCCCATTTTTTACCGGGAATAGGATCGTGAAAGTCGGCACGGACCGCGCAATAATCGTCTACGATCACCGGCTGGAAATTGCTTTCCCAGAGTTCGTTCCAGTTTTGGCCTTCAATAAGTGTTTTCTCCCAGGAGAATTCGAATTGTTCCCGAAGTTCGGCTAGCTGCGCTTCTATTTCAGCCTCAGAGGCAGAAGCCGGAGCAAATGCCAGAAAGCCTTCAGGTGTTTCCTCAAACGTATCGAAAGGACTGTCGGTCAGAAAAGCGATCAGGAGATCAATGTTTTCAGGGATGGTTTGGAAGGTGTATTGGAGGTGATTCATTCTAGAGGAGCAAATTGTGCCGCAAAGAGACGGAAAAACTATGCATTCTTGGAATATAAGTTGAATAAACTGCTATATCTATGAATGGATTTGAATTGAAATAGGAGTCAAAGTATTGTTGGTAGCTTTTTTCCTGTTGATATTCTAATCCAATGGAGGTGTTTGGGCTTATCTGATATCCAATACCTGCGGTGAATTGGAAGCGAAAGTCAGAGGAGTGCCATTGGTTCGTGTTATTTTCAAATCGGTATTCAACATCAGTTGTCTCACCAAACGAATAGGTGTTGATATTTTCTGATTTTGCCGATAAATTATGGCACATTCCTCCACCTAGCCGAAATTGGAGTTTGGGAAGCTTTTCTGGGGAATACTGGAGCATAATAGGTAAAACAAGGCTGGTTATTTGTGTTTTATTCACCTGCATCGCCGTTTCTCTGATGATTCCTATGCTGTCAAAAAATTGGTATTCCCAGTTTTTTCGATGTTTAGAAGTGATGAATCTAAAACTACACTCTGAAGTAATCTGGAATTGTTCGCTTAATTTATAGGTAGCAAAAACACCCAGGGATTGTTGAAATCCAAGTTTGTGACGATTCGTGACATGACTCCAGTACAGGTCATAATCATCAATAAGAGCTGCATTGGGTAGTGTAAAATTGCCTGCTTTGGCCAAGAAGCCGAATTGGAATTTCTTATTTTGTGCCAGCGCGTTCAGAGAAAGTCCAAGTAAACAAATCAGGAGTAAAGAATGTCTCATAAATACCTTTTTCATACGTGACGTAAGGCCAGCATGGATGGTTGGGAGACTGTCGCTGTTTTCTTTCGCAGAAAATCTGTCACAAAAAAAGATGTAGCCCCAAACCCACCTGGTGGTTTTGCTGCCTAAGGTCTGGATTGTCGTTATCCCAAAGCATTTGGTGCATCAGAAAGGTATGTGCGCCCAAAACTTCGCTCAACTTAAACCGGTAGCCATAGGTCAAGCCTCCTCCCCGGTAAAAATGATCAACCAAATCATTCGGATTTTCCGGGTATGCCCCGTCATCAGGGTAGCCTGATTGGCTAAGCATCTGTACGGTAAACGTAGTGAAAACGCCCAGATAAAATCCGTCTAGTGTTCTTTGAGGGTAGTATCTGGCGTATATTCTGGCACTAACCTGGTTGTTTTTAACACCAAACTCGACTTCTGGCTTGCTGGACGCAGGAGAAACCGGTCTTACAGATGCCGTGTAGGAGTCAACGGATTGCCAGGCCAAATCTCCACCAAAAGAAAACCGCTTTTTAAAGGGGTACTCCAGCCCTAATTGAAGGCCGCCAACCTTTTTGTCAAAGGATCGTTCAGGATATATATTTTTTACGATACCATAAGTGCCGGAAAAGGTTACCAGCGACTGCTGAGCACAAATTCTGAAGGCCTGGAATAAAAAGACCGCTAGAAGCAGGAGAAATCGAGCATTCATTACTTTGTAAAAAAGATGAATTACCGACGTTTAAACCTCGAAATCCCACCCTTAGGCGCAGGCATATTCATGCCGCCTCCGCCAGGCATACCCATTCGGCCGGCAGGCATTTTGGAAAACTGATGCATCATCTGGCGCATCTGGTTGAAATTTTTCATGAACAGGTTGATCTGATCCAGATTTTGCCCACAACCTGTTGCCAACCTTTTTTTACGGGAAAGGGTAATACCATCGGGATTAGCGCGTTCCCATGGGGTCATACTTTGAATAATGGCCTCTACACGCACCAGCGCCTTGTCGTCAATCGGAGCATCTTTCAAGGCCTTATCCATACCGGGGATCATGGCCATTAGGCTTTTCAGATCGCCCATTTTCTTGATCATTTGCATTTGCCCAAGGAAATCGTTGAAGTCAAACTTGTTTTGTTTGATCCGCTTCTCAAGGCGTTTGGCTTCTTCCTCATCAAACTCCATCTGGGCTTTTTCCACGAGCGAAACGATATCACCCATGCCCAAAATTCGCTGTGCCATACGGTCTGGATAAAAAATATCGAGAGCGTCCAGTTTTTCACCCTGGGAAACAAACTTGATGGGTTTGCCTACCGTGTGTTTGATGGTTAGGGCGGCCCCACCGCGGGTATCGCCATCCAGCTTTGTGAGTACTACACCATCAAAATTGATCCTGCTATTGAATGCCTCTGCAGTATTAACGGCATCCTGACCGGTCATGGAGTCCACCACAAAAAGCGTCTCGGTTGGATTGAGCGCCTTTTTAATGTTCTCCACCTCTTCCATCATGGCCTCATCCACTGCCAAACGACCAGCTGTATCCACTACTACTACATCGTGGCTATTCGCCTTTGCATAGGCCACAGCGTTGCGGGCAATTTCTACCGGATTTTTGTTTTCCAGTTCTTTGTATACTGTAACACCAATGCTGTCGGCCAAAACCGTCAGCTGATCAATAGCCGCCGGGCGGTATACGTCGCATGCTACCAACAAAGGGCGCATTTTGCGCTGCTCTTTCAGGTGTTTGGCCAGCTTTCCACTGAAGGTCGTTTTACCGGAGCCCTGCAGACCAGCTACCAGCACAATGCCGGGATGTCCTTTTACATTGATGCCAACGCTTTGGCCACCCATGAGTTCGGTAAGCTCATCGCTGACGATTTTGATCATCAATTGGCCGGGGGAAACACTTTTTAGCACGTTTTCGGTGCCTAGCGCTTTGTCCTTCACCCGGTCAGTGAAATCCTTGGCAATCTTATAGTTTACGTCGGCTGCTACCAGGGCACGACGAATTTCCTTGATACTTTCGGCGACATTAAGTTCTGTGATGCGGTTATTACCGCTCAATACTTTAAAGGCACTCTCTAATCGGTCACTTAAACTTTCGAACATTGTACTATTAGGCAGTAGTGATGGTTAAAAAATTGGAAGGGGCAAAGGTATGGAAGTTATTTGGGAGTCGTTGTGGGCATTAAGGTCATTTGGGTCATTGAGGTCATTTGGGTCATTGAGGTCATTTGGGTCATTGAGGTCATTGAGGTCATTTGGGTCATTGAGGTCATTTGGGTCATTGAGGTCATTGAGGTCATTTGGGTCATTGAGGTCATTTGGGTCATTGAGGTCATTTGGGTCATTTTTTTGCAGTGTTAGGGGTTAGCGTCCTCCTTTGCTTCTGCGTTCCGCAATGGTTGGATCAATGCTTAAGGCTTTTTGGCGCAGTTCGTCCCATTTAGCCTGGTTGCCTGAAGCAGCATAAGCCAGGCCTAAATCCCAAATATAACCGGCATCATTTGGCGCAACCTCCACCCCTTTGGTAAACCACTCAATGGCTTTTGTGTGGTTACCCTGTATGCCATTGGCTACGCCCATGAGTCGGGCTGTTTCAGGATCTTTTGGATTGATCTGCCAGGATTCTTCAAAACATTTGAACGCATTGGCGATATCACTCTTGGTTTCCCCGTAATATCTGCCTCCATCCCGGAGTGCCAATGCCAGATAGGTTTTTAGCTTTGCTTCGTCTGGAGCAAGTTGAATAGCCCGTTTGTAATCTGCTATAGCGTCAGGAAATTCTTTGAGTACAAAGTGGGCGCCACCACGACTGATATAGGCATCTTTATAATTGGGATATATTTTGATTGCCTGATCAAGGTGTGGCAAGGCTTGCATACATAGGACCCGCTGTTTTTCAAGGTCTTTTTCCTTGGTTGCACGGTCAAACAATACACCACCACAGGCATTTTGCAATTTCGCACTGTTAATGGATACAGTTGCATCGGTCATAAACAGCTTCTCATTGGATTCCCAGGCTGGATTTCGAAGAATGGTTTTGAGTGAAAAAAGTACCGCTACCAATCCAAAACAAGCAAGAGTAAGGTTTTGACTCCTTTTAAAGCCCTGGTATAACACCAGGCCCATTAAAAAACAGAATCCTACAGAAGGCATAAACGCAAAACGTTCACCCATATTCGTACCGATAGGAAACACAAGATTTGACACAATGCCCAATGGCAACAAGTATAGGAAAATGGCGAAAGCTACCGGGTCTTTTTTGGGGATGCCGCGAACTGCCAGGTATGCCATACTACCATACAAGGCTAAACTGAGTAACACCTGCGGATCGCCAAAGCTTTTTATACCAATTTGTCTTGGGTAATAGTCATGCGTGAGCGGATGCGGCACAAAGAGCAGCTGCACGTATTTCCAAAGCGTATAAAAAATAGTAGCCAGGCGTTCGGCAGGAAGGAATTTAACCCATTGGTTTCCTTCCAGTTTCAGAAATGGATTGTTCATTAACTCCATGGGCTCTCCGCCAAAACGCCATTGCAGAATGGTGCCACGAAGCAGGAAGAATAGCACAAAAGCGCCCAAAACAGGAAAAGAAGCCTTCCAGATAGATGTATTTTTTTCTTGATTAGGGCGGAAAAACAAAAGGGCTAAAGGGATCAAAATGGCATATGCCGCTGCATTTTCCTTGGATAAACAAGCAATTAAAAAGGATAATCCTGCTGCTATTGCCCATTTTGATTGTCGGGTGTCCCAGAATTTCAGGGTAAAGTACAAAGCGCCCAAACATCCCAGGAGCGTAAGAATCTCATCACATCCTTTGATATTGGCTACTACTTCTGTGTGAATAGGATGAACCGCAAACAACAAACTGCTGAACCAGGCCACCATGGGAGATGCGTTACTCCAGGCAGTAGCAGTGGCCGGCTGCCCCTCCGGCGCCAATAGCAACAGTAAGGTACGATACAAAACCACACAGGTAAAAGCGAACAACAAAACAGTGAACAGGTGGAATATAAATGGCCCTGTACTGATTTGATAAATCAAGGCGAACAACACCAGGGTCATCGGACGGTAACGTCCACCTGAAACCAGTGTTTCTTTGCCTTCCACCTTGAAAAATCCAAAAAAAGTGTCTTTCGACATGATCCCGCCAATACCTTTTACCCCTTGTTGGGTGTACATATTGTCGGTAATAACAATTGCATCATCCAGCACAAATCCGTGGCCAAGCGTATTGGCATATAACAAAAAGGCAACGGCAAATATCAAGGCACTTTGCAGCAGCGTATTGGAAAAGAATGCAGGAGTGACGGATTCTTTCGTTTTAGCAGTGGATGCCTGATTAGCGGAAGATGCCGGCTTGGGTTGTTTTTTGGACATAGCGAAAAATTTGGACGGCGAAAGAACGTGATTTTTTCCTTTGCTGAGCGGATTGACTCCTTTTTATCCGTTTAATGTACCTCCCGCTTTCCTGAAAGCTTTGTAAGCACCTTTACCGAATTTTGATCCATTAAATACCATGGATGGCGCCTTCAACTTTTGTTCCTCTACTGGCAATGCGTGGAAATCCTGGCAGGTTTCAGAGCAGCAGCCTGCATGTTTTTTCTGGCACTCTTCACATTGTATGAACAGGATATGGCAATAAATATTGGCGCAGTTGACGTGTGTGTCGGCTGGTTTGCCACATTGATGGCAGTTAGCGATGATATCCGGGCTGATGCGTTCGCCCAAACGTTCATCAAATACAAAGTTTTTGCCTATGAACTTGTTATCCAGACCTTTAGCTTTTACTTGGCGGTCGTATTCAATGATACCTCCTTCCAATTGAAAGACATTTTCAAAGCCTTTGTATTTCATGTAGGCACTCGCTTTTTCACAACGAATGCCACCAGTGCAGTACATCAGGATTTTTTTGTCCTTATGCGCTTCCAACATGTCGGCTACCAGAGGTAATTCTTCCCGGAAGGTTGTGACATCAGGAGTAATCGCGTTTTCAAAATGTCCCACTTCACTTTCATAGTGATTTCGCATATCTACAATCACCACATCCGGGTCTTCACTTGCCTGGTTCCAGGCTTCAGCATTGAGGTGAATTCCAGTTTTGGAAGGGTCAAACGTAGGATCTGTGATACCATCAGCCACAATCTTATCTTTTACCTTAATGATCAGCGCAAAGAAAGATTTCCCTTCTGCTTCTACAGCAATGTTCAGGCGCATGCCACGGAACATTTCATAGGAGTTCATCAGGGTTTTGAACTGCTCAAAGTTTGCTTCAGGTACAGAAATTTGTGCATTGATGCCTTCCTGAGCCATGTAAGTACGCCCTAAGACGCCCAAGGCATCCCACCAGCGATACAACTCATTGCGAAAAGCAACAGGATCCTGTATGTGGCTGTATTTGTAAAAAGAAAGTGTGACCCTCTTTACCGGATCACTTTTCATCCGTTCTTTCAACTCACGACGGTTGACACGGTTATGCAAGGCTTTTTTGGTCCGTACCAACGGGATAGCATTTTGCCCGGCTTCAGAAATGTGCTGTTCTATCATAGGTTCAAAAACGCCGCAAAATTCTGGCAAAACCACCAATATCACAACAAATTATCGCTCATTTTGAAAAAATGGAACTATCAACCCCTATATGGTGGTTTTTAGCTTCAATTAGCTCATAAACAAGTTAAGTGGCTATTAATTTTGAGAAACCGGAGAAATTTATCCGAAAAATGCTGCACTTTTGGGGAAAAGAAATAAAAGTATCTGATAAACCCATAAACCCCATAAACCCATAAACACCCACACACTCATGAATTGGAGAAGACTCAACGGACAGCGTATTGAAAAACCGCTTCAGGAGGTTGTAGAAGAAACCATTCGAAGAGAATCTGAAGCAGGGTTTAAACTCAAGGTTTGCATAGGTACTGACTCACAAGTAATTGGTAATGAAGTACATTTTGCAACGGTAATTGTGTTTCTGAGGGAGAAAAGGGGCGGATTTATGTTCATATCCAATGATAAACACTACCGGCAAATGTCGCTTCGGGAACGAATGATACTGGAAGTGGGCCGTTCAGTAGAAGTAGCCTATACGCTATGTGAATTACTGGACCGTTACGATGTTGCGCTGGAAGTCCATGCCGATATCAATACGGACCCGGCATTCGAAAGCAATACTGCATTAAAAGAGGCCATGGGTTATATCCTGAGCATGGGGTTTGTATTTAAGGCCAAACCAGATGCATTTGCATCGTCCTCATGTGCAGATAAATTCGTGTGATAAGGCACAAAGTGTGAACACGAAGACACAAAGGCGCGAAGGCACAAAGACGCGAAGGGTCGGCTGAAAGCCGACCCTTCGTTGTTTATTCAAGTCAGCGAAGCTGCCCCAGTCTTTGTGCCTTCGCGCCTTTGTGCCTTTGTGCCTTTGTGTTCACACTTTGTGCCTTATTTCCCGAGGCGGAAAGTAGCGGAGCCTAGCAGACCTTTTTCACAGTAGATAGCTACTACATAGTTGCCAGGTTTAAGGCGTTCGTCAAATTTATGGGAGAAAGAAATGCGCTGAACTTCACTCAGGTTAACGTCTTTGGTTTCCTGTGCGGTGATGTTAACAGAGCCAGCGGGAGCATTGATAGTACTCTTGACTGGATTTTTACTCATCACAGGCACCCCTTTTTCATCTGTCATGGCCATGTATAACTTCTGCTGGCCCTGATAAGCCTGTGGTACATCTGCTAAGTCAAAGCTTACGAAAATCTCACGGGCCTTTTTGGCTCGTGTGGTAAGCTTGTCACCACGTCGTTCGCATTGTACGGAAAAGGAAGTTGCTTTGAAGGTTGCAGACTGCGTTTTTCTGATCTGTGCTTCCAATTGTTTGGCAAGATCCTGCACCTGACCAGTCAGTTCGGTATTGGCGCCTTTTAGTTGTGCGTTATCTGAGGAAAGTTGCTCTACCTGAGCTTTAAGTTGCTCGTTTTCAAGTCGTAAGCCAGTAATGATGGTCTCCAGTTCTATCTTGGTTTTTTTCAAAGCTTCTAACTGGGCACGAAGGCTTTGGATATCTTTGGAGGTAGATGCTTTGATTTCCTTGATAACTGTTTCTTTTTGCTGAACTTGTTGCGCAGAGATTGCAACACGTCCGGCAAGGCTTTCATTCTCTGTTCTAAGACTGGAATAGGCATTGGTCATGCTATCCAGTGAGTTGGTAATTTGTGCCTTTTCCGCTTCCAGTGTAAGGCGTTCTTTTTCCAGTTTTTGGGTTTCGGCCAGGTAGTTTTTAGATTTTTGCCAGAAGAAGAAGCCAATTCCTGCTGCCAAAAGGAGTAAAATGGTGACAGTGATGGCGTAGGTACGGGAGTTTTGATTTTCGCTCATAAAGGAAAGGCTGATTGATTGATAATGAATTGATTTTCAAATTATTGGCTGTTTTGGAGTTGTCCTTCTGGCTTTTTGTTTCACAAAGGACAAAAAGATTTTTGAAATTTTCAGATTAATTACAAAGCAATATTTGCTGTGGTTAAATAATTCAAAATCAGTTTGTTAAGTGATCATCCTTAATTTTGGTTCAATTTTCATAAAAAGTTGACGGTGCAGTGCCGGAGTATTGCCAACTTTGCCCTGAAATTTAGATATGCAAACGCAGGAACTATTAAGCCGGTTGAGGGATCAGGATCGTATGGCCCAGAAGTGGCTATACGAACGTTATTCTCCCTTGATGTTCAGTGTTTGCAGACGCTATCTGAAGCGTCGGGAGGACGCTGAAGAAGCCCTGATCAGTGGCTTTTTCAAGGTTTTTTCTCAAATTGATGCGTTCACCGAAGCTGGAAGTTTTGAAGGCTGGATCCGTCGGATTATGGTAAATGAATGCTTGATGATGCTCAGAAAGACCCAACCACTTGATTTTCCGGGAGATGGTCGGGAAATACCTGATCAGCCTGACGGATTCAATATAGAATCCGAAATGTCAGCCAAGGAAATTCTGGAAGTTCTGGATCAACTTCCACCTGGATATCGCACTGTTTTTAATTTGTATGTGCTTGAGGGTTTTAAGCATGTGGAAATTGCAGAAATGCTCGGTATCAGTATTAACACCAGTAAGAGTCAGTTGATCTTGGCAAAAGAAAAGCTAAGAAGTTTGTTGAAAAGGTATGAAGTCTGAAAAATAGATTGAAATACAACAATCGTTTTCTGAAAACTGGTAACAATTAGTATCTTGTTCGATGTCTGATATATTTGAGTTTTTTAAGCACAATGAGCAAAAGCTCCATGAAAAGCCACCTGAACAGGTTTGGCAAAAGTTGGAGCAAAAGCTGGATCGAAGTCCGCGACCCAAGCGTCGCAGAGGAATCCGTTTTTTGCAGACATGGGTAGTGGTTCTTATCCTAATGATACTCATCCTTGCTGCTGTAACTGTTTGGCACTACTCAAAAATCAACCATTAATCACATTCTCCACATTACATCATATGCTTTCTGAACGCGTTCTGAATCTTGCTGAATCTGAAACCCTGAAAATGGCCCGTATGGCGCGTGAATTGCGCGCGCTAGGTCACGATGTTATAAGTCTTAGTCTCGGTGAACCAGACTTTGACACTCCTGATCATATCAAAGAGGCTGCTTATCAGGCCTTGAAAGACGGATATACCAAGTATACCCCGGTGGCAGGTTTGCCTGAACTCACCAAGGCCATCAGTGAAAAATTCAAACGCGATAACCAGCTGGATTACAAACCCGAGCAAATTGTGGTTAGTAACGGCGCCAAGCAAACCATCTACAATCTTTGTCAGGCATTGCTCAATCCCGGCGACGAAGTGATTCTTTTCGCCCCCTATTGGGTGTCCTATATTGAGATCGTGAAGTTGTCAGGCGGAACCCCTGTTTGTGTTTACGCCGGTGTAGAGCATGATTTCAAGCCCACCCCTCAGCAACTGGCTGATGCTATTACGCCAAAAACAAAGTTTGTCTTGTTTTCCTCACCATGCAATCCAACCGGAACCGTATTTGACCTGGATGAATTGGAAGCCTATGCGAATGTGTTGGCCAAACATGACCATGTACTGGTGGTAAGCGATGAGATTTATGAATACATTAACTTCACGCATCAACATGTGAGTATCGGTACATTTCCTCAAGTGAAAGACCGAACTATTACCGTAAACGGGTTTGCAAAAGGCTTTTCCATGACAGGATGGCGTTTGGGTTACATGGGTGCTCCCAAATACATTGCGGATGCATGCACCAAGATCCAGGGTCAGGTGACCAGTGGTGCTGCTTCATTTAGTCAGAAGGCCGGCGCCGTTGCGTTGATGGCTGATCTTGAACCTACTTTTGCTATGCGGGAAGCCTTCCGGGAACGACGGGATATCGTACTTTCAATGCTGGAAGAAGTGCCTGGAATCAGAGCTAATCATCCTGAAGGTGCATTTTATGTTTTCCCGGATATCAGTAGTTATTTTGGAAAAACAGATGGCCATGTGACCATCCATAATGCAGATGATTTCTGTGATTATGTCATGACCTCTGCATATGTTGGCCTGGTTTCCGGCTCTGCATTTGGGGATCCTAATTGCTTCCGACTGAGCTATGCGGCCTCTGAAGAGCAGCTTCGGGAAGCAATTCGAAGGCTAAAAGAGGTGCTGGGAAGGCTGCGTTAAGTACTTCGGTACAGGAGTGAAGAGTCAGGGTTAAACGCACTCAATCATAGTATTCCCATGCCGTTCTGTATGCGCCATGTTCGGCGCAGTAGTCCATGAATTGCTGGTAAAATTTGTTCTCTCCGATGGTAGCGGAATCTCCAATAACCATCAGGGCCAGACGTGCGCGCGTCATGGCAACATTCATTCTTCGGTAGTCCTGGAGGAATCCAATTTCGTGTTTGTTGTTGGAACGAACCAGACTGATGTAAATCACATCCCGTTCTTGTCCCTGGAATCCGTCGATGGTATTGATGGCAATATTGCCGTTTTGCAGTAATGGAGCGAGTAATCCGTCCTCCTGCACCAGTGCTTCCAGTTGGTTAACCTGCTCCCGGTATGGCGATAATATACCGATGTCAGGTCCTGGTGGCGGCGTTTCTTTTTCCCAGCATTCAGGGAATCCCATACGGTGCAGCAATCCTTTGAGATGCCTCACCAATAATTGGGCTTCTTCCGGATTAAAACGACTCGGGTTTCGGTGTAGCATTCCGTTGGATTCCTGTAGTTTTTCTTCAAAACCACAACCGGCTGTGTCAATAAAACTTACACTGGTTTCAAAGGCATCGGGATCGTTCAGGTATAGGGTTCTGTGGGCGGCGCTATGGTGTGCTTCCAGTACGCCGCCATAAAAATATTGGTTGGAAAAGGCCATAATGGCCTGGTGCATCCTGTATTGTACTGTTAGCAAATGGACATGGCCAGGAAGTAAATCCAGACAACGTTCGATCAGGGTAGTGGATAATCCTTTTCGGGCCGCATCCATGTTTTTGACGGTTGGAGGTAGTTGGAAAGGATCTCCGGCCAGCACCACCCGACTACTTTTAGCAATTGGAATCCAGCAGGCCGGCTCCAGTGCCTGGGCCGCTTCGTCAATGACACAGGTTCTAAAACGGCGCTTGTCCAATAAGGGATGTGCGGCGCCAACCAGGGTGCAGGTAATGGCCTGGGCACTGCTCAATATCTCATCCAATACACGGTCTTCCAGGGTTCGGGCCCAATCATCCAGTTCTCTGGCCTGTTGTTTCAGATGTGCCCGCTCCCGCCGGTCTTCAGCCTGGAAATTGCGTTTGAAACGGGCTGCCTGACGCCTGTACTCAGCGGCGGCTATTTTTACTTTTTTAATGTTTTTAGCTTCAGGATGCGCGGCCAGCAAAGCTTCAGCTGTGTGCTGAATCACCGCCTCATCTACCCGACTAACATTTCCGATACGCACCACATTCAAGCCCTGAGCTGCCAACCGTTCCGTGAGCAAATCGGCGGCTGTGTTGCTGGGAGCAGTTACCAGCACAGTTTGCTCTGTTTGGGCAAGCGCTTTAATGGCTGCTACCAGTGTTGTGGTCTTACCGGTACCAGGTGGGCCATGTACAACTGCTACATCCCTGTGGTGCAAAATGGCGCTTACGGCATTTTGCTGAGAAGGATTCAGGATAGAAGCGTCCTTGCCGGCCTGAGGTAATTGAATTGGCGTATGTAACCCTTCGCCAATGGTAAAAAGTCGCCTGAGTTCAGCCAATCGATCCCCTTTAGCCTGCATTACTTTGTCCAGGGCCTTATCCATTTCAAAATAACTACGATCATCAAAGAGCATATCAACCCCGATTTGTCCTGCCTGTATCCAGTCCGGCACATCTTTGGCGTTGAGGATGATTTTCATCCTGTTTCGTTCCACGTAGTTGATAACCCCTTGCTTTTCAGGTTGTTCTGCATCGGGGGTCAGGGTGAACAGGCTTACGGGTTGACCAGCTCGTAATTGATGGGGTTCGTTGATTCTGCTGGTGCGCTCTAAGACAATGAAGGCCTTTTCGCCAAGTGAAAAGCCTGTGTTGAGTACATTTAACGGGAACCAGGTATAACCTTCTTCCACGCGCTTGGGAAGCGGGTTTTCCCTAACCAATTCGAGAAAATTGCGATAATCTGCTTCCTTCTCCTGAAGGAGCAATGTTTTAAGCGCCTGAAAATGGGCCAGTTCTTGTTCGCGATTCATGTCTGGCCGCTAAGGTACTATCATTCAGGTTCTTACAAACCTACCTACCAGTCGCTTTCCGGAATCGTTGCGTGCGTGCAACATAAATTCGCCTTTTGGAAGGGCATCAGGGAGTTCAATAGTGTATGATCCATTCTGAATGATGGTAGTTTTGGTATACCATTGCTTCCCCAATTTGTCGAATATTTCAAACCGCACCACCTGGTTATTCCAGTACGGGAGATCAACAAAAAAACGATTTACAATGGTGTTTGACTGGTTATTACTTATCTTAACAGCATCATTAGGCTGAGTATTGGTGGGTTCTTTTGAGGGAGCCGACGTGGAGGTTTCAGGTATCCACTTGTGCAGGGTAGGATCTGCAATCCATACTTGCCCGGTTCCGTCAACGGTGAATGTTGGTTGCGCAAAAGGGTCGGTGTTGTCTTTCATCGGGTTGGTAAAATGGTTCCAGCCATTGCGGTCCAACATGGAAATGGTTTTGGTTGCGCTCAACCAAAGTCGCTGGTTAGCATCCACCAGCAGGCGTCCCACCCTGTTTCCTTCTTCAAAGATGCCCAGATCGTTCAGGTTGAGGTGACTCCAGATGCCATCTCTGAGCAGGGCGATTCGGTTGCCTGAAAAGGTGGTCCATACATCTCCATTGTTCAGCACAGCCACTGATTTCAGGTTTCCGAAGTTTGGGATGCCGGTGGTATTGGTATTATGGACGGTCCAATGGTGGCCATCCCAGACAACAAGTCCTCTGAAAGTAGCAAAATAAAGGCAATTATCCGGACCGAAGGCCAGATCCAGCACCTGGTTGGAGGGCAAAGGACTGTTGTCTGTGTTAAAGGGTAACCATTCTTGTCCGTTAAAAACAGCGGCGCCATGATACAGGGTGCCAACAGCCATCCAGCCATCTGGTCTTGCCTTGATGGTGGTCATGCTACTGTATTCAAAAGTGAGACCAATAGAAGCAGTGTCCCAGTTGGTCCAGGTGTCGAATTGTTTACGTGCGACACCTCCGGCATGGCCGATTAGCCAGCTGCCGTCTGGGGTAAAAGCAACCTGTTGAACATTGGAAAAAGCAAAGTTTCCACTTGTGGGGCTGTATGTGGTAGGTATTTCGTTTGCATTCAGGTAGATGAAACCTGAATTTTCCCTGCTGCAAAGTAATTTTTCCTGTTCAAAAGCTGCTAAACTTCGAATGATGTCTTTGTTTGCGGTGAAATCAAGGTGGGGAAAGGCACACAATGGAGGGTGGAGGCAAAGGCAAAATGCCCCCGCCAACGATGGGAGGTTTAGGTTTCTCATAAGTATATACGGTTAATTGTTTCATGGCAGGATTGGAAATTAACCGAAGGCTATAGTATATATTTGATATTATGCTAAAAGTGTGAACAAAAGTAAGATAATATTTTAATTTGGTTGCTTTTGATTTGTTTTTTTTGTGTTAATGCCAAAAAATTATAATAAAAGTCTATTTCATCTTTTCCTGACTGGTCTGAAATTCAATCAGATAGGGTTTTAGCCGAACATTGTTGGCTAACCGAAAATTATTGGAAATGAGGATCTGATACGTCTTTCCGGGTTCAAGCTCGGCATCAAACGACCAGGAGGCGCCATCTGCCGACCAGCGTCGGTTGCTTAGTTTAGGGAAAGCACTTTCTCCCAATGGACCGTAATCCACCCCGGTATTGTATCCGTTCAAGGGTTTGGAAAAATGTATGGTAATGCTTTTGAGTCCGGGTTTTACGTTTTTTGCCTTGTTTTTAAACGGTGACATATGCGTCACTTTGGGCCGCGAAGACTCATAGTCGCGGTATATTTCGCTGATTTTTTTTGGGAAATAGCCGGATCCGTCTACTACTTTTTCAACTGCCTTGTCGTTGGTGTAGTCCAACTCAATCAGTTCCTGAATGGCTTTGATTTTATCCTTGGCTTTCAGTATATAAGCTTCGCTAATCCGATACCCGACGAAATAGCCAAGGTCTCGTTCTTTTAATTCGTTGTTGTTATTGCCCCACATCCAGTTGTTCAACGTGCCGGGCAAATAGAGTTCTTCCAGGTATTTGGCTTTGATTCGGGCTTCTTCTTTCAGGCCGAACGAGAAGTTGGGCAGGGAGCTGGGTTTGCCGGTAGCGTGGCAGGATACAAATTCTGCAATACCCTCATAAAGGGTGTAACACAGCAGGTTGTTCAGTGGTTCTTTTTGTTGTGTATGGATGTATTCATGCGTACACAACAAGCCAAGTTGCGCTAATGGTCTGTAAAGCTGGTAATAGGTTTGCAGGTGCTCTGGAAGTTCGTGCACATCAGCTTGCTGATCAGTCATGGCCATTTCAGCGCCCAGTAACACCCGATCCTGGTGAATGGTACCGTTTGTTCTGAAAGCACCCATGAGGAAGTAAATGGTTGAGGGCTTCAGGCTGGGATACTGTTTTTTGAGCTTGTCGATATCCTGTTCAATGGTTGCTTTGACGGCATCCAGGTTTTGGCTGTTGTGCCTGATACTTTCCCAAAAGGCGGGGTATTGGCGAATGGCGGCCAGATAACTTTCTGCGGTATATCTGCGTACCTGCATCAGGCTTTTCAGGCCTTCGGTGCCTGGATTCAGGAAAATTTGTTCCAGGAAACGCGCCTGCACCAAAGTGTCGGAGCTTGTTGCAATACTATCATAAGCGATCCAAAATCGGGTGAGATCTTCGTCAACAAAGCGTTGTTTTTGGGAAAAAGAAATCAGGGGCAGGTTACAAAGCAATAACCCAATCAGAGCTGAACGCATGAAAAGAAAAATATTTAGATTACCATTCTGGGCGGCAATATTACAGTCGGCCCTGTGGCAAGGAATACAGCAGCAGTGTGTTCTCCCCGAAGTATTCCTTGAATGCCAGGGCGAAAGTACCCGGGTTGCTGAAGCCAACCAGCTCAGAAATGGCCTGAGGAGTTCCTGCGCGTTTTTCCAGCAATACTTTTGCTTTTTCCAGGCGTAATTCCCGAATGAGTTGCACCGGTTCTTTTCCGGTGAGTACCATGAGTTTTTTAGCGTAATGGCCTCTGCTTAGTTGAAGCTTTTTAGCAATATCATCCGGCAGAAAATCAGGATTGGCAAGATTGGTTTCAATGAGTTGAACAATTTGCTGCAGGAATGGATCCTGAAGGGCAACTCTGTTGTCTGAAAAATACAACTGCAAAAAGCGACTAAATTGCTCATGCTTCACTTTTCGAGCTTCCAGTAGTCGCTGAACAGAAGCATCAAATTCGTCGTCAATTACAGGGCGGGTAAACCAGGCATCCGCACCTGCACGCAAAGCATCCAGTTTGCCTTCGTTGCCAAATTTGTCGGTCAACAAAACAACCGGGATATGATTGGTGCGTTCACTGAGTTTGATTTGCCTGGCAATTTCAATGCCGGCATGTCCATTAATCAGGGCATCGCATACGATCAGATCGGGCAGCATTTCATTGGCCATTTCCAGGGCTTCACTTTGTGTTTGGGCTGTTTCAATCTGAAAACGGTCTGAAAGCAGAGACTTTAAGTATAGTACTACCTGGCGGTTAGGCTCAATAAGCAGGCAAATCTGGTGCGGTTTAGGGCCAGGTCCGGGCGACCAGGGTTCCTGGATGCGGGTAGCAACAATAGCGTTGGTAGCTTCTGGTTTTGGTGCCAAAACAGGCGTGAAAGCGGTCTGTTGGGCCTCATGTTCCAGATTGGCCTTCACAAGTTCCCACTCCTGTTCTTTTTTTCTCAGTAATTTCTGCCACCGCGAGTCGATAGTCATATTTCTGATCAACAAAATCACCAATATCAAACCAGCCAGGCCTCCATAGAGTAAGGCACGATCCTTGGGGATCTGGTAATAGTTACCCTGGTTGCTGAGCTCCAGTTGATGTAATACGGCCAGGGAATCATATTTTTGGCGCATCCCCAGGGCTTCTGCTTTTCTTTCCCGGGCTTTTATAGAATCCTGGGCTACCGTTAATAATTGTTGGCAGGTCAATGCCTGATCCGGCAATTGCCATTTTCTATATTCCTGAACGAGTGCTTGAAGTAAATCTGATTTGGAAAACGGGTTGGCATCTTTTCGAGCATCCATCTCTGCGGAATGAAGCAAGGTGGTTGCGCTACGTTCGTCAGAGTTGGCCTGATAGATACCTGACATCAGGGTTAATGCTCTGGCAGTTATCGGGATGTTATAGCGTTTCATGAATTCCCGCAGGCTTTCTACTTCTACCTGGGCCTGTTCAAAATTGCCTGCTTGTGCCAACGCAACCATTACACTAAGCTTTCCGGCCAGGGTGTCCATAACAGCGTTATTCTGACCGGAAACCGGCAGGGCGCCCAAACAATGGAGTAATAATATGGCGGGAATCAGGAGTATTCGGTACATGGGTATCGGAGAATTACAGGGCAAAAAAAGTGATTTTTTACCATATAAATAAGGTTTTCGGTAGTTTGCCGTGTTTTACTGGTAAAGTAGGTATCCTTTCGACGAAGAAATCCGGATTTAGCCACAGGAAACTTTACACTGAGTTAACTTTGCGGGATTCCTCTTTTCCATTTCTGATGTTAAAAAATCTGTCATTCATATTTTTTCCCATTCGTTTACTGTGCTTTTGGCTGGTGTTTTTTGGGGCGTTCCGATTGTGGTTTGTACTGTGGTTTCATCAAGATTGGTCGGTGGAACAGCCTGCCAATGTTTGGTGGGCGTTTTGGTACGGATTATCCCTGGACATCAGTTTTGCGGCCTATCTAATGGCCATACCATTGATCCTTTGGCAAATAGGGATTGCATGGGGAAGCATCAGTTATAGGTGGTTAAATAAGGGGATTTTGTATGTTAATGTGTTGCTATTCAGTGGTTTTATCTTTGTATTTGGGGCTAACTTGTTTGTATATGAAGAGTGGCACACGCCATTGAATAACCGGGCGGTGGAATATTTTAAAACGCCAAGTGCCTTGTTGGATTCCATGTCGTTTGTATTTAAAACGGCTTGTGTGGCGCTATATGCAGGCGGTATATGGATGATTTGGAAAATATTTCAGCGCATAGTGGGCAACACTTTTTACCCTCAGCAAAGCGTATCGAGGTGGTTTGCACTCGGCTTTCCAATTTGGCTGGGCTTATTGGTACTTGCAATACGTGGAGGCCTGGGTGTTATGCCTATTAATGAGAGTGCAGTTTATTACTCTGCACATTTGTTTGATAATCATGCCGCTACCAATCCAGGGTGGAGTGTCGGGCATAGCCTGGTGGAGGCCAGATCCACCGAAAACCGATACAGGGTTATGGCAGATGCTGATGCCAAAGCACGTATTGAAAACTTGAAGTGGGATGGACTTGGGGAGATAACCTACCAATTCAGGAAAACAGAGTTCACGAAAGATTCAGTGCCATTACTAAAGCCTGTAAACCTCGTCTTTTTGATGCTGGAAAGTCATACCGCGCAGGTTATTGAAGAACTTGGCGGAATGAAAGGGGTGAGCCCCAATTTGAGCAGGTTAATCAAGGAAGGTATTTTATTTGAAAACATATACGGCAGCGGTTACCGAACAGATCAGGGATTGGTGTCTATTTTGGCCGGCTACCCGGCACAGCCTGATCAGAGTATTATTTTGCTGGATGATAAAGCTTCAACGCTGGGTTCCTTGCCCAAGTTGTTGAAAGGCAATGGCTATCAGTCGCTGTTTGTATATGGCGGAGAACTCACCTTTGCCAATATCGGCCTATGGCTTACCAATCAGCGGTTTGATAAAATAATTTCTGAGCGCGATTTCACCTCGGAGGAAAAGACACAACGCTGGGGAGCAGATGATCAAATTGTATTACAACGGATGTTGCAAGAGATCAACCAGTTAAATCCGCCTTTTTTTGCCGCTACACTAACCCTTAGCCTTCATCCGCCCTACGATGTGCCTTATAAGAGCCAATGGGCAGCCAACAACGACTCAGATAAGTTTTTGAATAGCGCTGCATTTGTGGATCAGGCATTGGGCTCCTTTTTTCAGCAAGCGGAGCCAATGCCCTGGTTTGATAACACCATTTTTGTACTGGTGGCTGACCATGGCGCCTCACAGCCTGGAGCAGTTGGTATGGATAGACCTGAATCCCGGCACATTCCTTTGATCATTTATGGAAAGCCATTAATGGATCAATGGAAAAGTTACCGCGTTAAAGCTTTCGGTAATCATCATGATATCTTGTCCACCCTCTTACCCCTCTTATCGCTGGAAAAATATCAAACGGGTGGAAAAGGCTTAGGATGGAGTCGCAATTTGTTTGATGTAGAAATAATGGACCGGGTTAGGGTGGATGCGCAAGGAAAACCAGCAAACCAGTGCGGATTTGCTTATTATACCAACGAAAATGGGTTGGGATGGGCTACTGCACAGGGTAAAGGATTTTATGAGTTTAAAAGCAAGGAGTGGCGAATTTTTGAGGGGCAATTAACGGAAGATGATAAGCTGAATGCCCAGACTTATTTGCAGACTTTATACAACGATTTTCTAAAGAGGTAATTGGAGGGACCAGGCTCCTTTAAATTAAAGAGGGTGTCTCAAAAGTAATTTTTACCGCAGAGGCGGAGAGGCGCAGAGGTGTAAATAATTGATTGTCAAATGCTCTGCGCCTCTCCGCCTCTGCGGTAAAAATAAAAATATGACTTTTGAGACAGCCTCTTTCGTTTTAAAAAGCCATGACCGCTTTAAAGGAAAACCAGGCAAATATATCCTGGATACGATCCACTAAAGCAAATGGCGCATCAAAGAAGCAATGGTTGTCTGGTACTCATATTCTGCTTTCAACAAATGAAGCCCAGCATTTTGGTAAAAATTCAATTCCATAAAATAAGAAATGGTGCTGATTTCCCCTAATGCGAGTGCCTTATCCAGCAAGGCGGTATTGCCGGCTGTCGACAGTGCCAGGCGGTATTCCTCTAAAGCCTTTTTTAGCGTTGCCTGTTGGTCATAGAGTTCCTTTATGTTGTAATAATGCGCAATCCGGTGCTCATTAAGCGTTAAATCAGCAGATGCAATGTTGGCCTCGGCGTGTTGAATCCTGTTCTTCTGTTCATAAACAGGAAGGCTTAGTCCTATATGAATGCCGTTAAATTGCTGACCGAGGATCCCCTGATAATGATAGCCGGCTTCAAAATTGGGTAATTTCCAGGCTTTTGCCAGGTTTCCCTGCTGAATGGCAATTTGTTTTTCCAAAGTCAGTTTACGCAAAGTAGGATCTATGGCCTCGATCTCCTTTTCCAATTGTTCAAAGGATGGCAAGACTGGCAAATCCGGATAAACAGTATCCTGAAAAATAATAGCCTGTCCACCATTCAAAGCCCTGAGCTGGTTTTGTAATTTTTGGAGTTCCACTTCATTTTCAGTGATCAACTGATTGATTTCAAGGATTTGCAGTCTACTTTTGTTTACATCCATCAAGTTGCCATCACCACGGTCCAGTTTTATCTGAAAATCAAGTTGCAATTTTTCCAGTGCAGTCTTTCTTACAGCCTGGTAGCTGGCAAGCTTGTTTCGGTATACTATTTCCAGACAAACAAGTTTAGTTTCCAGCAATAACTCCTGATGTTGTGCGTCCAGTGTGGGCGTAGAAACAGCTCCCTGCGCGTGGGCAATTGCTCTTCGCTTTTTGTAAGTAGAAGGCCAATCAAAAGGTTGAACTGCAAAAAAATCTGTCTGGTTGCCAGCTGTCGCAGGAGAGCCCCAAAGATATTGAGCCTGAAGGGTTGGGTTTGGGAGGGTCAGTCCGATTTTATAACCAAGTTTTTGGGATTCCCAGAATTGCCTGCCTGCCTGAAGCTCTGGGTTATTATTCCTCACGGATTCAAGCACAGAAGGTAAAGTAGATTGGGCGGTTATATCTGTAAATTCCCAACCCACTATCAGGCAAATTGCCCATATTTTATAGGTCATGTTGTTGTTTGCTGTTGGTTAAAAAATAGACTACCGGCACTACAAAAATGTTGAGCAGGGTGGAAGTGAGCAGCCCTCCCAGAATTACTTTGGCCATGGGGCTTTGAATTTCATTGCCTGGTAAATCGCCGGCAATGGCCAATGGTATCAATGCCAGTCCTGCTGTAAGGGCCGTCATCAATATGGGCGACAACCGATCAACAGAGCCGGTCATCACCGTTTCTCTAATGCCAAAGCCCTCTTCCTGAAGCGCTCTGAACCGGGATACCAACAATATACCATTTCGGGTGGCAACCCCGAATAGTGTAATAAATCCAATAATGGCAGGAATACTCAATATGCCGGATGTGAGCCAGATACTAAGCACACCTCCAATCAGCGCCAGCGGTAAATTGAGGAGGATAATGGTGGTGATTTTCAGACTCTTAAATTCCTGATAAAGCAACAGAAAAATAATCAGCAAGGATAACAGCGATGCAATGGCCAAGATCCTGGAAGCCTCTGCCTCCGATTCAAACTGACCACCGTACTCAATATGATAACCTTCCGGAACGACAACTTTTTCTGCAACCAATCTGCGGATTTCTTCTACGGCAGATTTTTGATCCCGACCCGAAACATTTACAGAAACCACCGTTTTACGTGCAACATTTTCCCTGTTGATGGTATTGGGGCCGCTGGTGCTGACAATATCCGCTACATAGTGAAGTGGAATTTTTTGTCCGGTTGCTGCATCAATAAGGGTGTTTCGCAAGTGTTCTATCCGGCCTCTGTTGGCATCATCAAAGCGCAAAACAAGATCAAACCGACTATTGCCTTCGAAAATCTCTGATACCTTTTCCCCTGCAAAAGCGACGTCAATAAAATCGTTGAACTGTCCGATAGAAATGCCATAATAGTTAAGCATTTCCCGTTTGGCTTTGATCTGAATTTGTGGAATCTCAATTTGTTGTTCCACGCTAATATCTACTAACCCCTGAACCTGGTTAATGGTCGCTTCTACCTCTTTAGAAAGGGAATAAAGCCGGTTGAGATCAGGACCGAATATTTTTATAGCAATATTTGCCCGGGTGCCGGATAACATATGATCAATACGATGTCCTATGGGTTGCCCAATGGTTAGGTTTGCGCCGGTAACACTGGAAAGCTTTTCCCTCACATCGGCCATGAATTCCTGCCGGTTCCGATCCTTTAAAACAAACGGGGCATCAATTTCAGCAGCGTTTACCCCTTGTGCATGCTCGTCTAATTCAGCACGTCCGGTTCTTCTGGTTGTAGTTTGAATCTCCGGAATCTTAAGTAACGCTTCTTCTACCCGGTTGCCGATTTTATTGCTTTCTTCCAGTGAAATCCCCGGTAAACTCACCGCTGAAATAACCAGTGATCCTTCGTTGAATTCAGGAAGAAAACTTCTGCCAAGTTGTGTCAGGCCGAAAATAGCTATGATAACCAGTGCTGCTGAAATAGCAATGATTGTTTTTTTTGCCTGCATCACCCCCTCCAACATCCGTGCGTAATTTTTTTGCAAACGTTTTACAAGCCAGCTTTCCCCATGTTGTTTTTTTAAGTTTTGATCATTTGTCAACAAAAAACTGCATAAAACTGGTGTCAGGGTAATGCTAACAATCAGTGAGGCAAAAAGAGAAACAATAAAGGCAATACCCAGCGGCGCCAGCAATTTTCCTTCCATTCCAGACAAGAAAAATAGTGGTAAAAAAGCAACAATGATGATAAATGTTGCATTAATGATGCTCGTTCTGATTTCGAAGGAGGCGTCAAAAATAACCTCAAGACTGCCCCTTTTTTCAGCTGGTGCCAATGCTGCATTTTGCTTTAGCCGCTTGAACACATTTTCCACATCGATAATGGCATCATCCACCAGATCACCAATAGCAATGGCCATTCCTCCGAGCGACATCGTATTGATGGTGAATCCCATCCATTTCAAAGTTAAAATGGAAACTACCAGTGAAATAGGAATGGCCAGCAAAGAGATCACCGTTGCCCGCCAGTTCATGAGGAAAAGAAACAGGATGATTACTACAACGGCACTTCCCTCAATCAATGTTTTCTGGATGTTGGAAATGGAAGCGTTGATAAAATCTGCCTGACGGAATATCCTGGTATTGATTTTTACATCTTTGGGAAGGGACTTAGCCAACGCTGCCAGATTTTGATCAATCTGCTCCGTAAGCGAAAGGGTATTTGTTGAGGGCTGTTTCTGAACGGTCATGATTACAGCAGGGGTGGCCCGCAAGGAACCGTCTCCAATCTTAGGTGCTGCTCCAATTTGAAGTGTTGCTATGTCTTCCAGTTTTACAACGCCGCTGGTGCTAGTTTTTACCAGGGATTTTCCCAATTCTTTCAGGTCACTGCTTCTCCCGATTCCCCTCACTACATATTCATTTCCATATTGACTCATAAATCCGCCGGAGGAATTGCCATTCGCAGATTTAGAAGCATTTAAAAGTTCAGAAAGCGTAACACCATAAGCCGCCATTTTTTGCGGAGAAGCCAAAATTTGGTATTGTTTAAATGCTCCTCCAATCACTACTGCCTGAGCGACCCCTCCAGTAGCCAGCAAATTGGGACGGATATGCCAATCTGCAATGGTTCTCAAATCCATCTGCGAGGTTGAATCTGCGGTTAAACTGATCAGCATAATTTCTCCCATAATGCTGGCTTGGGGAGCCAATGTAGGACTCCCAACCCCCTGAGGCATTTTGGACGCAATAGCTGCAGTTTTTTCTGAAACGATCTGTCTGGCTATAAAGATGTCGGTATTCCATTCAAATTCCACCCAGACGATACTGATACCTGCGGAGGAGGAGGAGCGCACTCTTCGTACGTTAGTTGCGCCATTCACGGCTGTTTCCAACGGGAAGGTTACCAACCTTTCCACTTCCTCCGGGGCCATTCCATGGGCCTCGGTTAGCACCACTACTGTTGGCGCAGTGAGATCTGGGAATACATCAACCTCCATTCGGGAAGCCACAACACTTCCGAATACTACCAGCAAAACCGAAGCAACAACGACAAGCAAACGGTTTTGCAAGGAAAAATGAATAATTTGGTTTAACATGGTTGTTGGGGATTAATGCTCGTGTCCATGTGCTGGCATGGTTCCTGAAGCTGTGGATAGTTTGATTTGATAAGCTCCGGTTGTTACAACTCTTTCTCCTTCTGTAATACCGGATAGTATGTGCACCCATTCACCATCCGAGGCGCCAAGCTTGAGTTCCCGTTTTTGGAAACTTTCTCCTTCGGTTTGTACATAGGCAAAAAACACGCCTTGCTCCTCCAGCAATGCACTGACCGGAATCACAAGTGCCGGTCCGCTTTTAGACAATAAATACACTTCAACTGCAGCTCCCGGAATAAAGTTGGCAGTATTGTCTATCTCAAAATATACAGGCAGGAAAGGCGCACTGGAAGAAACAGATTTACCCGTAGAGACGATTTTCCCGTTTAATTGTGTTGTATTATACATGATGCCATCGGAGCTTCTAAAATTAGCTGCCGTAAATGAGCCTATTTTGGAGAAATGGGTTTGGGACACATCTGCCTTGATCAATAGCCGTTTGTTCTTCGCAATCGTAGCCAATGGTTGTCCAGCTTGTACATAAGATCCGTTTTCTACCAGTACGCTTTTTATGTAACCGGATAATGGCACAGTTATGGTTTGCTTATTGCGGTTGAAATCCCTTGAAACGCTGAGGTTAGCGAGAGCGGTTTGTGCATTTTCCAGCCGAAGTTTGGCTTCTAAAAATTCCTTCTCGGAAACTATTTTGTCCTTCACTAACAAGGAAGCGCGGTCGAATTGCTTTTGCGCTGTGGCAAGATCGTTTTCGGCCTGCTGAACAGCTGTACTAAGATTGCTTTGAACGGCTTCATTGCTTCGGATCGTGAATATTTTTTCACCCGTTTTCACCAGGCTTCCCACAACCAATCCGCTGGCTGCATACGTTACAATACCGTTGATTTGTGCCGTTAGCACTATTTCATCCCCTGGCGCCGACATGACCTGTCCGGTGGTTTGTACCACTTCGCTAAAAGGGCGTATTCTGGCCGGTTCATTAGCAAACTCAACTTTCCAGGCTTGTTCCTTTAGATAGGAAATATCTGTTCCGCTTTCCTCTGTTGGTTCCTGTTTGGACAAAGCGGTTTTTTCATCAGCAAAAACTTCGATGTTTTCCAACTGAATTTTATCCGAATAATTTGGCGTTTTGATATCGAAAACCAATTGAAAGATCCCTGGTTTGTTTGGCGACATCCTTAAACGAAATATACCGGGAACCTCAGGCTTTTCCGCTGTGATGGATTGTACCACTTGATTCCCCTGAACCAGTGAAAGGGTAACACTGCCTTCGCTGACAGCTTTGAATAGTTTGCCCAGAGCAGTAAAGTGTGCAGCAAAACGGCTTTCCTGGCCAACTACTAATGGTTTGAACTCAACGAAAAGTTCCGTTTTGTCTGAATACAAAGTGAAGGCGAGCGGCTCAAGTTGTGACTCGGCTGGTTTTATATGGTTCCCATTTGCATCATGGGCGTGATCATTGGAATGACCACCGGCAGCATCGTTTGAATGGCAACCAGCTAAAGCAATTATGGCCAGGGCCATGGTTAGCAAGATATTTTTCATGTCATTAAAAGCAAATGAATAGGCAAAATCATGCAGTGCAATACGCAATACAGGAATAGACCTAAAAGTATGAAGTATTAGAGGCGAAAATCGTTCCCGGAACAAATTAACAGCATGGTTTGGGAGGTTCCCAAACATTACAGATATGAGGGGGAGAGTGCCGGTTTGGGGGGGGGATTACCAGCGCGTTCCCTTCATCTTCCGGTTGTGCATACTGAAATACGAAAGCAAGAGGGGGCAAGAAGTAAAAGATGTTATGACTAAATACCCCAGAATGGGAATGATGATGTTGAAAAGGAAGATTTTGGTGCTCCTGATGATCTTGTTCGTGGTGTTCAGGGTTAAAATAGTGCAAATACACAAAATCTGTCAAGTCAATATTTTCCTGGTGGCAAAGGATATGATGGGCAAAATGATGGGCGAAAGAAGCCACCTTAAAAATGAAATGAATGCCTGCACCACTTTGTGTACCTGTTGTGATGACTATTAAAAAGAGTAAAATTCCAGGAGCCGTTTTCATTCCGGAGGCGAAGATATCTTTTGTTTTACAGTTATTCACCTGGTATATTTAACCATTGCGTATTTTTTTCTCACATTAGCAATTAGTTGTATTTCTGGCACGGTTTATGTCATATCATAAAAAGTGTGTAAGTATTGTTCTCAGAATTGAAAAATTCTCAGGGGGCGCGGGAAAAGACCCGCGCCTTTTTTGTTTATGGGGTTTATGGGGTTTATGAGGGTTTACGAGAGGGGCTATCATGACCAGCTGCTATCCTTGGCGTGGCGTTTCGAGCTTCTTTTTATACCTAAAAT
>JBIKUE010000236.1:0-3119 GCA_044347755.1 Saprospiraceae bacterium
CGGATGTAATCAGACGTATTTCCGGGGTTTGGAAGTTGAATGCTGAAGTTCACAACCAGATGGCTCCTGGTCCTTTGTATGTTGATTCTTGGGAGAATACACTTGTCAGGCTAAGTAGGGCGATAGGCGAAATTACTTTAGAAGAAATAGATCGCCATTTGAATTTTTTTGCTGTTGATTTGGCTTCGACTAAGGCTAAAATCAGTTTAATTGAAAAGCCATTGCTCCGCCTGGATAACCTGGTGGTGTTTTTTACCCGCCCATTAATGTATCAAAATAGCTGGTTGCCAATTTTACTTCCCTTGATTAAAGCACAAGGAAAAATTAGGCCGGAAAAAGCACAGGAAAGAACAACGGCTTCAACAAAAATTCTGGCCGAAAAATTTAAGGATCATCATTTTTTTGTTTGGACGGATTTGGATTTATGGGATTCAGAAATTGAAAAGACGATTACTGATATTGATATTGTTGCACTTAAAGAAAGTGCCTTAATCCTTTTACAAATTAAAATGACCCATCCAAGGGCATGTTTAAAGGAAGCCAAGGATCATCGCAATGCGATGGTGAAGGCAGGGGAACAAATGGCATTAAGTGTAGAATTCCTAAAAAAACATTGGAAAAGTTACGGCCCGAAATTAGGTAGTAGCATAGAATGGGCTGACTTGAAGGTGATTCCCCTTGTTGTCAGTACCTCCTTTGAATACGATCGGGAGCGATTTTTCGGGTACTTGAAAATTAGCCAGTTTGAACTGGAGCGTTATCTCGAAAATGATGCCTTTTTATTTCATTTGGATCCAGACTGGCCGAATTCTCCATCAGACTGGGAAATGGAGTATCTCTTTTATCCTGCAGGTGAAAAACTTTCTGGATCTCTTTTAAAGAAACTAATTGATTCCAATGCATTATGGCAATTCCTGGAGCCTGCTGTTTTAGCAAAACCTACAGTAGGCTTGCTTCCTGAGTTTTGCCTTCCAGGTTCAAGAGCATATAGTGCGCAAGAGTGTTTCCTTGAGGGGAGTGCTTTTTATCAAAAAAACGATTTTGCACAAGCTGAAAAAATGTTTCAAGAGGCTATTGCCTATTTCCCTAATTACGAAACATATTATAAAGAGCTTGGTTCAGCCTTAGCCATGCAAGGGCGACAGTTAGAAAGTCTTAAGTACTTTGATGAGGCTATTGGTATGGCTCCTTGCAATGGCGAGTTATATTTTGCCCGTGGAGTTGCTTTTCAGGAGTTGGGTATGTACGATAAAGCACATCAGGATTATTCACAAGCGATCCGGTTTAGCCCTCAATTTATGCCAGCATGGTTGAACATTGTGCATCTACAAGTTGCGCGAGGACAAAATTTGCACTTCAAACAATTTTTATCAGAAGCCAAGGTATTAGCAACAAAAGGTTTGACTATCTTTGCGCTGCTTCCTGTTGAAGAACAGGAAATTTTCGGAGATATTGCTATTTATTTAGCCGCCATTAGTAGATCCTAAACCAGGCAAATACAAGTCTGAGTATACGTGAGCCTTTACCGGCATTATTCACTAAAACTCAGAATTATGTTTACAAATGCCGAAAAGTTAGGGCTGCTACCTGCTGTCAATTTCCACCTCTGGCAACCATGCAATATGCGTTGCAAATTTTGCTTTGCCACCTTTCAGGATGTGAAGCAATCTTGCCTGCCCAAAGGTCATCTTCCTGCACAAGAAGCTGCACAGGTAGTTGAGGCCCTTTGCAAGGCAGGCGCCGGGAAAATCACTTTCGCCGGAGGTGAACCCACCCTTTGTCCATGGTTGCCAGAGTTGCTCGAGGTGGCAAAACGCCATTATGTGACCACTATGATCGTGACCAATGGTACCCGGTTAGAAAAGGACTGGCTTTCCCAAAATGCCCATTTGATAGATTGGGTTGCCCTTAGTGTCGACAGTCTTGACCCTTTAACGAATGAACTAACTGGAAGAAAAATGCCGGGTAGTAGTTCGCCGGACCTTGTATGGTACCTGAACAAAGTAAATGTCATCAAGGAGGCCGGAATCCGGTTCAAAGCTAATACAGTGGTGCATCGGTGGAACTTGCAAGAAAACCTTGCTCCATTTATTTCAGCAACTCAGCCTGAACGCTGGAAGTTATTTCAGGTGCTGCCCGTTAAAGGGCAAAATGATGCCACCGTCGATAGTCTGCTCATTTCTGATGCCGAGTTTGAGACATTTCTAGCCCGTCATAATGCGTTACTACCCAATCAGGTAATCATTCCTGAGTCGAACCATGCAATGACCGGCTCTTACCTGATGGTTGATCCCGCGGGCAGGTTTTTTGATAATGTGAATGGAAGGCATACCTATAGTCGGCCAATTCTTGAAGTTGGACTTGAAAAAGCATTGCATGAAATAAATTTTGATCAAAGGAAGTTTTACGAACGGGAAGGTTTATATAATTGGGTGAGAAACCGTTAAAATGGGTAAGTAATTTACTTGGGTTTTGTTATCAAAACCATTCCCCCACTTTCCTGTTCTTACCTAGTCACGGCGCTATCTTACTTTTGCGCTTAGATTAAACCAAAACCACCAGCACCACACCATGAATTGTCCAAAATGCAACGTACTCCTGGCCATCTCCGATCGCCAGGGCATCGAAATTGATTACTGCCCCCAGTGTCGCGGCGTATGGCTCGATCGCGGCGAGCTTGATAAGATCATTGAGCGCACCAACCAGGCGTTTGACCAGTACAAAGGCAGCCGGCACGACGACGACGATGATGATGATCGTTACCGCCGGGAGCACAAGCACCATAGCAGCGACCGCTCTTTTGAAGATCACGATCGCGGCGGATACCGCAAGCCGCACAAGAAATCCATCTGGGGCGATTTGTTTGATCTGGATTGAGGTACAGGCGCAAACGGCAAAGCCCGCGCTCTTCCTCCGCTACAGGCGGGTAGGGGAGCGCGGGCTTTTTTGTAATAAAAAAGGCCCTCTCTTCGCAGAAAGGGCCCAGCCTGCAAGCAGGCGGAAATGATGTCGTAATTTTACATGGGGTTAACCATTATTTCTTTGTTTTCAGATGCTTGGCTTCCTAAAGTAAGAGGAATTGTATTGAGTATTTGTGAAGTATCGAAATTAAATTCTTA
>JBIKUE010000041.1:0-38336 GCA_044347755.1 Saprospiraceae bacterium
CGTGGTTCGCTCATCGCCCAGGCGGCTCCCGCGTTTTCAATGGCATTGAACATCGGCAGCCACTCGGCCGGACCCGCACTTTGGGTCAGGATCTCGTGGCGACGCATTTGCAAAATGATATCCAGGGGATTGATCATGACGGGGCAGGCTTCCACACAGGCATTACAGGTGGTGCAGGCGTGCAACTCCTCTGCTGTGATACTGTCAAACAATGATTTGCCGTCGTTGTAATTATCTTTGGTGTACTGGCCGCTCGCAATGGCGGCGCCCACTTCCTCGGCCCGATCGCGCACATCCATCATCACTTTACGGGGCGAAAGCTTTTTACCGGTTTGATTGGCCGGGCAGGCCGCAGTACATCTACCACACTCGGTGCATGAATAAGCCTGAAGAATGTTTTTCCAGGAAAGAGAAAATACATCGTTGGCCCCAAATTCCGGCAATTCCGCCGGGGCATTGCTATCGGGCTGGTCCAGGCCCATCATGATGCGCACTTCTTTCTGGATTTCCGGCATGTTTTCCATTTGACCGTTTGCCGTCAGGCGGGCATACCAGGTGTTTGGGAAGGCTAAAATGATGTGCAAATGTTTGGAATAAGGCAAATAGCACAAAAAACCAAATACGGTAAGAATGTGCATCCACCAGCCGAAGCGTTCGATAACGATCACGGCTGCATCTGACAAGCCGCCAAACAAGGCCGGGCCCAGCCAGGTGCTCACCGCAAAATTACCCGTGAGATGGTAATGTTCCACTCCGCGGGATTGCAATACCTTGTCGCCGCCGTTCATGCAGAAAATACCTGCAATGAGGATGATCTCACCCAGGAGGATCAAATTGGCATCTCTGGAAGGGAACCCTTTGAGTTCCGGTTTCTGAAAACGCGCGATCCGCAACAGGTTTCTTCTGGATATAAAAGCAATAGTGGCTACAAAAGCCAACACAGATAATACTTCAATGCTACTGATCACGAACGTATAAAAGCCACCCAGATAGGGAGCAAAAAAGCGGTGGGTGCCGAATATGCCATCCACAAATATCTCGATCAGTTCTACCTGCGTGATCACAAAGGCCACATAAATGAACAGGTGCAATACTGCTGGCAGCCAGTTTTTGAACATTTTTTGCTGTCCCAGAGCAATGAGAAGCACATTTCGCCATCGGTCGCCAGTGTCGCCGGAAGTCGTTTCCGGCTTGCCTAAATGAATGTTCGCCCATACCCGGCTGAACCCTTTCCAGGCAAACCAGGTGCCTGCGCCGGCCACCAAAAGGAAGAGGAGAGATTGAAGCATAAAAAAAACGGTTTCAGGGCGCAAAATACAGCGAGAAGACCGGACTTTTGCAAGTAGTTCCGGGAGGATTGTAAAATGGAATCATTCATTTTTATCCCGGCCACCTATCACCGCTCAAGCCAGCAGACATGCAAATACTTTCCGACCACCAGATCCGGCAGAAAATCCGCCGCATTGCCATTGAAATTTTGGAACGCAATTACGGCGAGCCGGAAATCATCCTGGCCGGCCTGAACAACAATGGCCTTGGATTTGCCCGACTGATGCTCGCCGAACTGGAAGCGGTGGCAGGTCAAAACACCCGGTTTACCCTCACCCGAATCCGACTTAACCCCGCTAATCCGGTGGAATACGAGCCCGTGGTGGAATTGCCGGCAGAAGCGCTCAAAGGTAAACCCATTGTAATTGTTGATGACGTGGCCAATACCGGCCGCACCATTTTTTACGCCGTTCAGCCCTTGCTTCAGGTTTTGCCCAAAAAAGTAGAGGTTGCTGTACTGGTAGACCGGCAGCACAAATCTTTCCCCATCAAAGCAGACTATGTAGGCCTCTCACTGGCCACCACACTTCTGGAGGATATTGATGTGCAAATCCGGGATGTGCAGGAGATGGCGGTGTATTTGAATTGATGGGGGTTTATGTAGCGGCGGGTTTAGCCGCCGACGGTTTATGGGGTTTATAACGGGGGGATACGGTATGCCCAAATTTCCTGATTGACGGTGGTGATGAGCAGTTGGAAGTCTTTTTCCCTGTAAAGTTCAAAGGGGGTTTGGCCGCCGAGCGGAAATCCGGGAAGTAGATTTCCATCTCGGTCAAACATCCAGATCCGTTTTCTTTTAGTATCCACGGCTCCAATGGTTTGCTGGGCGGAGATAAACCACTGATCCAGGCTGCCTTTCATATTTTTATGGTTGTAAACCACCGTTTTTCCACCTGAAAAGCCTCCACAACGCAAATTTTTCCCATCCCACTGTACCCACTCGTATCCCGCATCTCCACGCAACTGCCCGAATACCACTGTTGATCCGGGCTTGCCGGTACTATGCCGGGTGATCCCTCCTTCCAGATCACAGACAAATATCTCCCCTGCAGTATTGGCCGCATATAAACGTGGCTCCGGTGCATCGGCATCTACATAAAGTGGTTCTTTAAAGACACCTTCCAACTGAAGCGGACCAAAGCGCACCCTTCCATCACGGCCGTATACTGTCAAAATACCATCGTCTGTGAGCAACGCCAAAAAATCTTTCCCCTCATGCTGAAAATGTAAAACCGGCCTGTTCATTTCACCACGTACCGGCATCCCGCTCCAACCGGCCATGGGACGGCCGAACGGGTCAAAACCATAACACTTGCCATTAGAACAAGGAACAAAAAAACTGTACCTGTGGTCATCTTCAAAGTCCACTATCGTTACGCTGTTACTTGTGTTGTCTGGCCAGGCAAATGGAAATCCCTGCACATCCCGCCCCGTTTTATCCAGTAAATAAAGGGCATCAGGGGTATTAAACATCAAACAACGCTCGCTGCTTTTGTAATAATCCACAGATTGAATATCCGATAAGATGGCTTGCGGCAAAACCCTGGACCAAAGAAGCTGGCCACTCATAGCATCCAGTGCATAAAGGATATGCTGCTCATCCTGAACCATTACCGCCGTTTGGTGGTGACTTAAGCCAGTTACCCAAGTCCGGCCATTTACCCAAGATTTCAAGGATGTTTTCCAGTGTATTTCAACCTGTCGTTTTGATTGGGCAATGGGTTTATACGTCCAGTGAACGCGCAGTTTTTCCGGTCCTTCTGCAATCATGGAAGCCCCCAGCCATCCTGGTTCGGGTTGGGCTTTACCAAAGGAAAAGTTGCTTAGTTGGGCCAATACCGGATCAAGACTTGTGGTGTTGAACAAATATTCCATAAAGCCGGAATGGGACTGCTTTTGCTTCCACAACAGAAAATCCTCGCGGGCGCTAAGCGTTTGTCCTACCAAATATTTATCCAGCAATACTTCCATAGCAGCGCGGTGGGGTGCAAATACAGCATACCCACCCACTAGTGCTACCACCGGATTCCGGAAGGCTGCATCCTTCCCTACCAAAGGCTCTAAAAGACTTCCTTGTTGAAACACCATCAACTCAAACATTTGGTACAAGCCGTTGCCTTCCGGACTTATGCCGCGTTCTTTGCCATACGCGCGCAATGCCAGCACAGCACCAGCACTGTCCTGAACCGGCAGCAACAGCAATCGATCCGTGGCCAGTCCTTCCGGTAGCGGCTCCGTAATGGCCAAAATGGCTTCCCTGCCCACCCATGGAAGCACGTATTGGGCGAAGTCCGGATGCATGCCATTTCCAATGCTTTCAAAAAAAGTGTTGGGCTTGCGAATTCCAGACCTGAGCACCAGGGTGGTATGATTGGGCAGTACTTGTTCCGGAATACCTTCAGCATGTTGTCCCCAGCTTGAAACATTTGCCAAAAAACCTTTGGTTTCAATCAGGCAATCCACTTGAGATCCATCCCAGGACCAGCCGGCCCATTCCACATTGCGGGCCAGCAGATCAGGCAGCTCGCGGTAGCCCGCCCGCATGTGCGCCCGGGAGTGTTCTGCCCAAATCCCGGGCCTGAAATGTACACGCAGCGGCGCTGGTGCCAGATCGTTGGTGTGGGGTCTTTGGGACCACCAGTGCCGGGTTGCTTCCAGTTCCGCCAGGGCTGCTTCCACCAGCGCAGCTTTTCGGGAGAAGATCAGGAAATGTCCGGAGCTTGTTATTTCCAGGTTTTTTTCCGGGCTGACCGGAATTTGAATGAGGGTCTGATTATGGAAGGTATGTGTAGACCAATCTTTATTTAAGGCATTGTTTTTCAGTAGTTTATTTAAGTCTGGAGCTTCAGAAAGTTTCAGGACGAATAAAGCGTGCAAGCTATCTGCAGGGTGAAAGGAGAAAGCCGCCACAGCGGGCGCTTGCGCCATTTCACGGAGAAAAGCAGGCTGATGTCTGAATAGCCGAAAGGCCAGTTCTGTGTCTTCAAAATACTGCTGCAACCACGGAGAGTATGCCATTGATGTCCATTCCCTGACAGGAATTTGATCCGCCATTTTACGGGCAGTCAACAGGTCTTTGCACTCCAACACCAGGGCTGTTTGGGCCGGAATAGCACAAAATAGTCTGTTTTTGGCTGGAAGCAACAGGTATAATAACCACGCTGCCAGTGCCACGCTCAGTACTAAAAGGCTGATTTTTACAGGTTGGTGTATAAAAGACATGTTTTTCCCGGGGCGCAAAACGTTATCATTCTAAAAAGTGAAAAGAACTGCAGTGCGTCCAACTTATACCCCAAATGTCTGCATCTTTCGGCTGCAAAAACAAACGGCACACATGACAAACGTTCCATTTATTCGCCTTGGCGCCATTTTGGGCGCATTCACTGTGGTCATCGGCGCTTTTGGCGCGCATGGCCTGAAACCACAGCTATCAGAGTACCAGATCGCTATTTTTGAAAAAGGCGTTCAGTATCAGTTCTACCACAGCCTGGCCATTCTGCTGGTCGGATTATTGTTGCATCATGCGCCCGAAAGCAAGGGACTGCGTCAGGCGGGCTGGTTGTTCCTGGCGGGTACATTGTGTTTTTCAGGTTCGCTATACCTGCTGGCCTGTCGGGATCTGATACCCGTGCCGGTAGGCTGGGTGGGGCCGGTAACGCCCATTGGCGGGGTCTTGTTTATTGCGGGGTGGCTGCGGATGGCATGGAGATATGAAACCCGGGGATGATAAAACCCTATGCAGCCTCCTGTGCCCTTCGCTGCATCCTCGCCAGCATAAGCAACAACACCAAACTGATCGAAAACCACAGGCCAAGCGACAAAATAGAAGACCGCATACCGCCGGTTATATTGTCTACGGACCCCCAAATGACCAGTCCGCACATCATAGCGAGTTTTTCACACACATCGTAAAAACTAAAGTAACCGGCATTGTTGCCGGTTTGGGGGATTAGTTTGGCATAAGTAGAGCGCGAAAGTGCCTGAATACCACCCATCACCAAACCAATACAAACAGCGGTTAAATAAAAGTCCAGGGGTGTTACTATAAAGTAGGCGCCTGTGCAGATGCCGATCCATATCAGTACGGCCAGGATCAGGCTGCGAACATTCCCCATTTTTTTGGAGATCCAGGCAAAAAGAAAGGCGCCTGCTATACCCACAAACTGCAGTAGTAAAATCGTTATAATAAGTTGAGTAACCTTTAGATGGACTTCCTTTTCCCCGAAGGATCCTGCCATAAACAGTACGGTTTGAACTCCCATGATATAAAAGAAAAAACTGAATAAGAAAGTGCGAAGCACAGGCATCTGCTTCAGATTATTCCATATCTTGACCAGCTCCCGATAGCTGTTGAACAGGTTTTCTTTTTTGGAATTTATAGTGGAAATTCGGTTTGGCAGACCGTTGAAAGTGATTTGCGCAAAACCCAGCCACCAAAGCCCGGTCAGTAAAAAGGCCAGACGAGGCAGGAAGGTCCCGTCGGTAACGCCCAGCCGGTCTTTGTTCATAATCAGGGCCAAATTGATCAATAGAAGGATGGTAGCGCCAATATATCCATATGCAAAACCCCGGGCGCTTACCTTGTCCTGCCGGTCTTCTGTGGCAATGGCAGGTAAATAGGAGTTGTAAAAAACGATACTGCCGGAATAGCCAATCGTGGAAAGCAGGGCTCCGGCCAGGCCAATCAGCAATTGATCCCGGCCATCAAACCAAAAGAGCATGGTACAACCCAGCACTCCTATATAGCAGAACATCCGCATAAATCCTTTCTGGTTTCCGGTATAATCAGATATAGAAGACAACAAAGGCGAAATCAAAGCTACTATGCCAAACGCCAGGCCCATGTTGATAGAATACAGGGCTGTGTTTTCTATAGAAAAACCAAAAATTTGCACGATACCTGACCCATCAAGCCGGGTAACCGTATTGTAATAGGCCGGGAAAATTGCAGAGGTAATGACCAATACATAGACCGAATTGGCCCAATCGTACATGGCCCATGCCCGAATGGTTTTAGGATCGTTTTTCTTAATTTGATTTTGCGACATTGGATATTGGATATTGGTCCCGAGTACTCGGGATGGATATTCTCTAAAACGCTTCTCCCAGGAAGAAATAAAATCCCCTTTGCCGTTTACCCGGGCCATCCGAATCGTTCCTCAAAGCAATGGCATAATCAATCCGGATGTTGGAGCGGGATTTCGGGTTGAGCAAAATGCGCAATCCACCGCCAGCAGCCAGGTTGAACTGGCTGAACTGCAATTGACTGGCATCGTGGAACACTTCAGCGCCGCCCACAAAACCTACTACGCCAAGACGTTTCCACACCTGCCACAGTTTTGATTTTTGATCCTCTTTCCAGAGCGGCAACCGGTATTCCGCTTCAAACGCGAGCATGTGCCGATCCTGATAAGTTCCCTTGAAATAACCACGAATAAATTTATGGCCGCCTACACGTGATAAGGCCCGAATCGGCACCGGATCATTGCTGTACTCCAGACTGGTAAGTCCACGCAACGCCAGGGTATGGTTTGACCACGTATTGATGTACTTGCGGAATTCCAGCGAGTAAACACTAAAGGTATAATCGCTGCCCATCCATTTGCCATAATAGCGGTTGTTAAACTCCACCATGGTCCCTCTGATGGGATTGATCATATTATCCCGGTTGTCGTACAATAGTTGAAAACCTACGCCAGATCTCAAGCCTTTCACCGGTGCATCGTTGATGAGCGAGGAATCAGGACTGATGAAGCTATATTGCTCGGGAATTACGTGATAGTTAAACAGATATTCCAAATCCGTCTGAATGCCAAAGTAGAGGTTAGGCCTTATCTTGCGTACCACCACCGGAGAAAACTTGATCCTGTCGGAGTCGTAATTCAGATAGTTCAGGGTGTCCCGTTGCCCCTCTTCATTGGTTTCTACCACCAGTACGGAAGCATCATTTCCGATGCCGTAGTTGCGGTCAGGGTAACGCTGCAGAAGCAACTCCCCGCGGGTGCGCCACTGGCGCCCGTGGGTAAACACTTCCCAGCGCGATTCCAGCAATATCTGTTTGTTCAGGGTATACACCGCCAGGAAGTCAATATTAGACAGCGGTGTGCTCCGGTCGCCTTTACGCAGGTCCAGGTAATAGATACCGATGGCTCCGAGGGTAAGTTTTGTTTCGGGAGAATAACTGATAGCCGGAAAGATGTCCAGGCGTTTGTAATCTCGCGGGGCAGGGGTTTTGGAAAGAGAGTCCTGCGTTTGACCCATGCTTAAAGTAGCAAAGGCCAGGATCACCGAGACCAGGAAAAACCTAATCCGGCCGGAGATCGCTTTTGGATACGATATATGAATTTGATTACTCATAACTTTCAAGTTTGATATACTTCGATACTCGAAAGTATGCCCGGCTTGCTTTGGAGAAAGATGATGGAAACTTCCTGGGTTGGTGACTTTTGTCAGCAAATTGTCATGAGCAGGAGAAAATATCCATCCCGAGTACTCGGGATGGACATTCTTATCCTTTTTTCAACTTTTCAGCCAGCCTTATAGAGTGTTTCAGTGAGTTTTTGTTTTTCCAATCGCTGTGTGCAATCACAATGAACCTGGGTTTGCGACATTTTCCCTGCACACGCTTGAGGGTATTGGCATATTCCATCACATTGGCATCGCCCAGGTAACCCAGATTTTCGGCATCAACGCCTTTGATGAGGCAGCCGCCGTAGAGGATTTTTTCCTTGCCAAACCAGACCACAATGTTGTCTGCAGTATGTCCTTCCCCTGGAAAATAGGTTTCAAATGCATATCCGCCCACCTGAAACACCGTATCGCCGGCCAGTAGATATTCGGCTCTTTTATGCCGGTTTTTTTGACTAAATGCATCGGTCAGGAGGGTGGTATAGGTACGGATGCCCTGATGGCGGTAATATTCCAGTCCTGCAGTTTTATCACTATGCCAATGCGTAGCAATGGCCATGATCACCTTTTGATGGTGCCTTGCCTGAATGCTGTCCAGTAATGGTTGAAACTGTGTGGTATCCCAGGGCGTATCGAAAATGACCACACCATCTTTGGTAATCAGGTACATGCCATTGGCCGGCACCCTGGAATCCTCATATTGATTGTAGGTGGTATAAATGTAAAAGTCTCCGGTGAGATGGGAAATGACCAGTTTGTCGTTGGTGGATTGTGCGTGCAGACTGAAAAAGGAAAGACAAAGGAATAATGCAAAAAATGGTAACCGCATGATGATAGGGATGTTTGGGCAGCGAAGATAAAATGTCCAATATCCAATATCCAATGTCCAAGTAGGGCGGGGGTCTGGCTTTAGCACATTTATTGGGCTACCCTCGCCTGCCTGGCCAGACAGGCGACGCCATATAAACCAGCGTGCTGACACCAAGCAGGCGCTCCACTTGGACATTGGATATTGGACATTGGATATTGGACATTCATCACTCTTTCACCAGCTTCCCGCTCTTCCGCCAGCCTTTGCCCGTCATTTCCCACACGTACACACCCGCAGACCAGTCCTGAATGTTCAGGTCGGTCTGGTTGCCGGAGAAGGCGGTTTCGCGCACCAGATTTCCTTTGAGGTCGAAGATGCGCAGCCGGTTATGGGCTAAATTCGGACCCTCCACGCGGAAACCGGCTACCGCAGCGGCCGGATTGGGCGATACCCGCACCGCGTGCAATGCCTGCGGCTCCACACTGGAAGAGCCGGTCTGGAAATTGGCCCCGAAAATGCCGTTGCTGTGTGTGGCGGCGATCACATACCCGTCGGAACGGCGCACATCCACAAAATCCACCACAGAACTGCCTATTTCATTCGGGCCTTCCAGCGCCCAAACCGTGCCGGCCTGACCAGTGGCGTGCAATCTCAGGGTATCAGCGCTGTACAAACCCGTGCTGGTGCCACAGAAATATTTGATTTTGCCGTTGTCCTGAGGCAACATGCTTACCCAGCGCACGGAGGAGCCTGCGCCGGTGCCGGCCACGCTGGCCTCGAGGTTGCCGCCCACTTTTTTCCAGGTTGCGCCGGCGTCTTCACTGAGGAATACACTGTACACCGCATAGTTGGAGTACACCAGCACTACGCGGTCGGCATTGGTGGGGTCTACGGCCAGGCAATTCACATAGGCATCCAGGGGCATGCCGCTGGGGGGTACCAGGGCCGTCATGGCAGGGGTACCGGTGTGCGCATTGTCGATGCGGAAAATTTTGTTGTTGGACGTGCCCAGATACACACGGTGGGTCGGAGCCGCCTCGGATACGCCAATGGCTGTGAACTGTCCGGTGGTCAGGGTGTCCGGAAACTGCGTCCAGCCTGTGGAAATGGCATCCCACTCGCCCGTGAGGGCTATGGCCGACAGGTCGTTCTGGCGATAAAATTTCCTTCCGGCCGGCAGGTACAGGATCTTGTGGTTGTTGGGATCCATGGCCAGCGGGTTGATGAACAGGTAGTCGTCTTCTGTCGGACCCACAGGGTCTATGCGTCTGAAGGCGGTGACATTTCCGGCGGCGTCAAGGTTTACCTTAGCTACCTTACCCAATTGAATAGAGAGCACGTAATATTCTTTGTTTGGGGCTACCGCACCGTATGCGCCATCGCCGTTCACGGTTTGTACCCAAGGGGCAGTCAGATCGCCGGAATTCACAAAGAAATTGCCGTTGTCCTGCATACATCCGATGAGCATGTTGTCGCCCGGTGCGTTTTTATCCATCACGGCAGAATACAACTGTGAGGTGATGTAGCCGTCGTTGCGGTATACCCAGTCCACAAAGGGTGCATTGCAGTTTTCGGTGCGGTGGATGCCGCCGTCGCTGCCAGTGATCATCACATCGGGGTTGGAGGGCAGGAATAACAACTCGTGTACGTCCGGGTGGTGGTTCGGGTAGAGCTTAAAGAACGGGAGGGTAGTACCAATTTCATAACCGCCAATTTTGGTGGTGTTGCCCGGTGTGGCAAAGCCGTCGGTGCTGCGCCAGAGGTTGGTGCCGCCAATAAACACGTGGTTGGTGCCCGGCTGGATCTTCACCACCAGATCATACCCGCCCTGTGCGGCGCACTGATCGAACTCCGTGCCGGTAGAGGGCAGGTTGGCGGAGCGGTTTTCCCATTGTCCGCCCGCACCGGAGCCGTCGCCGCTCACGTAAGTGTACTTGAACAGGCTGGTCCAGTCGTCGGAACCGATATATTTGGTGTAATGGCCGCTGCCCGGGGTGGTACCGAAGAAATATACTTCATTTTCATTATTCGGGTTGATCCCCATCACAATACGGTTGTATTCATTGGGCATGAACGCCGGGGTGATATTGGTCCAGTTGGTGCCGTTAGTGCTGCGCCAGATGCCTTTTTGGGCGCCGTCGGAGCTCAGGGTGGCGTAGGCTACACCGGTGGAGGTCAGGATAATATCTGTATAATAAGAGAACGGCGCTGCAGAAGCACTGCCACGGGCTACCGTCCAGGTGCTACCACCGTTGGTACTGCGGAAAATAGCTCCGTAGGTTGCGGCATATACCACATCCTGCGTGGCAACAGGATCGGTAGCAACCTTCCAAACGCCCTGCCAAACGGTGGTAAAGGAGTGTGGAGAGCCATCGTCGGTGCTGCCCACCGGGGCCCAGGTATTGCCATTGTCAATGCTTTTGAACAAGCCGTCGCCGAGGTAATAAGCACCACCGGCCGTGGCGGAGGAGCCATAGAGCTCGCCGGAGGAATAATACCAGATATTGGTTTTGCCGGGGCGGATATCTTGCGCGATACTGGTGCAGCCGGGATGCGCGTTGAGGGGCGTTTTCCGGCTCCAGGTCAGTCCGGCGTCTTCGCTCAGCCACATGCCGCCGGATACGCCACCGGCCAGCCAGCGGTTTTCGTTGGCCACATCCATGGCCAGCGCGCGCGTGCGTCCGCCCACATTCCAGGGGCCGCGCGACATCCACTCACCGTTTCCACCGCGGTCCAGGGCCACCTGCGGAATGCCTGCAGCAAACTGGCGTTCCAGGAATTTGATCCCTGCGGGAATCTCTCCGGTAGCAGGATCGGCCAGGCGCATTTTTTCCCAGGCACGGCGCCTGGGACCATTTTCTTCGGAGGCTCCGTTGGGCATTTGTACGCCCCCGGAGACCGGATTTTGCCAAAAAATGTAGCCGCAGGCGGCCAGGAACAGAAGAGATAAGAAGGGTAGAAATTTTTTCATGGGAAAATGTTTAAGAGCGGAAAGATAAGTGGAAATGGGGAATGTAGCGGCGGGTAAACCGCCGAAGTTTGAAGGGTTTGTGTGGTTTGCGGGGTTGGTGTGGTTTGAAGGGTTTGAGTAGTTTGAAGGGTTTGAGGGGTTGGTTGTCTGCCATGCCGGAGGTACAAGCCCCGTTAGGGTGCAATATTCGTAGTCAGTTATTTAATAGATGAGCAACAAATCTTGTGTGGCCTGAGTCTGGGTTTAGTGTCGGGGTGACTGCCAGTCACCCCGACACTAAACCCAGACCCAGGCCACCTTCGAACATTATCCAATACCCATTGTTTAACCGTCCGATCAATGATCCCATTCCCTTCAAACCCCTCAAACCACTCAATGCGGCGGCTAAACCCGCCGTTACATCAAACCACATTCCCCACATTAACCCCATTCCCCACATTATTCCATGATTCGCATCACACCCAAATCCCAACAGGGTTCCGGCGCTTTTAACGGCGGAGAAATCGTGGAAAACAAACCCATCGGTTTTCCGCAGGATCATTCCAGTATACGGCCTTATTCCAATTTGTTTTACTGGGCGCATGCCCGGGCGGTGGTGAACAGTACCATTGGATTGCATCCGCACCAGGGCTTTGAGATTTGTTCTTTTGTGCTGAAAGGCGAGATCAGGCATTTTGACACCAAACTGAAGGAGTGGCGTCCCCTCTCTGCCGGGGATGTACAAATCATCCGGGCTGGAAACGGCATTAGTCACTCGGAATATATGAGTCAGGGTAGTGAAATTTTCCAGATCTGGTTTGATCCGAATCTGGAGGAAACTATGTCTAAACCAGCCAGCTACGACGATTATAAAGCGGCAGAATTTCCTCAACGGGAAGATGGGATAGCCAATATCACAACACTGGCCGGTTCGGGCAGCTCATTTTGGATGGACGCTCCGGGCATTGAGGTGTTCCGTTTGGATTTGGCTGCGGGTACATTCCGCCAGCCGGTAGAAAATGGAAAAATTTATTCCGTGTATGTTTTGGATGGCACGGTAGTGTTTGACGGACAAGCAGCGCAAGCCAGCGATTTTATTCAAATTTCGGAACAGGAAGATTTTGAAATCACTACCACTGCCCCGGCACAATTGTTTGTTATTGCCAGTCCGCTGCAACCCGGGTATAAGACTTATGCTCAATTGATGATGAGAAGGTGATTTTTCGTTCTTAGTCTTAGTGACGGGATGACTGCCCGTCACTAAGACTAAGAACGAAAAATCACCAATCGCCCCCGTCAGATCTTTTATTCTGAATCCTGACTATTCCGAATATTTGTCCAACCGACCCTTTGACTGTGTGCGTAACTTTATTCCATAAAAAGGATTAAGTCTCCAAATCATCTTTCAATTCTATCGCGTATGGCAAAGGATAAACTCAAACTCGACGATCTTAAGGTGCAAAGTATCGTTACCTCTTTGGAGAAAAACGAAATGCAGGCCCTTAAAGGCGGTAAGGAAGTGGTAGGCCGTCGCCGATCTTACACAGTTCGCTGGACCATGATCGACACCCGTACCCAAGCAGATTCTTTGGCTGGGTTCAACGGTGGGAACTAATGATTGATTCTGTTTCGTATTTCCTGCGAACCACTTCCGCAAACGATTGACCTCCTGCCTTGCCGTCCAGCCAAGCCAGGAGGTCAAAAGTTTGTAAGAGGGCTCTGGTCTCCGGTTCGTTTGCTTTTGGCAGAAGATCATTCTTTACGCGAGCAAACACCGCTCTCTGGCTTTTTATATCAGGCAACCGGATAGCTTCTGAAATGCCTTGCATAAACCGCCGTTCCAGTTCATGGAGGCGGTTTTTTCTTTTCAAAAAACGGGTGGCGGTACGCAACTGTGAATCCAGCAGCAGAAAATTCCCCAGTTCATAATGTAAGATCAATTGAAGGATCCTGGCCAGGCTTTGAAGGTCTTCCCTGCCCACCGTACGGCGATGTGCCAGCCAATGATTCAGGTGATCCAAGGCTGCACCATAATCATTGCAGCCAATACAAATCGGCACAAATTGCAGGTAGAAACTTCCGGTTTCGTATTCATGCGGGTCAAATTGTTCTGCTTCTTTCAGGCACCGCTCCATTTCTCTTCTGGCATCCTCAAATGCTCCGGTATAGGTACATAAAGCAAAGAAACCACTGAAATATTGACGGTGGATCTTGCGCCGGTCGTCTTCTGTAATAGCCTGTAAATCATTGATTTTTTTCAAGGACTCACTCACTTCTGCATATCGCCGGAGCAAGCCGCAAGCCAGTATTTGGTTGCTGAGGGCAGCGATGTAATCCGACAGATTTTCCTTTAAAAAATGAGGTTTTGATTCCTGGATTGCGATCAGGGTTTTACCGGTTTCATAGAATTTTTCCTGATCCAGGGTGGTGTGGTAATACAGGCTCAGGGTTCGGTAGTACAATACTCTGGCAGTATGTGAAATGGCTGCATCCGGTGAGGAAAATATTTGCTGAGCAATCAATTCCCGGAGTTGAGCAAGCCGGTCGGGGCCCCGTTGAAGCGGATCTTTTTTGATGGCGGCATATACCTGAAAAAATGCACGCCGGTATTCTGAAGCGTTTTCCATTTGTTCCAATGCCCGAAGTTCTTCGCCTTGCAGCTGCTCCAGGTGTTTATGCAAAAAATCAATATCCATCCGGGTATAAGCCAGCTGTTTTTCCCACCGGATAATTTCTGTCTGATACAGAAAGTGTTCATATTGAACAGCGAGCTTTCTGGCCCTGATCAACAATTCCCGGCAATCTTCATAATGCCCTCGTTTGAACAGTACGGAAATGCTCTGCAACAGATGGTTGAGCCGGTATTGCACACTGTTCAACTCGTCAAACTGCTGCAATGATTTGAGGATCAGTTCGTAGAGATAGGCCTTTAGTTCGGTGAATTTTTTGCCCTCCACCACTTCTGTTTGGTAAATTTTCCTGCGCCATTTTTCCTCATCAAATGGCCCGGTTGTGTCCATGGCCTCAAACAGTTGTACATACTTGGCATCCAGTCCATGTTTGCCTTTGATATATACCCTGAAATAGCGCTTCTCCATCGGTGTCAGCGCCCGTATGAGTCGGTGAAGTTTGTCGGAGGGCGTTCTGGACATGGCTGATTTGTTGGTATCAGCAGCAAAATTGTCACCTATTTATCATATTACCAAATGTAAAAGCAGGTTCTGAAACCTGACTTATTTGAATAATTGAGTTGTGGCGCCGGGAGAACGCTTTCACCTTTGTGTCATCCTTGTTGAAGGAAAGATGCTGAAATGCAGCAACGTTGTTTTACCAGATCAAAATGTCATTGTTATGTTGAACGCCATCGCCATTCGCCGTTTGCCGGAATCACCTGCGCCTAATGCAGCGCTTCCCCGCACTTTATCTATGAAAGTAACTCCGGAATCTTTTGCCACTGAAGGGGCCGGTAAGATTGCGCTGCCAACGATGGAAGGAATTTGTTTTGAAAAAATTAAACACATTCTTTATCTGGAAGCCAGCGGCAACTATACAGCCATTCATTTTAAAGACAAACGTCAGGTGCTGGTATGCAAAACACTTCGGGAGGTGGAAAAAATGCTTCCGGACATTGCCTTTGTTCGTATCCACAGGTCTCATACCATTCATTTGAAACATCTGAAAAAATACACCCGCGGCAAGGGCGGACAGGTATCGCTCCCGAACGGGATCACCCTTGCTATTTCCATTGGCCAGAAAGAATTGTTTCTGGAGCAGTTAAAACGCTATTACCGACTCGCTTAAGGCTGACAAATAAACACCGCTACTTATCCCTAGGTTGTCTCAAAAGTAATTTTTACCGCAGAGGCGGAGAGACACAGAGGTATAAACAATTGGTTATCAAGCTCTCTTCGTCTCTCCGCCTCTGCGGTAAAACAAAAATGCGACATTCGAGACAGCCTCACTCGGGAATCCCGGATTTGCCATGATTCAACTTTTCATATAGAGACACAGTAAGGGTTTGGTTTGGCACCGGGCGCAGCAACTTGCGTCCGGTGATTTTTTTTCTGGTAATTTTTCCGACCTTGCACGGCGAAAATCAGGTGTACGTTTTGCCATGAGCAACTCAGCCAATCAATTACCTCGTCGATATCCCGGCCTGCGCCCCTTTGAACGCAGTCAAAGTGCTGTGTTTCATGGCCGTCAGGAGGATATTGTTCGGCTCAGTAATTTGATCATGCGCGAGCGTCTGGTGGTATTGTTCTCCAAATCAGGGATGGGAAAAACCTCCCTCCTACAGGCCGGGTGCGCCCCTGAACTGGAACGGCAGGACTTTGTGCCGATATTTTTGCGTACAGAACGCAGCGACCGTTCCATCCTGACCAGCATCAGAGAAATGCTGGATAAGAACCCTCAGATTGGTGGTGTGGATCAAACAGGAGCCCGGCCTGAGGTTACGCAGACACTTTGGGAGAAAATGAAGCGGCTGGAGTTCGACCTGAATGGGTTGCCGGCTACTCCGGTACTGGTATTCGATCAGTTTGAAGAAGCATTTACCCTCTCGCACGCTGATGAAAGTCGCAGGCAATTCTTCCATGAATTGGCTGATCTGGCCAATGAAACCATGCCTGAGACCTTGCGGGCTACACTATTGGAAGAATTTGAGTATGGAAAGATTGATGTGGAAACCATGCAATGGTGGGAGCAACAGCCCAACGTACGGATTGTGCTCAGTATCCGATCTGATTTTCTTCACTTTATTGACCGTGTGAGCAAGGGGATTCCGGGCATTCTGCGCAACCGTTACGAATTGTTGCCATTGGATCGTGAAAAAGCCCGGGTGGCTATTGTGAATCCTGCTCATGAACAGGGAGCCTATGCCAGTCCCAATTTTCTTTATGCTCCGGAGGCCCTGGATGAGATGCTTGATTTTTTATCCGGACACGATAATTATGCCAACGGTCCAACGGATAAAAAGGATGAAATTGAGGCGGTTAACCTGCAGATTGTTTGTCAGGATATAGAGGAACGGATCATAGATTACCATAAGGAGATCAATTTCCTGGTAGACAGCCCGTTCTACGAAGGCAAAGAAGGTCTCCGGAATTCCATTCGAAATTTTTACCAGAACCAATTGCAACAATTCCCCAAAGCTTTGGTGGATCGTTTGGCATTAAAAAAACAGTTGGGAGTAATCATTACCGGACTGGATGAGCATTTGACCTCCTTACCTCCTGAAGAACTCCGGGATACTGCACGCAGATTGATTGAAGAAAGCCTGATTACGCCCGGTAATCGCCGTAATTCAGTTGTGGACGACACCCTGATCAGCGAATATCATATTTCACCGGATTTTCTGGATACGCTGGTGGATAAAAGCAGGCTGCTGCGTAAGGAGCCTCGCCTGGATGATTTTTATTATGAGATCAGCCACGACACGTTGTTGCCGGCCATCATAGAATCCAGGAATGCACGCCGCGATAAAGAGCAATCAGACCGGGAAAAGGCTGAATATTTAAAACAATTGGCGGATGAAGCCAGGCGCAGGGAAGCCGTTGAAGCAGAGCTGACTACCACCCGCCGACAGCGCAAGATGGCCCGAACGGTGGCGGCAACTTCCTTCCTCTCGCTATTGGTCAGTCTCGCTTTTGGTGTTTGGTTCATTAATGAATACGTGGAAAATGCCAGAAATCAGCTGCAGCAGGCAGAGTTTTATGTGCATAATGAACTATATAATGCTGCAGATCATGCCTATGAAGATCTGATCGCCCACCCGCGGCGCACCTGGATTCTGGAAAACTCTAAACCACATCAGGATGTTTGTGCTGAATATGACATCGTAAAACAGTTTCATCAGTCCTATACAGTGGTCGACAATAATTTTTCTTTGGCTGACTCGCTGATGTTGGTTAACCAATACGCTCAGGCACTTAAACATTACCGACTGGCAGAGGATTCGTTAATTGGGTATCAATCGTTGAATCGCCGGTTGTCGCAGGATTCCGTAACCCAAAAATGGCGCGTTAAACCAGAACGAATTCAGGATAAGGCTGATTTGATTTCTACCCGTATCGTGAATGCCAATCAAACCCTCATACGTGAATTTAAAATCAGTCAAAGGGAATATGAATCCTTTGTGGAAGCTCGCGTTTGGGGACAGGCATTGCGTAATCTGAGGCGTATGAAACAGTTGCTCCCCAAACACCCATCAGACGAGGCCGATCTTCAGTCTGCCTTAAAAATCAATGAATTGCCGAGTATTTATGTTCAACATGAACTGGATAAATGCCAAGCCAAAATGGCCGCATTTGAATAATCATAAACCCCATAAACCCTCGGCGGCTAAACCCGCCGCTACATAAACCCCATAAACCATCACATTCTCCATGAAATCATGGCTGCCGGAGTAAGTCCAAGGCTTGGATGCCATTCTGAAGCCAGATCGATGGCCAGTTTGTTTTTCAGGCGCATACCGGCGCCAAAGGCCATACGGGTAATTTCGTTGCTACGCATTCCGGCACGAATTACCAGTAAGGGAACAGGTTGATATTCCAGGCCTGCTTTGATCATGGCCTTTCGTTCGAGGTCTTTTTCGGTCTCAAAACTGAGTAAAAACAATTCCGAAGCCTTCCACACTGCTCCAATTTTCAACACCGTTGGTACCAGATCTTCCCCGATTTTTTGTTGTAAAGGATTTTGAACACGGGCGCCTATCCAAACTTTAGGTAGTGCCCTTGCCAGAATACTCAATCCAAAAGTAGCCATGGTTATAGAGCCATATTCCTGTGCTGAGGCCCGAAGAACATCAGCGCTGCCGCCCAGATAAAAGGTTTCTGCTAACCGACGGCCATAGGCCAGTCTGAACCGTTGCTCTCTATACAACTCTGTGCCGGAATGGTCGATGGTTAGTCCGGCGCCTCCAAATTTGCCAATCCCGGCCATGCCCTGGATATGAACGCTTTGCCAGCCTTCCAGCCCATAAGGCAAGGCGCTCCCGCCATAAAAGCCGAGCCGTTCCCCCAATCCGAGCTGCCCTTCATTGGCGATCCCGGCAGACAATACGGGAAGAGCAACGGTAGCGCCCCCCATGGCCATACCTGCTGCATTTTCAAAAGGACGCATAAAAACCTGTGCAGGCAATAATGACTGCAAAAGGCAACTCATCAAAACGGCAATTAAAAAACGCATAGGCTGAATTATTGGATGGCCAAAGATAGAAAGAAGGTGATTCAATGAGTGATTCGTTTGGTGCTTTACCTTTGTTCAAAATCAGAAGCATGCAATTTAGAGAAGCCATACTAACGATTGAAGGCAAGACCATGGCGTTGCATCCCAACCGTGCAAACACCTTTAATGAAATCTATGTGGATTTTAAGCAAAGGGAGGATGCCGGGTCTTCCCGGATAACGGTATTTCTGCATCCCAAGCAGGAAGTAAGGGTGGATCGCCTGGAGTTGCAATTCCATCTGCCACTTCCACTTGGAGCACGTTTTTTAGCCAATGGTTATCAGTCCTGGAGCGAAACCCAAATGATATCTGTAAAAGGAGAGATTCCTCGTCTTCGCAGTATTGCCCGCAGGTACATGGGGTTGTATGGGGATGAATGGATTGCCAACATACCCCGGGGAAAAGGGCGGCTACACTCCTGGACATACACCTATATAGAAAAGGATCCGGCGCTTGATCATGGCTGGCTGGTAGGTTCAGTGAATGAGCGAACAGGGTTTACGCTATTCTTGTATGATGTGAAAAGTGCCATACTGACCATTCGGAAAGATCTGGATGGGGTATCCTTGAAACATTCCTTCCCGGCGCTTGATGTCTGGATAGGGGAGGGTGCTATACAAAAGGTATATGATGCCTGGCTACAGGCTGGTGAGTGGCTGCCTCCCAAGGCGCCTCCGGTCATTGGCTGGACCAGTTGGTACCGGTATTTGAATCAAATTTCTGAATCGGTCATGCTGGAAAACCTGGAGTCGTTTTCCAACTGGAAAAATGAGTCGGCGCCTCATGAGCCGGCTGTTTTTCAAATAGACGATGGTTGGCAATCTGCTGTAGGCGACTGGATGAAAGCTGGGGCTTCATTTCCTGCAGGCATGGGAACACTGGCGGGAAAGATTAAAGCCCGTGGGCTAACGCCCGGGCTTTGGCTATCGCCATTTGTGGCAGCTGCCAACTCCGAGCTGGTACGAAGGAACCCCGAATGGTTGCTAAAGGATAAGCAAGGGAAGCCGCTGAGAGCAGGTTGGAACCCCTTATGGGGAGGATGGTTTTTTGCACTGGACTTTTATCAGGATGGCGTCCGGGAATACCTTAGCGGTGTTTTTCACCGGGTGCTGGATCAGTGGGGATTCGAATTATTAAAACTTGATTTTCTATTTGCTGCAGCGTTGGCGCCACCACCGGGCAAAACCCGTGGCGGGGTGATGTGGGAGGTTATGATGTTTTTACGGCAACTGATGGGTCAGAAGCGGATGCTTGCCTGTGGAGTACCTTTGGGATCCGCGTTTGGTGTGGCAGATTATTGCAGGATTGGCGGCGATGTACACATGAAATGGACACACCCGATGCTTGCATTTTTGCGCCACCGCGAACGGGTAGACACCCTCGCTAGTCTGCACAGTACCCTTGCTCGTTTTCCGCTAAACGGACGGGTTTTTCATAACGATCCTGATGTTTTTATCTTGCGCCAGGATCAGCAACAATTAACCCCGGATCAACAACAAACCCTGTTGACAATCAATGTATTAATGGGGAATGCCCTCTTTTCATCAGATCAAATGGATAACTATCCGGACGACGTAAAAGTGGAGCTTTCAGATGCTCTTTGGTTGCGCGGAAGCCGGATTACGAGAGTCAAAGAGATTCAGCCAGACTTTTGGCGCATTGATTTTGATCAGGCGGGCGGGCGTTGGTCAGCACATTGTAATCTAAGCGCACAAAAGGTTCAATCGGCCATTCCGGGAGGAAGCACGCTGGAGTTGAGGCCTTGGGAAAGTATGGTGTTGAAATCCTGAAATCGTCGCCCATTGGCAAGCCTTTTTGGGCAAACTGTCGGCAAAGCTCGTATCTTTGCAGTTGCGAGGGATGGCATGTGTTATCCTGTGATCTTTGTTATCTACCATTCATGAAAAAACTATTGCTTCTGCTGGCTACGGGCTTTTGGCTGGCATCTTGTTCGAACGATTTTGAGGTAACAGCGCCCTGGAAAGAAATTCCGGTGGTTTACGGTATCCTTTCTCCTCAGGATACAGCCCATTATATCCGTGTTGAAAAAGCGTTTCTGGATCCGGAGCGCAATTCATTGGAGATCGCCCAGATTGTTGATTCCCTGTATTATCCTGCGAGTGCCATAGTTGTTTGGCTGGAGCAGGTTGGCAATGCAAATGCCAAGGTACAGCTACAGCGGGTGGATGGTGTTTTGGAGGGGTATCCCCGCACAGAAGGTATTTTTGCCGGCTCTCCAAACTGGTTGTACAAATTCAAGCAGAACGGAAGTTTCAACTTGCAAACCGGCAAAGCTTATCGTCTGGTGATTAAGCGAAATGACGGCAAGGAAGACATTACTGCTCAAACCATCATTCCCGGCACCTTTACGCTTATCAAGCCTTTTTTAGGTGATCCTGTTCCCAATATTTCTTTTGCTGGATCTGTAGCAACGCCTTTTCGGTGGCGCACCGATGAGAATGCTTATTATTTTAACCTGAGTTTCCGGATCCGGATTAATGAACGGAACCTGAACGGGACATTGGCACAAGTCATCACCCTGGACTGGAATCCTGTTAAAAATTTGGAGCGTGAAGATGGGCCTGCACAGGGAGGATTGTATGACGTAGGTACGGGCATAACCGGCAAAAGTTTTTACAACTTTTTAGCGCAAAACCTGCAACGTCCGGCGCCTAACCGTTATCGGCAGTTTGCCGGTTGCGATATCATCATTGATGGAGGTGGAAGAGAAATCAAAGAATTTCTGGAAACGCTTGAGGCCAATTCTGGTCTGACTGGCGCTGAAATTTTCCCGAATTACACGAATATCTCCGAAGGTTTTGGTGTATTCACCGCCAAAAACAGAACCATTGCCGAGAACATTCGTATCAATGCGCTCACGGTTGACTCCATGAATTTGAGTTCAGTTACCGATACATTGGGTTTTATTAACTGATTTTACAGCAAATATTCTCCCATGCTTGTGCGTCGGGTTGCCGTATGGTGGCCCGACGCACTTTTTTGTGCTAAAAGGAACTGGCTAGAGGTTCTAAGGCGGTTTTAATGGAAGGTTTTTGAAAGATTAATAAGATTATTTTTGCACAAAATATAAATATAAAATATTGATTATTAATATATTGAGATTTATTTATTTATATTTAATTTTCACAATTATTAAAATTTGTAATTGTTTTGAGACAGATACCACTGTCATATTTGTATCGTGAACGGTGGTAGTAAAAGTATTGCCGCCCAGAGATATGTTCATGGGATTATACAAATTCAGGTGAGAGAGCAAGTCCTATCTTTTTTGGTAGGACTTGCTAAACCTGAAAAGTGCCGTTCAGTTTTTAGGAATTCTCTTCCCGCTTTCATTTCCTGCTTCTGATGAGATCCTTTCACCCGGGGGTCTGCTTCATGCTTGTAAATGTTCATGGGAATATAATTTGTTGTTTAGCGGCCGCATCAAATGTGATGCGGCTTTTTTGTTTGTAGCGCTTACCTTTCGGGCTTTAAACATAAAGAAAGCTCTGTACCTATGTCTAAAGCAACTGGTGAAATCAAGCGCGTCACTACACACAGTATTCAGGCTATGAAAAACCGTGGCGAGAAAATTGCCATGTTAACAGCCTATGATTACTCAACTGCCTGTATACTTGATGAAGCGGGCGTCGATATCCTGCTGGTAGGAGATTCCGCATCAAACGTGATGGCAGGGCATGAAACTACGTTGCCTATTACGCTGGATCAAATGATTTATCATGCTCAGTCAGTAGTACGTGCAGTGAATCGTTCCATGGTCGTCGTGGATTTGCCATTCGGCAGTTATCAGTCCAATTCAGAAATTGCGCTATCCAGTGCCATTCGAATCATGAAGGAATCCGGAGCCCATGCCGTAAAGCTGGAAGGAGGAGAAGAAGTAGTAGATAGTATTCAAAGGATATTGCGGGCAGGAATTCCGGTTATGGGGCATCTTGGGCTTACGCCTCAGAGTATTTACAAGTTTGGCACCTACACGGTAAGGGCTAAAGAAGAAGCAGAAGCACAAAAGCTTAAGGATGATGCCAGGCTTTTAGACAATTTGGGATGTTTCTCGCTGGTGCTGGAGAAAATTCCGGCCTCCCTGGCCAAAGAGGTTTCTCAAAGTATTGATATTCCAACAATTGGCATTGGGGCAGGCAAGGATTGTGATGGGCAGGTGCTGGTAACACAGGATATGCTGGGTATCACCAAGGAGTTCAAACCAAGGTTTTTGCGCAGGTATTTGGAGTTGTTTGACCTGATCGGTGATGCTACCCGGAAATATATTGCCGATGTAAAAAGCACAGATTTTCCTAATGATCAGGAGCAATATTGACCCGTCCTGGAGTAAAGATTAAGGTGTTGAGCCAGGCTCCCTAATAAGTTCATGCGTTAATATCTGTCTACAAATTAAAAGACTGCATATCTTCACGCGCTCCAAACAAGTGATGTTCAACCTTTTTGCCGGAATGATGTTAAAAAAATCAAATTTCCTTTTTTTCTAAGGAAGCGTTTGATTCGTTTTGTGCATCTATCCCCAGTTGAAATTCTCCACTCTTAACGTAACTAATGCGGATTTTTCATGATTAGAAAGCTACTAGCTCCATTGGCTGTTATATTGCTTCTCTCCGGGCATATTTTCGGCCAGGTGAATCCCCCATGTCCAACCCCTCCACCTCCAGGTGCGGAAAACTGTCAGGCTTCTTGTGTTTATTGTGATTTTGATGGCTATATGGGCATCAACAACGGTACCCCTTCCGGAGGTAATACGGTTTGTGGCCAGATTGCCATTCACAATGACCAATGGTTTGGCTTTACGGCAGGTAGTTCAACCATTGAAATTACCATTATTCCAAGCAATTGCCAGAACGGAGATGGTTTGCAATCTGCCTTTTTTGATGATTGCTCTGACGCGGACGCGATTACCTGTAACCCTGGTTCTCCTGGTGGAGGTAACAATCCACTCGTACTGTTCTATGATGGCTTTACACCAGGCGAAACCTATTTTTTGATGTTGGACGGCTGGAGTGGCGACGTTTGTAATTTTGAAATTGACATTACACAGGGTTCCATTACTCCTGATCCTCCCGGGAATGCCCAGCAACCTCAAGGTCCTGCAGTGGTTTGCCCTGGCGCTACGGCCGTATATACCATTCCTGATGTGTCTTTTGCGGGTAGTTATCTATGGACGGCGCCTGCTGGGTCTTCCATCAATGGTTTTGGCGCTTCGCTCAATGTAGATGCTCCGGAAGGTACAATGGTAACCATTACTTTCGGTAATTCAGGGGGTAATGTCTGTGTTCAAGCGGATAATGCGTGTAATCCTGCCTCAGGAGTCTTTTGTCTTCCTGTTGTCAATCAACCTATTCCGATCACCGTACGACCTCCAATAACGGTTTGTATTGAGGATACCCCTTTTAGCTGGGATGAAGAACCGTACACCATGCTTAATTCTCCAGGGGTGTACACGCTGACTTCAACGCCATATCAATCCTATTTGGGTTGTGACAGTTCGGTGAGGCAAACCATTACCATAAAACAGATCCCCCCAACCAATCTTGGTATCAAGTATGTGTGCATAGGGGAATGTATAACGGTAGGTGGAGAGCAATTTTGTGATCCCGGGAACCATGCAGTTGTGCTCGAATCGTTTAATCAATGCGACTCTCTGGTAACGTTCTCTTTGGTTGTGATGGATCCGGTGGCGGTGATTCCTCCACCAGCAAATCCCATTGATTGTAACAGTTCCGGAGTTTTACTAACCAGTACCGGATCAACTCCTCTGGGTCAGGCAACCTATGCCTGGCAAAATGTAAACTGGAATTTTGTAGGTGGCCAAACCACTTATAATGCCACACTAACCGGTACATATTACCTGGTCATTACTCAAACTGCAGGTGGTGTCCAATGCAGAGATACGGCCTCTGTTGTAGTAACAGGAAATACGATCCCACCAGGCGCAACGGCCACTGGAGGGAATATCAATTGTATCAACTCCCAGGTTACACTAAATAGTACTTCCCCAACCGGTGGTGTAAGTTATACCTGGACTGGTCCCGGAATTACACCAGCCAACCAGTTCCTGCAAAACCCAACGGTTAATGCTCCAGGCGTTTACGTGGTAACGGTTAGAAACCCGGTAAATGGGTGTACTTCCACAGCAACGGTAACCGTCAATGGAGACCTTACGCCTCCTTCGGCAGCAGCGGGTGGTGGCATCATTACTTGCGCACAAAACAATGTTACCATTGATGGTGCCACGAATGTGCCTACTCCAACCTGGATCTGGACGGGCCCGGGAATTACTCCGGCCAATCAGTCGCTGGAGGATCCAAATGTTACCCTGAGCGGAACGTATAATGTTACAGTAACCAATACGGTAAACGGGTGTACTAATACGGCTACTGCTATTGTTGATCAAAATACTGCGATCCCTGCCGTTTCGGCCGGGCCGGATCAAACCCTCACCTGTACACTGCCCAATACCAATCTGCAAGGTAGTGGTGACGGTGGCGGACAGCCCATTTCGTTCTCCTGGGTTGGACCCAATAACTTTAATTCCAACCTTGCCCAACCGAGCGTTAACGAAGGAGGAACTTATATCTTAACGGTGTTGAACACGCAGAATGGCTGTTTGCAAAACGACACCGTAGTTGTTGCAGTCAATCAGGCTTTACCTACAGCAGCAGCCGGAGCAGACTCTATAATTACCTGTGCAGAGCCAAGCGTAACCCTCATTGGCGCAGGCTCAAGCCAGGGTGCCAACTTCACTGCCAGCTGGACAGGTCCGGGTATCAACGGCTCCAATATGAACAGCTACAACCCGGTGGTAGACCAGAATGGTACATACGATCTGTTGATTACCAATACTTCCAACGGTTGCACGTCTACGGATCAGGTGGTGGTAGATATTAATACAGTGAACCCAACCGCAAATGCCGGTACTGACGACCAGCTTACCTGTACCAATCCGGGTGGTGTAACACTAAATGGTTCCGGAAGCCCGGCTAACATTACTTATTTGTGGACCGGGCCCGGTATTGGCGCTAATAACGAAACATTGCCAAATCCAACCGTAACGCAGCCGGGTACATATATCCTGACTACAACAGATCCAATAAATGGATGTACAGCAACGGATCAGGCTATTGTGACACAGGATGCCAACGTGCCTACAGCGGCAGGCGGACCAGACCAGGTGTTGAACTGCTCAGTTACCACAGTGAGTATCGATGCTTCCGGATCAACCTCCGGTGCGAATATTACCTACACCTGGAGCGGCCCGGGCATCAACGCAGGGAACATCAACGCACAAAGCCCATCCGGATTGAACCAACCTGGTACCTACAATCTTACTGTAACCAATTCCCTCAACAGCTGTGCGAATACAGATGTTGTGGTGATCCTGATTGATACCATTTCTCCTAATGCAGACGCCGGAAACCCACTTATCCTGAACTGCTTCAATGCAGCCACAGATACCCTGGATGCTTCTGCCAGCAGCATAGGCTCTATTTACACACTGCTTTGGAGTGGCCCGGGCATCAACCCGGCCAACGAAAATCTGGTAAACCCGGTGATAAACAACGCTCCTGGCAACTACCTGCTTGTGGTGACCAATACCGATAATACCTGTACGTCAACTGCTCAGGTAACGGTTACTTCTGATCAGGCTCCTCCCGTTGCAGACGCTGGAACAGACGACGTTATTGACTGTGTGGTGTTAACTACCAGCATTGGCGGAAACTCCTCCACCGGCCCTAACTTTACATATGCATGGACCGGACCTGGTATTACACCTGCCAATGCAAATCTGGCTACGCCTACGGTTAATGCACCAGGTACTTATACCCTCGTTGTAACCAATACCGTGAATGGTTGTACTGCTACCAACGATATGGATGTGAATACCAATGCTGTTTACCCAACAGCACTTGCCGGAAATGATGGCCTGATTACCTGTGCCAATACTTCTGCTGTGTTGGATGGTTCAGCCTCAGATAATGGTGCTAACTTCCAAATTTTGTGGAATGGCCCAGGTATCAATGCAGGCAACCAAAATCAGCCTGCTCCAGTGGTAACGCTGCCAGGTACCTATATCGTTGCCATCACGAATACCATCAACAGTTGTATTTCCCGTGATACGGTAGTGGTGGATGAAAACACCGTAGTGCCGGCTGCTAGCGCCGGTCTGGACATTATCCTGAACTGCCAGCTGACAAATACTGACCTGGATGGCAGCTTATCCGGTGTTAGCCCAACCATTGTTTACGCATGGACAGGTCCGGCCATCAACGCCGGCAATCAGAATGATCAAAATCCAAACATCAACCAGCCAGGTACCTATAACCTGGTGGTAACGGATACAGATAACGGTTGTTCGGCTGCCGACCAGGTAGTCGTTACCCAGGATAATGTAAATCCTACCGCATCTGCCGGTGCGGATGGATTGATTACTTGCGCCCAACTGACAGATGTACTCGACGGTTCTTTGAGTAGCACCGGACCACAAATTACCTATGTTTGGGAAGGCCCGGGTATTAACGGTACCAACTTCAACCTGCAATCACCTACGGTAAATGCTTCTGGTACCTACACAGTAACCGTAACCAATACACAAAACTTCTGTACCGCCGTTGACGTAGTGGTGGTTGGTCTCAACCAAACAGCACCAGTAGCAGCAGCAGGTCCGGATGCCACCCTGACTTGTGCCACCACCTCCACTCAACTGAATGCCGGTCAGTCAGCTTCCGGCCCGAATATCAGTTATGCATGGAGTGGCCCGGGTATTGTAAGTGGATCAACAACCACTACTCCAACGGTGAATGCACCTGGTGCTTATATCCTTACCGTTACGAATGGCGTCAATGGTTGTACCAGTATTGATGCAGTGGATGTAGGAGAGGATGTTCTTCCACCCATAGTTGCTGCCGGCTCAGATTTGCTTCTTACCTGCGCCAACGCATCAACCGGAGTAACGCTCAGCTCAACCGGTAGCTCCTCAGGCCCAACCTTTAGTTATCAGTGGAGTGGCCCGGGTATTACACCTGCCAATCAAACCGTGCCTAACCCAACAGTTCTCGTTCCAGGCACCTATACACTGGTGATTACCAGCACGGCAAACGGATGCTCCAGCTCTGATGCAGCATTGGTTACGGCGGATCAAAACCTGCCAACTGCCAATGCCGGTCTTGATCAAATCATCACCTGTGCCATTACATCTGCAGTATTGGATGGATCCGGTTCCTCTACACCTTCCGGCACACTGGTTTACCTCTGGGCAGGCCCTGGTATCAATGGAGGCAACTCCACAAGTGAAATGCCTACGGTGCTTCAGAATGGCCTATATTCTTTGACGGTTACGAACTCAGTAACCGGGTGTTCTGCAACGGATGCCGTTCAGGTGTCGCTGGATACACAAGCGCCAGCTATTGCCGCTACTGCTGAAATTATCACCTGTGCAGATCCAATTTCAACTGTAACCGTTACCAGCAATGCCAACAATTCAACCTTCAACTGGGAAGGCCCGGATGTAAACCCGGGTAACAACAACAATCAAACCTTGCAGGTTGATGTTGCCGGCTTGTACGCCGTAACGGTAACCGGACCTAATGGATGTACCTCAACTGCCAGCACGATTGTGGAGGAGGATGAAAATGTACCCCAGGGCGCCGCAGAAGGTACTACGCTTAACTGCCTGAATGGGGGAGCAAGTGTTATCAGCGGCCAGGTGATTTCCCCTGCTGGCTCAACCTTTACCTGGACGGGTCCTGGCATTGGAACCCAGACCACTGAAACGGTTAATGTAACCCAGGCAGGTGTCTACACCTTTACGATTATAGCACCCAACGGTTGTATAAGACCTATTACGGTGAATGTGTTAACTGACTTCCAGGCGCCAACCATTGTGGCAGTTGCTAATCAGCAAATTGATTGCAATACCCAGGAAGTAACCATCAATGGCAATGGCACATCGGTTGGCCCGAACTTCAGTTATCAATGGTCTGCGGTTAACAATGGAAATATTTTATCTGGCGCTAACACCCTGAATCCATTGGTAAATCGGGCAGGCACGTATGAGTTGCTCGTTACCAACAATATCAATGGTTGTACCGCTACCGAACAGGTAGATGTACTTATAGATCCGGCCGTTCCTTCCGGCTTTGATGTGGATGTTCGTAACATTCGTTGCTTTGGAGATGTGAATGGAGCCATTAATGTAAATGGAGTCATTGGAGGTACTCAGCCCTTCTTCTTTACATTGAGCGATGCATCCGGAGTGATCAACCAGTACACGGGTCTTGGCGCAGGCGAATACACGCTGGCGCTTGAGGACGCAAATGGTTGTCAGCTTGATACCACCATCATCATAGCTGATGCCGGTCAATTGCAGGTAGAACTCGGGCCTAACGTCGAAGTTAGTCTGGGTGAAGAAGCTACCGTAACTGCCCAGATTTCCAGCACCATCGGTATCCAATCCGTAACCTGGAACTATGCTCCGGGATGCGATCCTCTGGCCACTACTTTCTGTGAAACCTTTACCTATCTCCCATTTGATTCTTATCGCCATACCATCACGGTAGTAGACAACAATGGTTGTATTGCACGTGATGAAGTACTGGTTGTAGTGGAAAAACTTCGCCAGATTTATGTGCCAAATATCTTCAACCCGGATAGCGACCTGAACTTTAATCTGGGTGTATTTGTGGGCATTGATGTGGCCAAAGTCAAGAAATTTGCCATCTACGACCGCTGGGGTAATCAGGTATTCTACCTGGATGAATATGTTCCGGTAAATGGAGATGGCGCCCAGGCATGGGATGGCTCCGTACGCGGCGACAAAGGTCAGTTGGGGGTTTATGTATGGTATGTAGAAGTTGAGTTTATCGACGGTGAGACTAAGCTGTTCAAAGGCGATGTTACCCTGATGCGATAAACGGTTTGTTCATAATAATAAAGCCGCTTCTGCCTGTATGGTGGAAGCGGCTTTGTTTGTTTCACCACTAGCCTACCAACTCAAATTAGCCAGGTTGGTGCGCGCCCTTCCAACGCCTTGCATAGGGGTGGTTTTGTAGTGTTCCAGTTCAATAATATAGTATTTCAAACCAGCCAGCTTGCTTTGGCGGAAAATAGAAGCAAAGTCAATGGATCCATCTCCAAATTCCACCGTTTCTCTTGCTTCTGTTTTAGCCATGTCTTTGGCATGACAAAGTTCCCAGCGCCCGGGGAAACGTTTGAACCAATCGATAGGCTTGTGATTGGCATAGCATACCCAATACAAATCCATTTCAAAGCACAAGAGTTTAGGGTCTATTTCCTCCAGCAGCCATTCAATCAATAACCGTCCGTCCGGACCCTTTTGGATAAACTCAAAATCATGGTTGTGATACCCAAACCGAATGCCGGCCTTTTGGGCATATTCAGCGGCAGCCGCAGCCAATTGGGTAATCCTTTTTACCTCCGGGCGTTCAGCAGCCTCTATCCATGGGAATATAATGTATTTCTGCCCCATTTTAACAGCACTGTCAATGGCTTGTTTTGCCCGATCTGACAGTGTTCCGGATGCGTTAAGGTCATTTAAAGAAAATCCGCAGTGTGAGGATGGCATTTTCAAGCCATTGTTTCGCAACACCCGGAGGTATTCTTCAATGCTTAACCCAAACATTTTTCCGTCTTTGTACCCAAACCCCTCCACTTCTTTATAGCCCATACGAGCGATGGCTTCCAGTGTTGAAGCCGGATTCTTTTCCATGTCGGCTCGAACGCTCCAGAGCTGAACACCCAGGTGTTTGACGGGACGGTAAATTTCCTGAATAGTGGTGGGAATGGTGGTGGCGGTGCAGGCTAGGGCTACATTTTTAAGAAATGTTCTTCGAGTGTTTGTATCCATGGTTTGACATTATTTGGGCCAAAGAAATAAAACTCTCCTGACAATGCAAAGAGCGTCACCTCTTTCAGGAAATGATGAAGTACTTACCTTTGAGGCATGAAGCAAAAAATTGTGGTACTTACCGGCGCCGGCATCAGCGCAGAAAGTGGCATCAAGACCTTCCGTGACAGTGATGGTCTTTGGGAAAATCATCGGATTGAAGACGTAGCCACGCCGGAGGGTTGGGCAGCTAACCCCAAACTGGTATTGGAATTTTATAATCAACGAAGAGCGCAATTGCTTGATGTGTCGCCTAACGATGGCCACCGGGCATTGGTAGATCTTGAGCGTGATTTTGAGGTACACGTGGTGACACAAAATGTAGATGATCTGCATGAAAGAGCTGGGAGTTCAAAAGTGTTACACCTGCATGGCGAACTCCGGAAAGTGCGGTCTGTGCGCCATCCAAATTTGGTGTACAACTGGGACAAGGACCTGAATATGGGAGATTTATGCGAAAAAGGCGCTCAACTTCGGCCACATATTGTCTGGTTTGGTGAGGCCGTGCCGATGCTGGAAACCGCCGCCGATCTGGCTTCAGAAGCAGATGTTTTTTTGATTGTCGGCACTTCACTTCAGGTATATCCGGCAGCCGGATTGATGCATTATGCCCCCCACCATATACCGGTGTACTATGTTGATCCAAAACCTCAACTAAATTTTGAACTCAGCCGAATGCCTAACCTAACCGTTATTGCTGAACCAGCGTCGACCGGCGTTTGGACTGTGGTGGAGAAGCTAAGGGGCTAAGAGAACTCGTTTATGCAAATTCGCACCCGATTAACGTTGTTGTTTGGTTTGATCACTGCCGGTATTCTGGCGGGGGTGCTGCTAGCGGTTTACATAGTGTATCGTCAAAGTACAGCCTATAGCTTTTATCAGGGATTGGAATCCAAGGTGGAAATGACTGCACAGGCAGCTTTGCGGAGTAGCTCGGAATTAAAACCGCTCTCCAATAATTGGCTGGCCCCTGATGATGGCATACTCCAGTATCAGGATAATATTAGTATTTACAATAACAGTTATGAGCGGGTATTTGCAGTTCATGTGGATGCGCCGCCTGTTTCCGTGAAAGATTTACAGGATATTTATCAAACCGGGGAACTTCATTTTAGCCATTACAACCTGTTGGCTCTGGGCAAAAAAATGCCATCCCAAAGCGGAGCAACTTATGTGGTGGTGGTAGAAGGGTATTTCGATGCCACAGCCATTCAACAATTGCGCAATATATTGATCATCAGCTTTTTCGCAGGCTTGCTCCTGGTAGGTCTGGCGGGTTGGTTTTACGCCGGAAGGGCTTTGGCGCCGGTATTGAGTATCGTTGATGAAGTTGCGCATATACAACCTGCTGACTTAAGTAAACGGGTAGACCCCGGTGCAAATCAGGATGAAATAGCCCGGCTAGCCGAAACCTTCAATGGTCTGCTCGACAGGATTGAACAGGCGTTTCGGATGCAGAGGATGTTTCTGTCCAATGTCTCACATGAGCTGCGAAACCCATTAACGGTGATTCGGGCACAAGTAGAGGTCGCTTTACAACGGGAGCGGGATACTTCCGCATACCAAAACGTGCTAAAAAGCGTGCTTGACGACGTCAGTTCACTACATGAGGTGGAAGAAGAACTGCTGCAATTGGCGCGTATCTATAACGATCCGAACAGCATACCCTTTGCAGAGGTGCGGCTGGATGAATTGCTTTGGCAGGCGCGCCAACAGTTGCATAAACGACATCCGGGGTTTAAGGCCACGGTAGAATTAGGTGATATGCCTGAAAACGATCAAAGCCTGTCTGTACGCGCCAACGAGGCTTTGTTGCTTACGGCATTGCTGAACCTTATGAACAATGCCTGCAAATACTCGCCGGATCAGCAGGTGAAAGTAAAGGTGCAGTTCAGGGAAAATGGCGAACATAGCGTTGCGGTTTGCGACAATGGCCCGGGTATACCGGAAGATGAACAAAAACTCATTTTCGAACCTTTTTTCAGAAGTCCCCGCCACCTGGGGGTAAAAGGTACCGGAGTGGGACTTTCATTAGTGCAAAGCATCCTCACACTGCACGAAATCCGTCTTTCCGTCGAAAGTCCGGCAGGGGGAGGGGCAATCTTTCTCCTGGTTTTCCCGCCCAGACCCTATATTGCTGCGCAATAACCGGCCCTTAAACACAATACCATGCTTAAAAGCACACAAATTCTCCTTTTCCCGTGCCTGCTGCTGTCATTTTCCTGCCAGGCTCAGGTAGCGCCCGTAAAAGAAATCCGATTCCCAAACGGCAAAATCTGCCTGCTTTTAGATAGCATCAACGCCGGAAAAGCCATTACAACAGACCGCAACGATGGATATTTTGACAAGGTAAATGTCTCTGAGATGTCGATCCAGATGCATCAACCTATTGATCCGGGCAAAACGCGGGCTACAGTGCTACAGGAGTACATCCAATACCTGAAAACAGATGTGGAAGGCTTCACTGCAGAAGAGGCTTCTTTTGTAGAAGGAATTATCAAGAAAGTATACCAAACCTCCACCGAGGTAGCGCCCTATCTGTTCCCGGATACCCTGAAACTGATCAAAACAAAAGGTAAGCACTATGGTGACGGCGTTTGGTACACCCGGGATAATTGCATTATCATACCGGCGGATGAACTGGGCCGCAAAAAGACCGTTCCTTTCCGGATTACCATGTACCATGAATTGTCGCACGTCTGGTCCAGGCTAAACCCGACGCAAAGTGATCAGGCGTATAAATTGATTGGTTTTGAGGGTATTGGGTATCAAAATCTGATCGTTCCGCCAGGTTTGGCAGAACGGGTACTCTACAATCCAGATGGTGTGGATATTGCGCAAAAGATTGCCTTAAAGCAGGAGAACGGTACTGAAATTCATGCGATCCCGATCATTTATGCCAATCACAAAGGTTGGACGGAAACGCAAAAAACGTTTTTCGCCTATTTGGAATTCAACCTGTTCCAGATTGAAAAACAACCCGATGGCAAATGGAAGGTATTGGTAAAGGAAGACGGTTATTCCAGCGTACTCGATCTGAAAGCCCAACCGGATTTTTTCCGCCAGATCAAAGACAACACCGGCTATATCATCCACCCGGATGAAGTGCTGGCCGATAACTTTGCTTTCATCATGCAGGAGCGCAATGGGCAGAAGGTATCCCTGAGCTTTTCGGCCGAGGGTAAGAAGTTACTGGCGGATTTAGAGGCGGTGTTGAGGGGGAAGTGAGTATTCTAGTGGTTCTCCCACTTAGTTTCTGAAAAACATGCGGCAGCTTTTAGCGCCTGTCATCGTTGTTTGTCGGTAATAATGTCTCGCATTACGCCCTCCAAACGCCTTGACATACCCTAAAATCTGCTCCCCTATTTTCCAGCAACTAAGTTGGTTCACCACTAGCTTGGGATTAAACCACAAAGTCACGGAGGGCACAAAGAATCATTCCCCTTGTGCCCTCCGTGACTTTGTGGTTTAATCCTGAGCGTAGTACTGTAGCAGAATTACTGCGGATTCACCTTAAACAATTCTACCTCAAACACCAATGCAGAATAGCCTTTGATCAGGCCACCGCGACCGCGCTCGCCGTAGGCAAGGTTGTATGGAATGAAGAATTTGAACTTATCGCCTTCTGCCATGTACTGCAAACCTTCCGTCCAGCCGGCAATAACGCCATTCAATGGGAATTTAGCTGTTTGATTGCGCTGTACAGAGCTATCGAATATGGTTCCATCGTAGAGTGTTCCATGGTAGTGCACTTCTACTTTGTCTGTCGCTTTTGGAGAAACCGTGCTGGTTCCCTTGGTCATCACCTCGTATTGCAAGCCGCTTGCAGTAGTAATTACACCCGGACGCTTTTTATTCATTTCCAGAAACTGGGCATTTTTGTCTTTCCACATACCTGCGGAAATAGTTTGCTCCACTTTAGGTGCATTTTCTGCAGTGAATTTGGGCGTTTCACCTTTAAGCACAGCGTTGAAAGCTTCCAGGAACAGTTTTGGATTGATGTCGCTGCCCAAAACGCGTTTGGCATTTTCAGCAGCTACCATACCGGCAGCGTAGTTGAGGCTGTCCACTTTGGTTTTCAATGTGGTTGTTTGTGCAAAGATTGCGCTGGATGCCAGCAGCAATACAAGGGGTAGAATGAGTTTTTTCATGTTTTTAAAAAGATGAGTCAAAGTTATGTAAACGCTCTTCAGGCGCTTTAGGTGTATGAAGTAGCGCTGTTTAGTGGTTGTTCACAAATTTGTGAAGATTCTTCATGGCCGTTTGCTGCACCTTGTGTTGAAGAAAATCAGTCCAGCCCAGCAGCCACCCGGTTAATCCAAGCGATTGTCTGCTCCATCGCCAGAAATTAAAATGATCTGTATGGCGATAAATAAGACCATCTTTGAATTCCATCCTGGCATGAATGACATTATGCACGGGTCTTCCGGTTTTGGAAAAAGTATACCATGCATCCCACCGCACAAATCCGGTATCTCCATCGCTTTTTACCTCACTAAACATAATCCTGAGGTCTTTGCCGGATTTGATCAGCATTTCCCACATAGCTCCGGCTTCCTTGCCGGAATTCAGGGAAAATGCTTCATCCCTGAATTGTGCCTCCGGATGATACATCGCTGCCATAGCTGCCCAATCCTTCTGTTGAAAGGCAGTATAAAACGCTGTTACGGCGGTTATTACAGGATCAGGCATGGCTTGCATTATTGACCGTGACAGTGTTTATATTTTTTGCCACTTCCACAAGGGCAAGGGTCGTTACGGCCTACTACTTTTTCTCGTACAATGGGTTGGGTGCGCTGTGCCGGGCCATTATGGCTTACAGAAGCTCCGGCGCGTTGCGCAGCGGCCTGGGTATCTGTTTGTTGTTGTTGGTTGTTGGTACGCAGGCGCGATGCCTGCGCCTTACGCATGGCTTCTGCCTGATTGGCAGCAGCCTGCGCCTTGCGCATGTCGTCGTCTGTTGGCAACGCCAGTGAGCCTTTCAGCAGGAAGGACGTCACATTGGCATTGATATGCCCAATCAATCCCTCAAACAGGTTGTACGCCTCCATTTTGTAGATCACCAAAGGATCCTTTTGTTCAAAACTGGCGCCCTGAACAGATTCCTTCAGGTCGTCTACATTACGCAGGTGCTCTTTCCAGGCATCGTCAATCAGCGCAAGCGTGGCCACTTTTTCCACATCATGCATCACGGATTTGCCTTCTGAACGGATGGCGTCTTCCATATCTGCGCTCACGTTATATCCTGCAGTACCATCTGTGTATGGAACAACGATGCGCTTGTAACGCTGGCCATGTTCCGCATATACACGCTTGATTTCCGGAAGAATACGATCGCCCACCTGCTTGGATTTGTGTTCATACAGGCTCATCACCTGATCGTGGAAAGTAGCGATCACAGTAGCCTCCGGTGCAGATTTAAACCAGGCAGCATCCATTTCCGGATCCACCCCGATCAGCCGGATACTATCGAGTCGGAAGGTGTCATAATCGCCGTCCTGGCGGTGTACTTGCACCAGCTCGTTGGTGATGGCTGAGAAGGCGTTGTTGATATCCACGGCCAGGCGGTCGCCAAACAGCGCATTGCGGCGCTTTTTGTAGATCGCTTCCCGTTGAATATTCATAACGTCGTCATACTCGAGCAATCGCTTACGAATGCCGAAGTTGTTCTCTTCTACTTTTTTCTGGGCGCGTTCGATGGAGTTGGTTACCATGGAATGCTGGATCACGTCTCCTTCTTTATGTCCCATTTTATCCATCAGCCCTGCAATTCGGTCGCTCTGGAACAAACGCATCAGGTTGTCCTCCAGCGATACGTAGAACTGGGAAGAACCGGGGTCTCCCTGACGACCGGCACGACCGCGCAACTGGCGGTCTACGCGGCGGCTTTCGTGGCGTTCGGTACCAATGATGGCCAAACCGCCGGCATCTTTTACACCAGGACCCAGTTTGATATCTGTACCACGACCCGCCATGTTGGTAGCAATGGTAACTTTTCCTGCCAAACCTGCTTCTGCCACAATTTCGGCTTCACGCTGGTGCTGTTTGGCATTCAATACATTGTGGTCGATCCCGCGCATTTTCAGCATACGGGAAAGCAACTCGGAAATTTCTACAGAGGTAGTACCCACGAGACATGGGCGACCCGCGTCCCGGAGTTTTACAATATCGTCGATGACGGCATTATATTTCTCCCTGGCGGTTTTATATACCAGATCTTCGTGGTCTTTACGGGTAATGGGGCGGTTGGTTGGTACGACCACCACGTCGAGTTTATAGATGTCCCAGAGCTCTTTGGCTTCCGTTTCCGCCGTACCGGTCATACCGGCAAGCTTGTGGTACATGCGGAAGTAGTTCTGAAGGGTTACGGTGGCGTAGGTTTGGGTGATTTCACCCACTTTTACGTTCTCTTTTGCTTCAAGTGCCTGGTGCAGTCCATCAGAGTAACGACGGCCTTCCATGACGCGACCGGTTTGCTCATCCACAATTTTTACTTCGCCGTCCAGCACAATGTACTCATTGTCTTTTTCAAACAAGGCATAGGCTTTGAGCAGTTGTTGAATGGCATGAACGCGTCGGCTTTTTACGCCGTAATCCTGTGACAGGCGTTCCTTGGCCTCTATTTTTTGTTCGTGGGTTAGTTCCGTATTCCGGTCAATTTCAATAAGGCTCACCGAAATGTCCGGCATGATAAAGAAATCCGGCTCATTATTGAACTTGGAAAGATATTCTACGCCCTTTTCGGTAAGTTCAACATTGCGGTTTTTTTCGTCAATATGAAACAACAAAGCCCGGTCTACCTCGGGCATACGGCGGGCATTTTCCTGCAGGTAAACATTTTCTGTTTTCTGCAGCAGCACCTTCATGCCTTCTTCACTCAGAAATTTGATAAGTGGGCGAGCCTTTGGCAATGCGCGGTGTGCACGCAGGAGTGCCAGGCCGCCACCGCCTTCCTCTGATCCAAGGTTTCCTTCTGAAATCAATTTTTTTGCTTCAGACAGTAATTGCGAGGAGAGCTTGGTTTGTTCTTCCAGCAGGCGTTTGACGGTAGGATTTAGTTCCACATATTCCTGATCGTCTGCGCCGCGGGTTACCGGGCCGGAAATGATCAGGGGAGTACGGGCATCGTCGATGAGTACGGAGTCCACCTCATCCACGATGGCATAGTGGTGTTTGCGCTGCACCAGTTCTTCGGTGGAAGTAACCATGTTGTCGCGCAGGTAGTCAAAACCAAATTCGGCATTGGTTCCGAAGGTGATATCGGCGCGATAGGCCTGAATGCGATCCGCAGAGTGCGGTTTGTATTTATCGATACAATCTACCGTCAACAACAGGAATTCGTAGATCGGGCCAACCCATTCGGAGTCCCGTCGGGCCAGATAATCATTTACCGTTACAATGTGAACCCCTTCTCCGGCCACGCCGTTGAGATATGCCGGCAAAGTACCAACGAGGGTTTTACCCTCACCGGTGGTCATCTCGGAGATTTTACCATCGTGGAGTACCATGCCACCAATCAACTGGACATCGTAATGAATCATGTTCCAAACGATATCCCCACCTGCGGCAGTCCAGCGATTTTTCCAGATGGCTTTATCCCCTTCTATGGTTACATGGCTTTTGCCAGGCTTAGCTGCCAGCTGACGGTCATGGTCGGTTGCTGTAACCGTAATGGTTTCATTTTG
>JBIKUE010000237.1:0-3080 GCA_044347755.1 Saprospiraceae bacterium
ATTAACTTTTTATTGCGCAAATGCCAAAGAATAAGATCCTAATTTTGCCTTCATTTTTGACCAAAATTGGATTTTTCCACACATGAAAAAACTCCTGCTCATTGCATTCCTGATGCCTGCCTCCTTGTGGGCTTTTCAGAAAAATAACACGGCCAAACCTGCTCCAGCTGGGGCAAAAGCCCCCGCCAACAACGTAACGCTTAGTTGCAGACTTTATGGTACCAACAGCAGTGCCGATAAAATCTACCTGTATGAAAACATTGGCCTAGCCAAAAAAGTAGTAGCCAGTGCTGGCAAAAGTGGCGCCGATAGCGCTTATGTATTGACCATTCCAGCTGGCCCTGCACGATTTTACAGCGTAGGAGCCACCGAACAATCTACTGCCAGGATCATTCTTGGAGAAGAAAAACAGGTGACCCTCTGGGGGAACACCCAGTTCATGCATAAAGCCCGTACGGTGAACTCACCGGCTAATAAAGCCCTGGAAGCCATGCAGGAGCGGATCAGCCAGTTTGCCACAGAAAGCACCCAAATTCGCGCTCAATTCAATGCCTCCACCGGCAATATGCGCAAAACCATGGAGGAGCGCGTTGTGCAACTCGGCCTGCGCAAACAAAAATATCTGGATTCCCTCAAAACCGCCAACCCGCTTTTATGGCGTTCAGCAAGCCTGCAAATGACACCGGACTATTTCGGTCAGGGAGGCACTGAATCCGAATTTTATGCCAAAGAATGGTTCAAGTATGCCAATTTAAGCGACAAAACTTTTGAAACCATCCCGGATGTGTTCACCGCTTTTGAATCCTTCGTGTTGCAGCAAATTCAAATGGGGGTAGCACATGAGAAAGCGGTGCAAAATGCTGAAACACAATTAGCCAATATCCCTGCAGAAAGCACGGCCCGCAGAATAGCCCAAGGCGGCGTGGTTTCTGCCATGAAAGCCACCAACAGCCCACAATACCCCATGGTGGCTAAAAAATACATTGATACCTATCGCAAACAAGACCTGGGAGAAATTCCTGCCCTTGATAGTGAAGTAAAAAAAGCGTCTACTTTCCTCACCGGTTTTGAAGCGCCTGATCTTGCCGGTATGACCCCCGACAGCGGTCAGTACTCCCTCAAGCAATTGCGCGGTAAGATCGTTTTGATTGACTTTTGGGCCAGCTGGTGTGGACCATGCCGCAAGGAAAACCCGAATGTGATTGCCAACTACAATAAATACCACGAAAAAGGCTTTGATATCCTTGGTGTAAGCCTCGACCGTGAGATTAATGCATGGCGCAATGCGATTAAGCAAGATGGCTTGCCCTGGCACCATATTTCAGACTTGAAAGGTTGGCAGAGTTCCCATGCAGCTTTGTATTCTGTAACCTCCATTCCACAAACACTTTTGCTGGATCGTCAGGGTAATATCATTGCCCGAAACCTGCGCGGTGATCAACTGGGCGCAAAGCTCAAGGAATTATTTGGAGAGTAACGGGAAGTTCTTTTCATGAAAACCACCCGTACCCCGCTGTATTTTGCTCTGGCTGCCCTTCTCCTTATCGGGGCTATGTTTTACTATGTACATGAGTCGAACAAGCCAAAATTTGATTGGGAGGAGGGCAGCTGGAAGAAAAAGGGGTACGATGAAAAAAGTGACCAGCCTTATGGGACGCAAATCCTGCACCGCTTCCTGGAAGGTTACTTTGCGGGTAAATCCCTGAAAGATATCGAAAAAGATCCGGGCAATGAGCTACCCTTGGATTCCAGTATCACGGGTCAGAACTATGTGTTTGTGGGTGAAGCCATGTTCATGGATTCTGTTTCCACCAGGCGATTGCTGGATTTTGTAGCATTGGGGAATACTGCGCTTATTGCCAGCAAAACCATCCCTTTCGACCTCATGACCTTTGTCTATTTTGATGAATGTGAGGAGGCGCCTTGGTCGGATTACGGGATGTTTGATGATACACTTGCCTTGCTTTCGCTGCGTACACCAGCCTTGCCAGACAGCACCACCAAGTACTTTTTTGCACAGCGGAATGAGCCCAAATCGTATTCCTGGCATTATATAGAATACTATCAGTTTTGCGACTCCCTGCCTCATCACCCACTTGGGTATCTGAATAAGGACTGGATCAATTTTGCCGAATTCCCACATGGCAAGGGGCGGTTTTTGTTGCACACCAATCCCATCGTATTTTCCAATTTCAGTTTGTTGCGCCCGGAAACCCGCCCGTACCTGGCTGGTGTGTTATCGCATTTGTCGGAGGGTAACATTTACTGGGATGCCACCAGTCGTGTTCCGGAAGCGGTAGGGCGCAAGCGCAATGGCAGTATGTTTGGCAACCGCAGTCTGGCTGAGGAGCATCCGCTTAGCTATATTCTTAAACAACCGGCTCTGGCCTGGACCTGGTACCTTATTGCAGCGATGGCGCTTTGCTGGCTGATTTTCAGAGCCAAACGGCGGCAGCGGGTCATTCCGGTATTGGCCAAAAATGAGAACTCCTCCTACGAGTTTATCAGCACCATTGCCCATTTACATTTTCGGGAAAAGAACTTCAAAGGGCTATCTGCTCAAGGTATGCACCAGTTTTTAGCTCAATTACGCGAGCGGTATGGACTGGTAGCACCTATAGATCCGGAAACCGGGCTCCCACGAACGGACGAGGTGTTTTTTCAAAAACTTGCGGCGCTTTCCCAGGTGCCCGAACAGGAAGCCCGCCGTGTATTTGGGCTGCATGCCAACACTGTTCAATATGAACCTACCGAAGAAATGGCCATAGATCTTTATCTGGCCATGGAAGCGTTCCTCAAGGCAGCTAAATAAGCTTTAAGCAAGTATTTGGTATTGGATTTTACTGCGGATAGGCACGGCGGTTTGTTTCGCTGCTCCACTCCGCCTTTGCGGTAAAAATGCTCAGGTTTTCTCAAAACAGGTTGCTTTGGCGTTTTTGTACCTTATAATAATGATAGGCTTTGTTGCATGAATCTTGTTGGAAGCCAGATTTTCCCTATCCCGTTTAGGCCTCAAGCGACTTTCACAGATTTAGGAGCGGCTATTTGAATAAATTTATTCAGGACGGCAGCCTTAACTG
>JBIKUE010000238.1:0-3074 GCA_044347755.1 Saprospiraceae bacterium
TACCCGGTGTAGAGAGATTGCTATTGCTCCGAGGAATAATTTGCACAACAGGTAGGTGGGCACAATTCTGGAATCAGTATGACAAAATCGCAGCATAATTCTACATCAAGTGGGAACTACACCCGTTTGAATATGTAATTCCGTTGGTTGATTTGCAACTAACTTTTTTGGGTGCAGACTTAATGCTGAAGAGTCATCCCGTAATTCAAAATCCGGGATGACTCTTCATTTTTTATTGGCGAGATAATTCTTTTAATGCAACTGTAGGCTTCAAGACGGATTTTACTTTTTCAACAACGATATTGGTTGGAACAACAAATGAAGCCGATTGCCGTATATCCTGACTAGAGGCACCCAACAAAACCTGGTAGGCACCTTTCTCAACCTTCCATGCAGAATCATTAGGGTAGAAAGAACTCAAATCAGCGTTTCCAAGTGTAAAGGTCAAGGTTTGACTTTCGCCGGGTGCCAGCAATTTGGTTTTTGCAAAGGCGCGGAGTTCTTTGTCGGGCTTCTCCAGAGATCCCTGAGGCGCATTTACATATAGTTGAACGACCTCCTTCCCAGCTACTTGTCCTGAATTGGTTATCTTAATCGTACATTCCAATTCCCCATTATAATTCTTTGCGTTAATGGACGGTGTTCCGTAGGAAAACTGCGTATAAGACAAACCAAATCCAAAAGGAAACGCCGGCTTAACTTTGAATGAATCGAAATACCGGTATCCAACATATATGCCATCTTCGTATTTGATTTCAGTGGGTTTTTCTGCGGGTATTCCTGGAAATCCGACAGCATTTGGAACCTGAAGATAATCAACAGGAAAGGTCGTAGCTAATTTACCTGAAGGATTGACACTGCCTGTCAGGATATCTGTAATGGCATTGCCCGTTTCCTGGCCACCCTGCCATGCTAACAAAATGCCATCAGCAAGATGTTGCCAGCTTGATATTTCAATGATTCCTCCTGTATTAATGATCACTACAACCTTCTTTCCTGCTGCATGAAAAGCCTCGGATACTTGCTGTAATAATGTTTTTTCTTGTGAACTGAGGTAGTAGTCGTTTTCAAGTTTTCGATCCTGAAATTCACCGGCATTTCGACCAATTGTTACCACCGCAAGGTCTGCGGATGAAGCCTTTTGAGAAAATACCGTTTTATTCAGGGTCATTTCAATGATTGGGGCCTCAAGTTCAAAAAATGTTTTTTTAGGTGGTCTGGCGGACTTGGCGGTTTTGATATACTCCTGGTAAACCAACCTCAAATCGTCATCCAGAATGAACCCTGCATTTTTAAGTCCATCTTCCAGCGATACGGTATATGCCTCATTTACATCGCCACTACCTGAACCACCAGATATTATGTCGTAGGATGTGTTACCAAAAGCAGCTATTTTTTTAACATTAGATGATATAGGCAGTGTGTTTTGATCATTTTTTAGCAAAACCATGCCCTCTGTAGCCACGATTCTGGTAAGTTTGGCATGATCTCTAAGGTTTGGCTGGTTGGTTTCCTTCCGACCTTTAAATGTTCCGGTTTTTTGAATAAGATCTAATTGGCGGTTAACGTTCAGATCCAAATCATTTTCTTTCAAATTTCCGAGGACCAAATCCTGTAAAATGGCTTCAATTTGTTTGGGAGTTCCGGGCATAATCAAGTCGTTTCCTGCTTTCAGTTGAGCTGTGGCGGATTGGCCACCAAACCAGTCTGACATCACCAATCCGGAAAAACCCCACTCATTTCGAAGAATTTGGGTTAGTAAGTCATAGCTTTCTGAGGTATATACTCCATTAATCTTGTTGTATGAAGACATAACTGTCCATGGTTGACTTTCTCTAACGGCAATTTGAAACCCTTTGAGGTAAATCTCACGAAGTGCGCGTTCACTCACTATAGTATTGAGGTTCATTCTATTGGTTTCAGAATTGTTGGCAGCAAAGTGTTTAATGGAAGCTCCAACTCCCCTGGACTGAATTCCGTTAACCAGGGAAGCAGCCATTTTGCCTGAAATCAGGGGGTCTTCCGAGAAATATTCAAAATTTCTTCCTGATAAGGGGTTCCTGTGGGTATTCAATGCCGGTGCAAGTAACACATCCACACCATAATCTCTTGCTTCTTCTCCCATGGCAATACCAATTTGTTGGGCCAGATCCTGATTCCAGGATGAGGCAATGAGTGTAGCAATCGGGAAAGCTGTACAAAAATAGGTCTTATCCGGAGTGCTTTTTCGTATCGGATTTATGCGGAGTCCAGCCGGACCGTCAGCCAATACGATGGAGGGAATGCCAATTCTGGGTACTTCATAAAGGATGCCGGCAGCACCGGGAACTTTTGACTCACCTGACCCAAAACTTGCACCTGAAATGTTTCCGGTTACCTGAGTATTTGATGCTGGAGGGGCAGCGGGGGCGGTAGTGTTGGTGGTAATATCACTCATACGCATCCCTGTTCCAACTACTAACTTAACCTTCTCATCCTGCGTCAGTTCTTTCAAGATCTGTTTTCGGGAGGTTTTCTTTAGGTTGACAGGATTTGTTTGACTCATTAAGGTCAAGGAATAGCCACACAAAATGGCTAAAACTAACAGCGATTTTTTCATAACAACATCATTTTGAATGTACAGAGTTATCCCAACTCTGAATTTTAGATGAACATAACCACAGGTACTTAAAGCTGTACCTGATAGTTACCTGAAAAATCGTTGCGCAGCGATGTTGCAAAAGTGAGGAGTGTCCCGGACTTTTAGCTTTGACAAAAGTCAAATAACACCAGTTACCGAATATTTCTAACCCTGCTTAATGTTTCCTGTGTGATGCCAAGGAAAGAAGCAATGTAATTTAGGGGAATTCGCTTTAGGATATCCGGTGATTGCTCCAAAAGTCTTTGATATCGTTGATGGGCAGTTTCAAATTGGATACTTTCCATCCGGATTTGAGAAATCACCAGGGAGGCTGTTACCATTCGCCGAAATAACTTTTCAATTTCATGAAACTGATCACATAAACGCATCAGGTCATCATGATGAATCTGATAAATGGTTGACTCCTCTAACACATGAATGGAGAGTCGACTAG
>JBIKUE010000239.1:0-3070 GCA_044347755.1 Saprospiraceae bacterium
GCAGTTAAGGCTGCCGTCCTGAATAAATTTATTCAAATAGCCGCTCCTAAATCTGTGAAAGTCGCTTGAGGCCTAAACGGGATAGGGAAAATCTGGCTTCCAACAAGATTCATGCAACAAAGCCACTTATAACAGAATTTTCCTAATTACCTGAAGTTATTCTATCCAAAACATACTGCTTCACAGGATCCCGCTTTTGCTGAATATCTTCTGTGGTAGTCTCTATGATTACATCTGGTTTCACAGGTTCGAAGTTGTTTTCATCACCACTGGCACGAGTAAATAAAGATGCAGGAACCACAAAAGCAATTTTAGCATTTGGGGTTTTTAAGGGCAGAGCGTTACTTAACTCGCGTGGAATACTCTTTGTTGGTTCACCCACTAAGATGCCAAGATCAAAATCTTCAACCGCATTCGCCATCATCATAGCTGCTGAGTGGGTGTTGGGTCCAATCAATACATAAACCTGCCCGCTAAAACTATTTTTCACTTTTTTGGGTAATGATGGCTTGCTTTCTTCTTTGATATTTGTTCCAATAGGATACTTGTCATAATTTTTCATCGAACCTTTTTTCGCAATCATTCGGATAGCCCAAGGCAAGCCCTCTAGGAATTCTCCAAACTGTTTGCTCACCCGCATGGTTGACCCTCCTGTCTGTTGATAAGGCTTTTGTGCAAATTTTTGCAGAATAGCTTCAGCAGGATAACTGGATCCACCTCCATTTTCCCTCAGGTCTATGATTAAATTAGAAACACTTTTTTCTTTAAGTGCGGCAAAATAAGATTCCAACTCTTTGTCAAAAGCTTTTGAAATTTCCTTGTTTTGGATAAAACCGAAAGACTTTGCGTTGATGTACCCAATGTTTTTGTCCGATAGTTCAAACGTAATAAAATCTCCCAGTTTTTGTTGGGTATCTCTTGGTTTTTGAGTTCTATATTTATCCAAATCATTTGTTCCTTGTAATTGCACCAGTTCAATTAATCCAGTCTCCTTATTTTTAATTTCCACAGCGTAAGGATGATTCATGTTTACCGCCCACAATAAAAAAGGTAAAGAAACTCCAATCACCACCTCCCTGTTTCCATCATTTGCCAGAAGGGGCTCAATCATTTCTATTATTTCAGTCATTTCTTTCCCGTTAATTCTTGTTACTTCATTTCCTATATTTTTTTCAGGTATAACGTTGTCAATGATGCCCAATATTTCCCATTTTCCCTGATTCTTTTTTATGAACAATGGGAAAAAGCGATCACCATTTTTTATAGCCGTATCTAACATTGCTTCGGGAGGGAATGTGTATATATGTCCAACATTGTAAGCTGCGGAAAGCCTCATAAAATCAAGATAAAGCTCATTCCCCTTGCTGTCTCCTTTACTTTTTAAATCCATCGCCAATTTCTGTATTGACAATGAATCGGCATTCATATAAGGAAAAGGGGAAACCTCTTCTACAGATTTGATAAAATAATCGATATCCTCAGTAATTTCTTTCTCTGTATATACAATGTCTTTAGTTTCTGTGATCATCATTTGCTCCATTGTGTTTGTATATTTTTTAATACCACAAGAGGTAATTATTGATGTACTAATTACCATCAAAAGCATGCTTCCGCTTGTGCTGTATTTTCTCTTCTTGTTTATCATTTTGCTGAATTTTAAATGTTAGTTATACTGTGATTAGAGTGATTTTGATGATTTGAGTGATGTAAATTCTTGATTTCAACATGATTGAAAATCAACGTCGTTCAAAACCACTCTGCGTTGACTATAACAGTGCAAAATTCCGTAAAATGATGCGTTAGCTAAATTAATAATGATGACTAGGTTTGGAAATCGTTTGAAATCTCTTTTTTCTTGTGTGATTTGGTTTTGTCATTATTGCGTAACCCACCGGACAACCCCGTCTGATACCGCTGCTGAATAGCCCTGATCTTTGCCGAAAAACAAAGATATGGCAAAACGTTATTCATCAAATGTCACTAATCACCAAAAGTGTACCACCTGTTTGCACCAAAAGTGTACCACCGGTAAATCATAAATTATCCCGGACAAAACCCGGGATATTATGTACGGTATGGATACACACACCACAGTCAAGACGCTATTATCAAATGGCATAAGCAGGCGCAAGATCGCCGAGCAATTGGGTATTCACCGCAGGGTCATCAAGCGGATTGAGCACGATTTGGCATCAGGCTCGGGCCGATTCGGCTACCATCGCCAGAAGTTATTGGCTGGTTTTGAGCAAGAGATCAAAGCTTTTCTTGCTGCTGAGTTGACAGCAGAGCTGATCCATCAAAAGCTGGTCAAAGAACATTCATTATCAGTTTCTTACGCCACCGTCAGTCGGTTTGTTCGGCAGTTAAAGTCTGATCCTGAATCGTTCGTCCCGATGCATTGTTCCCCAGGGGAAGAAGCACAGGTGGACTTTGGGTATTTGGGCGTGTTTGATCGCGGCGACGGCTCCAAGGTTAAGGTTTGGGTATTTTGTATGGTATTGTCCCATTCCCGCCTGGGCTATTTTGAAGCAGTAACCGACCAGTCCGTAGAGACTTTTATTCGCTGTCATATCCGGGCCTTTGAGGCGTTTTGCGGTGCGCCCAAAATGGTTCGCCTGGACAACTTAAAGGCCGGCGTGACGGTTCCGGATTTCTACGAACCGATCATCCAGGAACAGTATGCCTCGTTTTTGGCGCATTACAGTTCTGCTGCAGTTCCTTGCCGGGTGCGTACGCCGGAACACAAGGGCAAGGTGGAAAGCGGGGTGAAGTATGTAAAAAACAACTTCCTGCGCGGTCTGGATCACCGTGATTTTAACCGCCTGTCAACCGACCTGGCAACCTGGACCAACACGATCGCCAACCGGCGCACCCACGGCACTACCAAGTGCGTTCCCCTGGACGTTTGGCAACACACCGAACGCGATGCGCTGTTGCCTTTGCCGTAACCCACCGGGCAACCCCGTCTGATACCGCTGCTGAATAGCCCTGATCTTTGCCGAAAAACAAAGATATGGCAAAACGTTATTCATCAAAAGAGAAGGAAGCTTTATTAGCTGCCTTTGCATCG
>JBIKUE010000042.1:0-38042 GCA_044347755.1 Saprospiraceae bacterium
TTACACTGGGCACCACACAAGTTAGCGTAGCCGGTGGCTGGAAACCGGTGATTGGAATATTCAGATCAGCCGTTACGGTGGTGGTAGCGGTGGCCGTACAGCCGTTGGTGGTATTGGTTACCAGCAGGGTGTAGACACCCACTGAGCCGGCGGTGGTATTAATGGTATTTGTCGGGCCGCTGATCGTACCATTGGAGGTGGTCCATTGGTAAGTGAAATTCGGGCCGGTGCTACTGCCTGTACCGTTGAGCGCTGTGGTGTTCATGGTACACGTAAGCTCACTTGGCGGCGCAATCAGGGAAGTTGGATTGGTTACATCCTCATTAATATTCACCGAGGCGGTGGAAGTACAGCCATTGGAGGTATTGGTAACGGTGAGGATGTAGCTGCCCGGATCGTTGACATTGGGGTTCCAGGAATTTTGTCCGGAAACAATATTGCCGCCAATAGTAGTCCAGGATGGCACTAGCAGCGGATCATTAGGAGCCGGAACAGGCCCGATATTCAGATCCGGAATCACACAGTTTAGTGTAGCCGGATTTAAAACGGGTGCTGGTGGCGGCTGTGTATTAGCTGTAACCGTGACAGAAGTAGAGGAGGTACAGCCAGTGCTGGTGTTGGTAATGAGCAAAGTGTACGTTCCAGGGGCATTAATGGATGGATTTAGGGTATTTTGTCCCGACACAAAATTACCACCTACCGTAGTCCAAAGCAGGTTGAAATTAGGGCCTGATGAGGATGAAGTAGCATTTAAATTGGTTTGTTGAACCGTACAGTTCAACTGAGCCGGAGGCGATATGATGGTAGTAGGTGGCGGCAATTGAACAACACTTACATTTGCCGTATTGGTACAGAAATTTGCCCCTGATACCGTCACAGAGTACGTTCCCGGAGTGCTAACATTAACCGGGTTAGTAGTTGCTGCGTTGGACCAAATATAGTTAGGACTACCCGGAGCTCCTGACGCCGTAAGCGTAGAACTGCCCCCTGGACAGAACGGCGTTGTGGTAATCAGTATAGGTGGCGTAGGTAGTGAATCAAGGGTAACACTACCTGTATTGGAACACCCAAAGGAGTTGGTTACCGTAACCGTATAGGTACCCGCCTGATCCACGATATTTATTGCACCGCCAGAATTATCTGACCATACGTAGGTCGTATAGCCAAAGTCGGCAGTAAGGATACTACTTTGCCCGGGACAGATGGCGGGGACGTTCATATTGATCGTAATTCCTGGCACATCCGTAACCGGTATCCAAAATTCTCTTGTGCCGGTGCATCCCAAATTGTTGGTTACTGTAACGGTGTAGGTTCCCGGCTGGGTAACTAAAAGAGGGTTGGTCGTTTCTCCATTATCCCAAATATATGCGTTGTAATTCGGGAACACCTGAATAAAGCCGGTATCATTTTCAGTACACATTCCGATCGGGCCTGACAAAACCGGTAGCACAGGCGGGCTAAGCGGGACAACTATATTGTCTGTAAACGGGCATCCAAACTCGTCTTCGATCGTAAGGCTATAAGTACCAGGTCCACTGATAGAGAGCGGGATATTGCTGCTTCCACCGGGTGTCCATTCTATGCTGGTTAAAATCACACTATCGAGGCCGTTTACTGTTAATTCATAATCTGTTTCAGGGCATATTCCCAGTGGGCCTATGATTTCCAACGGACCATCAAAGAAAACACCTTGAGCTTCATAGGTATTATCCCAGTGAGTTTGTTCACAGCCTGCACTATTCGGATCGCTTAAAGGATCCCACTCCCATGCACCAGGAGGCTCTACGGTAATTCTGTGTGCAAATTCGCCGGTATTCCATTGTACAACGATGGGCAGATTTTGGCCACTAAAAAGAAATTGTACAAAGGCTGAAAGTTCAATCGTTTGTGTAGCACAGTCAGGAGTTGCAACTGTTATTGGGTTACAGTGCCCCCAAATAGCAGACATTGAGTCCAATGCCTGCCGGGTAAGTCTTAGCGGAGCGCTGCCAGGAGGAACAATATAAACGATTCCATCATCGGGGTTTATAGTAGCGGGAGCACCATTTGCCTTTAACAAAAGGGGCGAAAACAATAGAAAAAAGGGCAGAATCCACCCTGAAAAGGTGTAGCGTTGCGTCATACTTGGGCAGTTTATGAATAATTTGGCAGATAAACCAGAAATAAAGATACGGTAAACCTGCAAATCGCTGGTTATGTTCTATAAAAATCCTAGATAAATTCCTGAAACTAACTGAAATGCCAAATTTGAGCAAAACGCAGTCAGGTTATAATCTCAAGGATATTGACGGAGGTTATTCTGCTAAAAAATTGCCTGGGGAAACAATATCGTAATCTACACTTCAATAATCTTCCGTTTCAACTCAAAATGCTTTCCGAGGTATACTTTGCGGACCATTTCATCTTCGGCAAGTTCCTCCGCTGTTCCAGCCTTGAGGATGGCGCCTTCAAACATCAGGTATGCACGATCTGTAATACTGAGTGTTTCCTGCACATTGTGGTCTGTAATCAGAATCCCTATATTTTTGGTCTTAAGTTTGGCAACGATATATTGAATATCTTCCACTGCTATGGGGTCAATACCGGCGAATGGTTCATCTAATAGAATGAATTTAGGGTCGCTGGCCAATGCCCGGGCAATCTCTGTACGCCGGCGTTCACCACCAGACAGGGTGTCGCCATTGCCATTGCGCACCTTTCCCAGGTTGAATTCATCTATTAATGCTTCCAGTTTATCAGCTTGTTCCGCTTTGCTCAATTTGGTCATTTCCAGCACAGCCTTAATATTGTCCTCAACCGTAAGTTTCCGAAAAACGCTTGGTTCCTGAGGCAGGTAGCCAATGCCTTTTTGTGCCCTTCGATACATGGGCAGGTAAGTAATTTCTTCATCATCCAGATATACATGACCTTCTGTAGGCTTAATAAAGCCTACGGTCATGTAAAAAGAGGTGGTTTTGCCGGCTCCGTTTGGGCCGAGCAAACCAACAATTTCCCCTTGCTTCACATCAAAGGAAACCCCTCGCACAACCGTGCGTTTTCCATAATTCTTGTAGATATTTTCTGCGCGCAGGATCATATTGGACGGTGGCCCCGAGTACTCGGGATGGACGGTGGACGGTGGAAAAAAACATTTAATTTTATTCCAACACGTTTGATGCTGTTACCCTAAAAGTTTTTTTACTGTTTCAGAAATGGTTCGGCCTTCTGCTTTGCCGGCCAAAGCTTTGCTTGCAGCACCCATTACCTTGCCCATATCTTTGGCGGAAGTAGCGCCAACTTCTGCCATTATTCCCTGAATAATGGCTTCCAGTTCTGCTCCTTCCAGCATGGCAGGGAGATAGCGGCGGATTACCGCTACTTCTTCACGCTCCTTTTCTGCAAGTTCAGGGCGACCATTTTTTTCAAAAATATCCATGGACTCCTGGCGTGTTTTCACCAGTTTTTGAAGCATTTGCACTTCACGCGCCTCATCAATTGCCTGGCCAGATCCATCTGTTTTGGCCAATTGAATAAGTGTTTTAATAGCCCGGATACCTCTCAGGCTTACTTCATCTTTGGCCTTCATAGCCGTAATCAAGTCTTTGCTAATTTTTTCTTCAAGCGTCATGTTGAGTTTGGGTGTTTATGGGTTTATGGGGGGTTATGGGTTTATGGGGGTCTAAATCTTTGAGATTCTAGGAGACTGAGGGTGTAATTGAATGCAAAGTTGCAACATCTGTTGGTGGTTCTTATAAAAAGTATGAAACGCCCCGGGTTTTAGTAGTCGAAATGGCCTCCAAAACTGGAACCAATCCCCAACCGAACGCCAACTCAAACACATAAACACCCAAACACTCAAACACTCAAATACCCGAATAAACGTTTTTCCTTGATCAAAAGTGCCACACTGGATGGTACTTTTTCTTCCCAGCCTTTTTCTCCCCGACGGATTTGATGGAGTATCTCCTTGTGATATATACCCAAAATAGCTGGATTAAACCCGTTTATCTCCACAATGTTGCGTGTTTCCAGCAAATGATTATACAAAAAATGGATGGCTGGTGGTATTGGCAGATTTTGAGCAGTAATCAGATGTTCATTTCCTGGCATCTGTTCATTTCCGGTAGCCAATGCGGGATAAACATAAAACCGGACATTACGAGGAAACACCTCGCCAAAGGCAGCCAGCAAATTATCGGGATTGGCCTCGCTCGTCTCAAGAAGGATGTTCTGCAACTTACGGGCGCCCATAGCCAACCCTATTTTCGGAATTTTATAATCTGCAAAATAAGCTATGAGTTTTTTATGCTGCATACAATCAGATAAAATAACCGTTTGCCCGAGCGCACAAAGGATATCAGCCCGATCCAGAAAATCCTTTTCACTGAGGGTGCCGTCAGATTTCAGGTTGTCCAGGGTTATTTCAGCAAGAAAATGAGCGCTTGCACCATCTACATCCGGTTCCTGTTGAAATTGACGGTAAGCACATTGAATCATGTCTTCCTGCACCAGGGTTGGCGGTCGATAACTGCCGCGCGCAATCAGGATAGGCTTGCGATACAGGAATTCTCCGGCATGCAAACTGTTGCCATCCGGACCAAATATGGCTACGTCTGTCAGGCAATGCTTAATCATCCAAAGACAAATCAACCGATTGTCAATATGCGCAAAATCAGGGCCGACCAAGCGAACCATATCAATTTTTACCCGACCGGCCAGATTATCCATAAGGGATTGAAGCAAAACCTCCGGATTCTCAAAAAATCGGAAACAGGCATACAACATGTTGACACCCAATATACCTACAGCCTGCTGCTGCAAACGATTGTCCTGATCCAAAAGTCGCACATGCAACACCAAATCGTTCGAAGCCGAATCCGGAGCTAACTGAAACCTCAATCCCAACCAGCCATCTCCTTTAATGGTTCTGGTGTAATTGATGGCTGCAACCGTATCAGCAAAAGCAAAAAAACATTGCTCAGGCCGCACAGCACGCAACCGGCCTTCCATTAGTGCATACTCATGCGCCAACATTTTATACAAACGCGATTCACATACATAACGTCCTTTGCCTTGTTCTTCCGTGCCATAAATTTCATCACTTACGATTTTATCGTATGCACTCATTGTTTTGGCAATAGTACCTGCCGCAGCCCCGGCCTGAAAAAAATGCCGGGCTACTTCCTGACCAGCCCCAATCTCTGCAAACGCCCCATAAACCCGGTCATCCAGATTGATTTCCAGTGCTTTCTGTTCCGTTTCTAATATCGGGCGGGACATGGGTGAAGTGTTTGAGTATTTGAGTGTTTGAGTTGGCGTTAGGCTGGGCTGCCCGGGAAGTTTTACCATGAAAAATACGCTGCCGAAGGCAGCTCAAAATCCGCGTCATCTGCGTCATCCGCGTTCCAATTCCAACCGCGTTCCAAAAAGACAAAGGTACATGTTAAAAGAGATTCGCAGTGAAGCCCAATTTCCTGTTGCGTTGAAAATCCCCTACAAGCCATACCTTTGCGGTCCTTATAAAAATCAGCATTTTCAAACCGGATTTTACCAGACCACATTCATATGAAATTTGCAACTAAAGCCATACACGCAGGCATTGAACCCGATCCGAGTACTGGCGCTGTAATGACACCTATTTTCCAAACGTCAACTTATGCCCAAAGTGCCCCCGGCCTACATCATGGCTATGAATATGCACGCACCCAAAACCCTACACGTTCTGCCCTGGAAAAAAACCTGGCAGCCCTGGAAAATGGTACAGATGCTATCTGTTTTTCCTCCGGCCTCGCCGCACAGGACGCTGTAGTTAAACTGCTTAAATCAGGAGATGAAGTACTGGCTGTCAACGATTTATATGGCGGATCTTATCGTCAACTGGTACGGATTTGGGGGAATTGGGGACTCAAAAGCCGTTTCGTTGACATGTACAACGCAGCCAATGTGGAAAAGGAAATTGGTCCGGATACCAAACTGATCTGGATTGAAACACCTACTAACCCCATGTTGAATATCGTAGACATCCAGGCTGTATGCGCTATTGCCCGCAAGCATGGAATCATGACCTGCGTTGATAACACCTTCGCTTCACCTTACCTTCAAAATCCGCTGGATCTTGGCGCAGACATCGTATTACATTCTGCCACTAAATATATCGGTGGGCACTCGGATGTGGTACATGGATGCCTTATCGTTAAAGACGCAGAGTTGGCCCAGCGCCTTCATTTCATACAAAATGCCTGCGGCGCCGTTCCTGGTCCGCAAGACTGTTTTCTGATATTAAGGGGTATAAAAACCCTCCACCTCCGCGTACAACGCGCTTGTGAAAACGCTGGCGCCGTTGCACAATTCCTGGCGAACCACCCCAAAGTGGAAAAAGTATACTGGCCTGGTTTTGAAAACCATACTGGTCACGCCATTGCTAAAAAACAAATGCGCATGTTCGGCGCCATGGTATCGTTCGACCTGAAAGACAACTCCATCGAAAACGCAACGCGCGTTATGAGCCAGACAGAACTGTTCACACTGGCAGAATCCCTTGGCGGCGTGGAATCTCTGATCGGTCACCCGGCCAGCATGACGCATGCCAGCATTCCAAGAGAAGAGCGACTCAAGGTAGGTCTTACGGACTCACTTATCCGTCTCAGCATCGGTGTGGAAGATGCAGACGATCTTATTGCCGACCTCAACCAAGCTATTGGATAATGCGCCATCTACTGTTTCTGCTGACCGTTATTCAGGCATTTCAATGCCTGAATGCACAGAATTTGCAAAAAATCGGGCATTTGCCCTATGCGCCGCTCACACTTGCCGGGTGTTGGCACCATGTTGATCAAAATGGTGGCGAATGGGCGTTGGTAGGAAATAGTGCTGGTCTGAGCATTGTTGATGTATCTAATCCAACCCAGCCTACCGAACGATTCACCGTGCCTGGCTTGCCAAATAACTGGCGCGAAGTTCGTACCTGGAAAGGATATGCTTATGTGGTATCAGAGGCCACATCCAGTGCCGTAACCATTGTAAACCTGAACCTCCTCCCGGATACTGTTATCTGGAAAGTTTGGACTGGTGATGGCCCTTTTGAAGGCAAAGTGGTGAGTAACCATGCAGTGCAGGTTGCTGATGAAACCCTATATCTGTTTGGCGGTGATGATGTAGCTTTGGGTACGGTTATATTAAGCCTGGAAGACCCCTGGAATCCGGAGATTAAAGGCATTACGGATGAATTTTACGTACACGACGGATTTATTCGTGGGGATACCCTGTGGACCAATGAAGGTAATTTATCCCAAATAGGGGTGTATGATGTGACCGACAAATCCACCCCAACACTAATTACCCGTTTTCCGCATCAACCTGGCTACTCCCACAACTCGGAATTATCTGCTGACGGCAAAATCCTGTTTGTGTCTGTAGAAACCTCAAACCAGCCCCTGGCTTCCTTTGATGTGTCAAACCTGGATGACATCCGGCTTTTAGATTTGTATAAACCCAGTAGAAAACCTTCGGGCGAGGTACACAATGTCCGGATAATGCCCGGAAATTTTCTGGTTTGTCCGAGTTATCGGGGACAGCTTACCGTAGTGGATGCATCAAGACCAGGCAACATGATCGAAATTGCCTGGGATTCCCTCGGAAACTCCCTGGTTTGGGATGCCGATCCTTACCTGCCCTCTGGAATTATCCTGGCCACTGCAAAATCAGAAGGTTTGTACATTTATCAAACCAATTATCAGCATGCTGCCTGGCTGGAAGGCCTGGTCACGGATCAGTTTTCCGGTGCGCCCCTTGCGAATGCCAAAGTATTTGTGCTGAATACACCCAATGCAGATTCGACCTTGGCTAATGGCGAATATCAAACCGGAGCTGCCCAAAGTGGCACTTATGTTGTACGGGTTGAACGGGAGGGGTATGAAACGCAGGTTCATTCCAATATTGCGCTAAGCAGTGGAATAGTAACAACCAAAAATTTTGCCCTTAAGCCATTGATCATCAAAACAGAACAGCCTGACTTTGACCATTCTGTTGATGTCTCCCCGATACCTTTTTCATCCTACCTGCAAATAACCGTACCAGACCATTTACCAACCTCTGGCTGGCAGCTTTGCAGCCTGAAAGGTGAAATACTTCGGAAATTTCCGTCACAGACCTCTAACCTGATTCGGATAGAAAACCTGGATCATTTGCCCAATGGCACTTACCTACTGCAAAATATCCAATCAGGCATGAGTTTGAAAGTGGTAAAGCACTAGTGGTAAACCCATTTAGTCACCTAAGTTTATAGTGACTAAATGGGTTTAATATTAAGGTATCAATACCACTCTTTGGACCCACCTTTCTGTATTGCTTTCTACCCATAAATAGTATATCCCGGCCGGAAGGGTTTGTATATTCATTTGGTGAAATGAGCCGGAGCAGGTGTCGGTCATTTTAAGGCTTCCCGCTTGATCGTATAAACTGAGTCGCAGGTTTCCATCCACTAATGGTAGCATTCGGATGGTCAACTTGTTGGAAACCGGGTTGGGACTCACGCTTATGCTCATTTCCGGTTCCAATGTATGAACCGATGCCAGTGAAATAGTCAGTATGGTACTACAGCCATTTCCCGTAGTAACCGTTACGGAATATTGACCGTTTGTTAGTCCTGAAATATCTTCGGTTGTGCTTCCATTACTCCACTGGAATGTAACAGGTGGCGTGCCATTTAACACCAGCAAATCAATGTAACCATCCGCTGCACCAGGACTGGATTCCTCATCCGCCAACGCTAATACTGAAAGTGGGGGAGAGATTAATATGGTTGTGGAAACAACACAGTTGCTTTGATCAGTCACGGTCACACTAAGTGGGCCGGAGAATTGCGCCGGAATGGTTTCCTCCCGATCAGTACCTCCGGTTGACCATAAGTAAGTGTAAGGCTCAAGACCTCCTGCAACCTCTGCTACAATGATCTTGGGATCTTCATTGCATGGATTTCCCTGGATGGAGAACAAGACAGACAACACAGAAGCAGTTTCTGAAACACTTGCACAATCTGTTGATGTACAGCCATTTGCGCCGGTCAAAGTAACGCAATACGTACCCGGTTCTGTTAGGGCCACCGTAGCTGAAGCAGAGAAAACAGGCTCTCCGGGCTGGGCCCATGAATAGGTTTGGACATTATTGCCCTGCGCTGTCAATTGAACGGATGTAGTATTGCACCCCAACACCAGTCCGTTATCCAGAATGTCAGCGCCGGGTGGGGTAAAATCAGTTTGTACCCCAATGGAATATTGATCCGAGCAGCCGTTGGCTGTAGAAGTTACAGTAAATATTCCCGGCGCTGTCAAAACGACCTGTTGGCCGGGGATTACCTCCAATCCATTGAAAAAATATTCAATATTGACTGGTGCATCCGGCACGGTAAAACTGGGATTTGGGGTGCTGCAATTTTGCAACACCTGTGAAGGCACTAAAGGCGCCGGCAATAGTGTATCCAAATAAACCGTGGCATAAGCAGCTATAGTACAACCATTGGGCGCTGTAACCACTACGGTATATACGCCTGCCTCCGTTGCGGTAAAGCCAGGGAGGGCATTTCCATCCGGCTTAAACCATTGATAGGTGCTGGTAGGCGGAGAAAAGTTTACACCTAAAGTAAGAGAGGTGGTGTTGCAATTCAGGTTGCCTCCCAATGCAATGGCCGTTGGGGCCTGCCCGGGCTGAAAAATCACCCTTTTGGGTGCTCCTGTACTGGTGTTGTAAAAAGCGCCCCCCCCGGGGAGCACCTCAAGTTTTACAGCTCTAACTGAATAGAATAAAGTGTCGGCAACCGGATTCATGTCCTCAAAGGAGGTTTGAAACAACAAATCCGGGGTCAAACGAGTATAGGGGCCATCCTGATTAAAGGCCCGATATACCAAATAGGCTGCCACCTCCGGATCAGGAGATGGATTCCAGTCCAGACTTACCCTGTTGCAGTTAGAAAGTGCGGTAACATCCTGGGCGGGCGGCACTATGCGTGCACGAAGGGTAGGATCACCGAGCAATGCCACATGCGTACCACTTTCTCCCAAACTCGAACCATAGGCATCGTTGAACTGTGCATTTTGGGTTTCTACCAAACAATATCCCATGGTTTCGCCGGTGGCCAGCCCTTGCTCCATCCAGTGTGGTCTTCCAGCCCAATTTACGGCCAGGACGCCCCCTTTGGATGCCAGCAAAGCCGGCAACAATGGATCGGTTTCAAAATCCCAATCACCAAAATAGTCGCCAAACAAACTTACCACCACACTTTGCACGGAATCTGTAGCAAATGCAGCACTATTCCCAATTCCTATGGCCTCGCTATACGTTCCATTTGAACCCGCTCCATAGCGCATCAAATGTCGTTGCGGACTCAAAAAATTGCCGGTAACAACTCCATTTTCGCCCGTTAACGGATAGGCATTGCGATAGCCATTGGCAGCAAATGCTTCACCTCCCGACCAGCCTAAATGATCATCCACCAGGGCAGAATTGGGCGTTTTATAGATACCGTTTCGCCATTGCCGGTTTTTGAAAAAATATCGGCGCAACAATTCCACCGGAGTGGCCCCAAAGGTGTTGGGGTTCAAATGAGAAAAATCCAGTCTGCCTACGGGTAATTCCACCTCGGAAGGCAGCACATTCTGATCAAATTTACCATCGCCAGGCACATTTCGGTTGGCTTGCCGGGCAGTGTTCACCACATTTACCGTCTGATCTGTCCATACGCCATCTATATCTCCGTAGTAGGCATCACAGGGCCAGGCTCCGGCATGGTCTGGTTTATTGTCTCTGGCAATACTTCCGGAATAAGGCACCGGAACAGCTCCGATGAGTAAGATTGCCTTCACCCCGGATGGATCGGCATTGTACGCGTTAATAATTTGATTTTTAACCCATTGTGCAGCAGTAGAAGGGCCTGTTTTATAGGGTACAATTTCCCATCCTTCTCCCCGCAGGTCATTTTTATAATCTACCAGATCAGCACCTAATTCATCGGCCGTGATGGAATCGATGAACACCAGCAATTTACCTCGGGAGTCTACTACAGTGGTGAAAAAATTGGCATAAGCATAACCGTACGCTGTCACGTCGCCAGTTTTACGCTCCAGGGCATATTCATAGACTTTAGAACCGTCGAGGCCATTGTCGAAATACCCGTTGAGTTGGGTTTGTGAGGCAGATACAATGGTTATCCAGGAATTCCCGGGTTCGCCTTTAACGCGACGTTTTAACAAGATGTCGGAAGGTTGTGGATTGGGCCAACTGAGAAAAGTAGCCGGGGGATTGAGTCCGGCATTCAACTGCAATGGAATCGCGGCATCCTGAGGGTTTTGGGCAAATAGGGTAAGTCCGTGCCCCATCAGGCACATGAGTGTAAGTAATCGGAGCATGGGTAGAAGATTAATCAGTAAATTGGTTGGGAATCAATGCACAAGTATTATGCCTAAATTAGTGTTTGAGTGTTTGAGTGTTCGGGTGTTTGAGTTGGCGTTCGGCTTGATGGCTCGGGAATTAGGTAAATAAATTGGTAGTATTGGGGCGCAGCCCCCTGGACCGCCAAGCCGAACGCCAACTCAAACACTCAAACACCCAAACACTCAAACACTCTTTTTCTATCTTTGCCTAATCAAATTTTTTAAACCGCTTTCTTTTCATGAAAAAATTTACACATTTAGCTCTTTTTGCCCTGTTTTTGTTGGTTAACAGTTGCCAGAAGCAGGAGCATTCACCTGCTTTTTGCGGATTAAGTGATCCAACAGAACTTGATCAATTGATTCAACAAAAAATGGTCGTTTATGGGGAATTCCTCTGGGAATGGGCTTCTGATGAACAGATTTGGACAGCTCTCAGCCATTCAGACCATGTGCTTTCTGTGGGCTATCAACCTGAAGGAGAGCAAAATGTAGCCGACCGGCTTCATTTGCTCAATATCCAGTCGGAAAAATGGCAGCAGGCTCGTGCAGAAGTCTTGCGCATCGTACTAGAAAATGAAATCCGGGTTAATCCTAAAATTTCGGAAAAAGACCTGCTTGCTTTTAAGGAAAATGCAAGGCTTCCGGTATTTTGTGTGGTGGTAAAAAATCCGTCCACGATTGTTGCATTGCGTGCCAGCAAACTGGTTCGATATGCAGAACCCATTGGTTATGAGCCATTTATGGCTACCCGTGCGGCAGAGCGTTCAGGTTCCGGGTGCGATGGCAATGGCCCGGATGGCGGTCTGATCCCAGGGGTTCATTATAACAATATAGCGCCGAATTGCAAACGTTCCTGGAATTTCCCGAATCATAAAATTCAGGAAGCCTGGGAAAACAGCACCGGCGCAGGTTGTAAGGTAACCATCATCGATACCGGAGCAAGTGATGATCAGGACAACCTCGAGGCCGCTTTCAACCAGGGAGATTCTCAGGGACGCACCATCGAAAAATTTGTAACCCTGCCTCCGGATGGTCAGCCTGAAACCCCACATGATCAATGTGGGCATGGCACCTCCATGTTAGGCGCATGTGCAGCCCCCAGAGGCGAGGATGGCGCAGCAGTTGGTATTGCCTATAATTGCGATTTGGTAAGTATCCGTGCTGCAGCCGATGTATACCTGAATGAAAGTCGGGAGGTAGTTGGCGTGTCTGATGCTTTTGTACAGGCAGGGGAATCCGACACCAAAATCATCAGCATGAGCATGGGAAGGATTACTACATCCAATCAAATCAGGGATGCCATCAAATTCGCTTTCAATCAGGAAAAACTCATTTTTGCTGCTGCTGGCACCTCTTTTTGGTGGACCAGCTGGTTTTGGGGCGTTATTTTCCCCGCCAGCATGAACGAATGTTCCGCGGTCACAGGAATGAAATCTAACCTAACATCAGCTTGTGGCGTTTGCCATAAAGGCAACAAAGTGGACTTTGTGGTGGTCATGGAACGCGCTGCAGATGGCAAAACAGTGCTTACACTGGCAGATACTGGCGACGATCCAAGTACCGTAGGAGGCTCTTCGGTTGCCACGGCCAGCACAGCAGGCATTGCAGCATTGGTATGGGCTAAAAATCCTGGATTCAACAGAGCCCAGGTATTTGACAAGCTCAAACAAAACGGCAACTACTGGCCTAATAGAAACGGCAACTTCGGCTGGGGCAGAATCAATGCCCAAACAGCAACGCAGTGATAGTGTTTGAGTGTTTGGGTGTTTGGGTGTTTGAGTTGGCGTTCGGCTGGGCGGTCCATGGGGCTGCGCCCCAAAAGTATGCATTTTGCCCCGCGCGGGTCTTACGACCCCGCAGTTTTCGGTTATGGGGGTTTATGGGTTTATGTTGGCGTTCGGTTTAACACCTCGGGAACTGATCAAAATTCATATTTGGGGCTGCGCCCCATGGACCGCCCAGCCGAACGCCAACTCAAACACCCAAACACTCAAACACCCAAACACTAAAATGATCTACCTTTGCCAAGGAAACATGGGAAGAATATTAGCCATTGACTTTGGATTGAAACGCACTGGGATTGCCGTAACGGATCCACTGAAGATCATAGCCAGTGCGCTGACGACCGTTCCAACCGCGGAAGCCCTGGATTTCCTTAAAAATTATTGTGCTTTGGAGGAAGTAGAGTGCTTTGTCCTTGGTTTGCCTTTGCATGCCGACGGAAATCCTGCACAGATTGCTCCACAGGCAGATGCATTTGCCGAGCGTCTGCAAAAACTTTTTCCGGAAAAAAACATTGTGCGTCAGGACGAACGTAACACTTCTAACCAGGCCAAAAAAATCATTTTGCAGAGTGGCGTCAAAAAACAAAAACGTCGCGATAAGTCCATGGTAGACAAAATAGCTGCGGCGCTCATTCTGGAGCAATACATGGAAGAACACTACTGGAACCCATAAACCCCATAAACCTAACCAGCCTCACAAACGTCTCCCACATTCATGCTTTTGCCAATTTACGCCTACGGGCAACCCGTTTTAAAAAAAATAGCCACATCAATAGGTCCGGAATACCCTGATTTACAAGCGCTTATTTCCAATATGTGGGACACCATGTACCACGCCGATGGTGTTGGTATTGCAGCTCCGCAGGTAGGGTATTCCATTCGGTTATTTGTTATTGATACGGAGCAGATTGACCGTAAAACGGAAGCTAGTATCCCTACCGATATGCCTTTGAAGCAGGTGTTCATTAATGCTCAGATCCTCGAGCAATCCGAGCAGCCCTTTACCTACGAAGAGGGCTGCCTGAGCATACCAGATATCCGTGGAGATGTAGAACGGTCGGAAGGGATCCGTATTCGCTGGCAGGATGAAAAATTCGAGGAACATGAAGCCTCTTTTACCGGTATTAACGCCAGGGTAATACTGCATGAGTACGATCACATTGAAGGTGTATTGTTTACCGAGCGCCTCAAACCCTTGAAAAAACGATTGATTCAGCGCCGTTTGGATGCCATCAAAACCGGCCGTATCAAAACCGATTATAAAATGCGATTCTTCAGCACACCCCGATAGTTGCCACGGAAGAGTTTAGAACTTTTTGTTATGGTATAATAGTTGCAGTTGGTGCAGGCAAATAATCTTCCTTCGCTTATGCACCGCCACATCGATGTTCTTGTAGCAGATCACCATCCTATTTTTGCGGAAGGTATTCGCTCACTTCTCTCCAAAAGTAACGGAGGGGATTTCCAGTACAATATTCAGGGGGTTGCCATCAACGGCTTACAAGTGGCAGAATATCTGGGTAGTTCATTCCCGGATATTTTTCTGCTCGATCCGGATCTCCCTGATTCCGGTGGACTTAAAATTATCGCTTCGGTAAAACAATTTGGCCCTAAAACCAGGATACTTATTCTGAATGGTTCCGGAGATCCACTTCACATACAAGCCGCTTTCCGAGCCGGAGCAGATGGATACATGCTAAAATCAGGCACTCAGGATGAACTATTGCAGGCTGTAGGCGAACTTGCCAAAGGGCGCACCTTTGTTGGCCGCGGATTGATGCCATATGCTAATCAACCTGAAACAGATGGGCTGGTACCTGAAACCCGTTTTGCTCAAAAACATCAACTCACGAAAAGGGAAATGGAAATCCTGAAATTGATCGGGGAGGCCCTTACGAACAAGGAAATTGCAGATCGAATTTTTATCAGTGACCAAACCGCCAGCGTCCACCGTAAAAATATTATGCGCAAGCTTCGGGTGAACAGTACCGGGGCACTGATTAAACTGGCCTTTGAAAACCACCTCGTGTAATTCAAATGATTTGTCGCACTTTGGTCAAATTCGGATTATTCCAAAGATTGAGCCATTCACTATTTGATTTTCCGGGTCAACTTGCTGTATATTTGCCATTGATTCATCCGCTGAAACTTGCTTAGAGGCGTTTTCACGATCTTTTAACCTTCTTGTAAGCAAAACTGAATGCCTTTAGGCATCGTTTTTGCATAATGCATTTTATGCTCAGGTTTTCAGACAAAACCGTGGGGCATATTATTATGACTTTTTTATCTTTGTGCGTTTAAAGCATGTAGTAGAAAAGTCCTGACGGAAATGGTTTCTTTTTTAACAGGCATTTTAAATCGATTACATTTTTTCTAATCATAAACACTCATGAAAAAAGCGAATTCTACACTCATTTACAACGCTTTTGGATGGTTGCTGGCTTTGGCTTTATCGCTTTCGGCCAATAACGCAGCAACTGCACAATGCAACATGATTTGTAACGATCTGGTCCAAATTGCTTTGGACGACGATTGTGAAACAGAAATTCTTCCTGATATGATTCTGGAAGGCAATGGTTGCCCAAATGGCAACTTCCAGGTTCAGGCCAAAATCAATGGTATTTGGACCCCCAGTTCCGGAAACTTTGTGGCCAATGCAAATCACATCAACCTTACCCTGCAAATTCGTGTTAGGGACCTGATTTCCGGCAATTCCTGCAATAGCAATGCAGTCATCAAAGATTTCCTTCCTCCTGTGCTTGACTGCGAGGATATTTTCCTGAACTGTGCTATAACCACTTACAATCCCTCATACCTGGAGGATGTGCTTGGTATCCAGGCAGGCTACCCAGAATATGAGGAGAACTGTACGAATGTAACATTGACTCACATCGACCAGTGGTTTGACCTGAGCTGTACCGCTAGTATCAATGGTAATCAGGATATCAGTGCTTATGTGATCCGCAAATGGACCGCACAAGACGAGAGCGGCAACACCTCTACCTGCAATCAATTCATCTACTTTGAACGCCGGCATAATTCAGATGTGGTCCTGCCAGCTAATGTAATTGTAGATTGCAGCAATCCAGTCACAGATCCTAACAGCACGGGTATTCCCTATGTACAAGAGTTCGGCCAGCAATTCCCAGTTTGGCCTAATGGTACTTTCTGTGAACTCAATGCAACGTACCAGGATCTTCCATTGCCTGTTTGTGACGGCACGTACAAAATCCTCCGCACCTGGACGATTTATGACTGGTGCCGCCCTAATGGTCCGCAAAATCCGCTGACGCACACTCAAATCATTAAAGTTGAAGATGCTACCGGTCCGGAACTGGAGTGTCCGGAAGATGTAACCGTAGGTACGAACGCAAACGATTGTCAACTCGATTATGACCTTCCGGATGTAATTGTTTCAGACAACTGTTCCCGCCTGGCTTCGATTGAGGCTCAATGGCAGGATTATAACGGCATTTGGCAAAATATTTACGGTACATTCACCACATTCCCTGGCAACAACCCCTGGGATCGTGACACACTTGCTGTAGTGGGCTACGCCGACAACCTTGGTATCGGTGTTACCCCGGTGAAATACATTATCAAAGACGATTGTGGCAATGTAACCGAGTGCGTATTTAATGTAACTGTTGAAGACAGTACCCCACCTACTGTTGCCTGCGACCAAAACACAAAAGTTGCCCTGAACGTAGACGGTACGGCCCTTGTTAACGCATCCACTTTTGATGATGGTTCTTATGACAACTGTTCTCCCGAAGTATTCTTCAAGGTACGCCGTATGAATCAGAATGGTTGTCAGGACAATAGTCAATTCCACGACCAGGTAATATTCTGCTGTGAGGACATTGGCGACACCGTTCAGGTTATCCTGCGTGTATATGATATTCCGGTTCCTGCCGGCAGTGTTGACCTTGATTTTGGCGAATGGAACTCAAATGATTGTATGGTTTGGGTATTGGTGGAAGATAAAATCAAACCCACCTGCACATCCCCTGCCAATGTAACCGTTAACTGTGAAAATTTTGACCCAAGCCTGTGGGCTTACGGCAAACCAGATGTGTATGATAACTGCTGTCTGGATTCTACCAAAGTGTATCAGGGTCAATATGGCCTTACCCACTCTGTAAGCTACAGCCAGTTCGACACCGTTTGTAACAAAGGCACCATTACACGTACTTTCCGCAGTTTTGACTGCTATGGAAACAGCGCTCAGTGCACACAGCGTATAATTGTTACCTACAAACAGAATTACTTTGTCAAGTTCCCGAACGATGTGATCGTAACAACTTGCGATGGGACGGGTAACTTTGGAGAGCCTATCATTTTTGGCAAAGACTGCGAACTCATCGGCGTATCCTTCAGTGATGAAGTATTTACGGTGGTTCCGGATGCCTGTTTCAAAATTGAGCGCACCTGGCAGATCATCAACTGGTGCACGTACAATCCGAACGCTCCGTGCATCAATGTACCCAATCCAAATCCAAATTCCAACTCCACTTCACCGGCCAACCTTCCTGGACCAACGGTATCTGCTTGCGGTACCATTGCCCCATGGGCGCCAACCGTGGTAAAAATTAACCCGTCAGATCCATCAGCCACAAACTACTGCCGCTACTGGGGCGACGACCCTGCCTTTGGAGGTAACGGCAATGGTATAAACGATGAGGTCAACTGTTACGTGTACAAGCAGATCATCAAAATCAGCGATGGCCAGGCGCCAACAGGCACTTATGTAACCCCTAACTGTTCTAACCAGAACTGGCTGACGCCTAACAACGCGCTTCTCTGGAATGAAATGTACTGGTGGGATAATGGCTTGCAAATCCATGACCTCTGCGAAGAACCTACAGATCTCTGTATCACTGGCACAGACGCTTGTTCAGGAAACAACATCAATATTGAATACCTGCTGTTCCTCGATCTTGATGGTGACGGCACTATGGAAACTGTAGTCAATTCTGTGACTACGGGAATTGCCGGCCTTGGATGGAATAACGTATTGTACAACAACCTGAATACGCCAAACTTCAGTGGCGGCACTTCACGCCAGTTTGATGAGCGCCCTGTACCAACTAATCAGAAATACGGCTTCGCCATTCAGGAAACCATAAATGGTAATAACAAAGTAGCTTGTGTGCGTTGGAATACCCAACAGCAACAGAACAGTTTTGTAGTGCCTGAGCTGCCACACGGCACCCACAAGATCAAGTGGTTTATTACTGATGGATGCGGCAACAATAAGGAATACGAATACACCTTTACGGTGAAAGACTGTAAGGCTCCAACCGTGGTTTGCCTCAACGGCCTCAGTGTTAACATCATGCCAACAGGTATGATCACACTCTGGGCTGCTGACTTCCTGCAATACACTGAAGATAACTGCACACCTTCCAATCAACTTAGGATTGGTATTCGCAAGTGTGGCACTGGCACTGGATTCCCGGTAGATGCCAACGGCAACCCGATCACCACCGTGACCTTCAACTGTACCGAAATTGGTAGCCAGTGTGTGGAGTTATGGTCAATTGATGCTGCCGGCAATGCCGATTATTGTGAAACGTATGTGTTGGTGCAGGACAATCTGGGATCCTGCAGCGGAAATCCATCCGTGGTAGTTTCCGGTGCACTGAAAACGGAAGACAATGAAGGTGTGGAAGAAGCGAATGTCCAACTGTTCGCTATCCCTGCCAACGGAACTCCCGTTCAAGCCAGTACAGATATGACTGACAATCAGGGCGTTTATATGTTTATCAATTCCCTGCCAGTTGGTTCTGACTATATTGTTGTTCCGGAAAAAGATGACAACCCTCTGAATGGTGTAACCACTTACGATCTGGTTTTGATTTCCAAGCACATTCTTGGTCTGGAGCCGCTCAACAGCCCCTACAAAATGATCGCTGCGGATGCCAACAAGAGTGGTTCTATTACCACGTTCGATATTGTGGAGATTCGCAAATTGATCCTGGGCATTTACAACGAACTGCCAGCCAACACCTCCTGGCGCTTTGTGGATAAAGATTATGCATTCCCGAACGTGCTAAATCCTTTCCAGGAGCAGTTCCCGGAAACTAAAGCGGTTCAGGACATGCAACTGCACAATCTGGAAGACGACTTTGTAGGGGTGAAAATTGGCGACGTAAACAATTCTGTTGTGCCAAACTCCCTGGTAAGTGCCGACGACCGCAGCATGGGTACTCTTTACTTTGATGTGGAAGATCGTGCCGTAAAAACTGGCGAAATGGTGGAAGTAAAAATGACAGCTTCTGAAAACGTAGCCGGTTACCAGTTCACCATGAACCTGAATGGCTTGAAAGCGCTTGAAGTAGTTCCAGGTGCCAACATGGGTCGTGAAAACTTCGCAATGTTCGACGAAGCCATCACTGCATCTGTGAACAGTGAAGCTGGTGAATTTACCATCCGCTTCCGTGCTACCCGTAACGGACAACTGAGCCAGATGCTTGGCTTGGGCAACAGCATCACCCGCACCGAAGCATACACCGAGATCAATGGTGATGTACAGCAGAAAGAAGTGATGTTGCGTTTCAATGGCGCCAATGGCAGCACTGTTGCCGGAGCCGGATTTGAATTGCTTCAAAACGCACCGAACCCAACCAAAGGCTTCACCAACATTTCTTTCAACCTGCCAGAAGCTGTAGAGGCAACCCTTACGGTAACCAACGCAGAAGGCAAAGTAGTAAAGCGTATCGTGAATCAATTCGCGAAAGGCTACAACACCATTACGCTCCAGCGCGCCGAGTTGGAAACCGGTATTCTGTTCTACCAACTGGATACCCCAACCCACAGCGCAACGAAGAAAATGATTGTGGTTGAATAATGGATCGTACCGGCAGGTTTAGCCACCGATACCCATAAATGACAAGAGCCGACCTGTTGATACAGGTTGGCTCTTGTAGTTTATGGGGTTTATGGGGGTTTATGGGGGTTGATGGGGTTGATGCTTTAATGTCCTCCCAGGTTAAATATCAGATAGCATATCAAGCCGAACGCCAACTCAAACACTCAAACACTCACAAAACAACAGCGCACCGACACCCCGCGCACCGGAAAAGCGGGTTGAGTAAGTGTGTCGGGCGCTGTCGGCTTTCATGGTTCTGTGGTAATCGGGGCTTTTTGCGTAGTATGGTGTTTATTATGTATGAGGCTATCTCAAAAGTCATATTTTTATTTTTACCGCAGACGCAGAGAGTTTGACAATCAATTATTTACACCTCTGCGTCTCTCCGCCTCTGCGGCAAAAATTACTTTTGAGACAGCCTCTTTCGGGATTTATTTCCCGCTTTGTTTTTCCATTGTTCCGGCTGTTTCCAACTGGCTGTTCAGCGTGGGTACATTGGGGTTCAGTTGCTGTTTGATCACAGACATGGCATCTTGTAAAGCCAAGAGATTGGCTTTGCGCACGGCATTTGTGTTGTCGTACCCGTGATAGGCTGCAACCTTCGCTTTACCTACGCCTGGAGCGGTATATCGTACAATGGTTTGACCTTTCGCATCTTCAATTTCCAGCTGAAGTTCCAATTCAACCCTGTTGGTACGCAGCGGCATGCCAAACAGATTGGGGATCATCAGGGTACTAGCGCTGGCAATTGTCCAGCCCCAACCTGAATTGCGGCGCTGATAATTCAGCAATTTGAATTTGGCATGTCCGAATGCCTGGCCGGCTGCCGATTGATTCATGTTCTCCTCCAATTCATTACCCAACACATTAAATACATCCTGCAACGCTTGATCCGTTACACCATAGGCTACCCATGGAGCGGGAGCATAGGGTCCGCCAACCATATTATTAATCACCACCTCGCGGGTAAGGGCTACATCGAAGGCTTCCAGGAAACTGCGTTCGTGTACCAGCAAGGCAAGTTTGGGCAAGCGATTAGGCAAGATGTCACGGGTATGAAAATCACGAACCTTTAAGGTGCGGCAGGCCCCCGTAATAAGAGATAAAAGCAATAATGGCAGAAAGTACTTTTTCATGGTTCAATAAATTTTGATGCAAGATTTGGGTAGAAATCGGACCATGCAATAGGCCGGAACAGCCTTGGGCACACCTTAACTGAGTTTAACCTATGAGGCAAAGAAGGATTAATAAAATTAACCAAAATATACATGTTTATCAAATAAATATACATTAGTTAAATACACATTTTAAATCCGGTTAAATAAGTTTAACCACAGGAATCCGGGAAATGCCCCCATCTCTGTCTAATTTATTCCCCACATTCCCCACATTATCTCACATTCCCCTACATTCCCCACATTATCTCACATTCCCCTACATTTGCCCAATGCGTCGCAACCTCCCTGATATCGACACTTTTGTTCATGGTATACGCTCAGCAGACCGTGCTTTGCTTGGGCAGGCTATTACATTGGTGGAAAGCACTCGTGAAGAACGACAGGTGATGGCACGAGAGATCATATCACGGCTGCATACCAATCTACCCGACAACACATTCCGGATTGCCGTTACCGGAGCGCCGGGCGTTGGAAAAAGCACTTTTATAGAAGCATTGGGCATGCACCTGATACAACAGGGCAAACGGGTAGCCGTGTTGGCTATTGACCCCTCCAGCGCAATGAGTGGGGGTAGTATTTTGGGCGACAAAACGCGGATGGAGCGTTTATCTGCTACGGAACTGGCTTTTATCCGACCCTCCCCTTCTGGCGATTCGCTGGGAGGCGTTGCCCGTAAAACCCGTGAAGCCATGGTATTGGTAGAAGCAGCCGGGTTTGATACCGTTATTGTTGAAACGGTTGGTGTTGGCCAATCAGAAATTGCTGCCCAGCGCATGACAGATCTGTTTCTATTATTATTGCTGCCAGGAGCAGGCGATGAGTTACAAGGCATCAAACGGGGTATTGTAGAAATGGCCGACCTGCTCGTGGTAAACAAATCAGATGGAGACCGCATTAAGGTTGCCAATCAGGCCAGGGCGCATTATCTGAATGCCACCCATTTACTGCCGCTCAAATCCAGTGGCTGGCCGCCGGAGGTACTTTCCTGCAGTGCCTTGGAAAACATGGGCGTTGCGGAGGTATGGGATCGAATGGAGGCTTTCAAAAAACACATTCAAACCAACGGCTGGATGGCAGAAAACCGCAGGCAGCAGGCCCGGTTTTGGCTGGAAGACACACTTGAAGCGGGCATAAAAGATCTGTTTTATCAGCACCCGGAGGTAAAAGCCCGTTTAGAAGCCTTGGAGCCGGAAGTACTCTCAGGACGTGTTTCTGCTATAGATGCGGCGATGCAGGTATTGGCAGCTTTCCGCAAAGGAGTGTAAAACCTGCCTGGAATCATCTGTTTGCATGTACCTTTGCCTTGCACATGAATCTTCCTTTACTCATTTCCCGGCGCTACCTCTTTGCCAAAAGAAGTACCAACGCTATTAACATTATCACCGGCATTTCTGTGCTGGGGGTGGCCATTGGTACCGCGGCGCTGGTATTGGTATTATCGGTGTTTAACGGATTTGAGGATCTGCTGTCTGATCTTTTCGGGCATTTCAATCCTGAATTAAAAATTACCCCGGAAAAAGGGAAAACCTTTCAGGCCGACAGTTTTCAATTGGTTCAAATCCGTGCCCTGCCGGGGGTTGAAGTCATGAGTGAGACCCTGGAAGAAATTGCCTTTTTTGAACACGACGGATCACAGGATTTCGGTGTTTTAAAAGGAGTAGACAACCAATTTGCCCGTGTCAACGGGATTGATTCAGATACCACATTGATAGAAGGAAAATATGTGCTGCTGGACGGGGAGCGCAATTGTTTGGTTTTAGGGGCCGGTGTACGCAATAAGCTAAGTGTCAATGTAGAAAACCCGTTAGCCACCGTTACGGTTTATATGCCGGAACAACAAACCGGCTTGCTTGATAAGCCCTTCAAAACCCGTATAGCAAGCCCGGTAGGCACCTTTGCCATACAGCAGGAATTTGACAGCGAATATGTATTGAGCAATTTGGAATTTGTGCGGGAGTTACTGGAAACCCCGCCAGGCACAGTATCCGCATTGGAAATAAAAGCCCGTCCTGGCGTTAAGATGCCTGAATTGAAGGCTCAAATCAGAGCTATTCTGGGAGAAGGTTTTGTGATGAAAGACCGCTATGAACAAAACGAAGCCTTCTTTAAGGTCATGCAATTGGAAAAATGGATGGGTTTTGCCATCACTAGTCTGATGCTGCTCATGATGGCCTTTAATACCGTAGGCGCACTCTGGATGATCGTGCTAGACAAACAACGGGATATCAGTACCCTGAAAAGTATGGGCGCAACCGACCGTTTGGTACGGAGTATCTTTTTATTGGAAGGCTTCCTGCTTACCCTACTCGGTATGGGCATTGGATTGATCTTAGCCATTATCCTGTATGTGATACAGAAAGAATGGGGCATTGTGACTATTCCGGAAGGCTTCCTGGTAAGCAGCTACCCCATAGCCATGCGCGCCAGCGATTTTATACCAATAACCCTTACCGTAATTGGTATTGGCTTTCTGGCCTCACTACTTCCCGCAAGACGAGCAGCGCAGGTGCCGGCGTTCCTTAGAGAGGAGTAGGTGTTTTGGTTGGCGTTCAGTTTGGCAGCTCAAGTGGCTTTGCCGCCCATGGTTTCATCTGAGAAAAACATAAAACCTTAGTGCCTTAGCGTCTTCGTGTCCTTTTCTTCATGCCTTAAGCCCCATCTTCCGCACTTTTGTTTACAACTTAACATAGGATTTCCCGATTATACATACCTTTATAACGACAATTGTGACTTTTTGTACCAGTCCCGTCAATAGCCTGCATTTTTGCAAAACACTTACACAAAACACTAAAATTTCCATTTACACCATGGCAGTTAAAGACAAATACTCCAGCGTACTCGCATTGGGCGAAAAACTTGGTATTCAAAACGGTAAGGTAGAAGAAGCTGACGGTGTACTCCGTATATGGGGTACGGCAGCCGATACTTACCAGAAAGATCAGATTTGGGATGCGATCAAGGCCATTGGAGGCGCCAATCCAACCGATATCCTGGCAGATATTCAGGTTGCAACAACCGACTACTACACCAAACACACTGTAGTAAAAGGTGAGAGCCTGAGCAAAATTGCCAAGCACTACTACGATGATATGATGAAATATACCGCCATTTTCGATGCTAACCGCCACATCCTGAGCAATCCGGATGAAATCGAAGTGGGCCAGGAGTTGATCATCCCGAATATCTGGAGCTGATTTTATCGGTTTATGAGGGTTTATATGGTTTATGGGGGTTTAAATTATAAACCCATAAACCATATAAACCCCTATAAACCTGCAAATGAGCATCGCAGCCTAACCATGCATAGCAAGGGCTGTCTCGTGTTTACGAGGCAGCCTGTTTTTTTTAATGCAATGACCGGAATTGCTACCTTTGCGGTCATCCATTATTTTTTACCCAATTTTCATGGCGGATTTTACCAAACTTAAAGAACGTGCTACCCAAACCCGGCGCGATATCGTGCGCATGGTGTTCAATTGTCAAAGCGGCCACCCGGGAGGATCACTGGGCTGTGTGGAATATTTTGTTGCCCTTTATGGGAATGTGATGAAACACAAGGCCAAGCCTTTTAAAATGGATGGCAAAGGACAGGATATGTTCTTCCTTTCCAATGGACATATTTCTCCGGTTTGGTATTCTACCCTGGCGCGCTCCGGTTATTTTCCGGTTGCTGAACTTAAAACCTTCCGCAAACTAAACTCCCGCCTTCAAGGCCACCCTGCCACCCACGAAGGCCTTCCAGGCATCCGTATTGCCTCCGGCTCCCTGGGTCAGGGCATATCTGCAGCCATCGGCGCTGCTTTAGCCAAGCGCCTGGATAACGATGATCGATTCATTTTTTGCCTCACCGGCGACGGTGAACTCGAAGAAGGCCAATGCTGGGAAGCGATTATGTCGGCCGCACACATGAAGGTGGATAACCTGATTGTTACGGTTGACTGGAATGGTCAGCAAATTGATGGCCCTGTAGAAGAAGTGATGGCATTGGGCAATTTGCCGGCTAAATGGAAAGCTTTTGGCTGGGATGTGTTGGTGTTGGAAAAAGGGAATGATCTGGATGCCGTTATTGCCATGTTGCGGAAGGCTAAACGCCGTTGTGGCAAAGGCAAGCCGGTGGTTGTGCTGATGAAAACCGAAATGGGTTACGGGGTTGATTTCATGCAAGGCACCCATAAATGGCATGGAAAAGCGCCAAATCAGGAGCAGTTTGATCAGGCTATGGCTCAGTTGCCGGAAACAGGTTTGGGCGATTTCTAAACGTGGAACGCAGAGGACGCAGAAAAGGATCTGGAACGCGGATGACGCGGATGACGCGGATTCTTTTTTTGGGGAACGCGGATGACGCGGGGGAACGCGGATTTTTTTTGGGAACGCGGATGACGCGGGTGACGCGGATTCTTTTTCGGGGAACGCGGATGACGCGGATGACGCGGATTTTTTGTTATTTTAAAATGCCCAGCCGAACGTGTTCTGCGAGATCTGCGGTTCTTTTGCGAGATCTGCGGGAAAGAACATAGATGACGCGGATTTTTTTAGGGAACGCGGATGACGCGGATGACGCGGATTTTTTTGTACTGTTTTTGAATTACTCAGCCGAACGTGTTCTGCGAGATCTGCGGTTCTTTTGCGAGATCTGCGGGAAAGAACATAGATGACGCAGATTTTTTAGGGAACGCGGATGACGCGGATTTTTTTATACTGTTTTTGAATTACTCAGCCGAACGTGTTCTGCGAGATCTGCGGGAAAAAACATAGATGACGCGGATTTTTTTTGTCTTCGGCAGTGCAGTGAAGTCAGAAACAGGGCATCTGTGTGGCATTTGTGCAAAACGACATGATGCAAGGTTTTTTGGGGAATGCTTGGTGGAATGTTTCAGGATGTCGTACATTTGCGTCCCGTAAAATCACAGCCTTGGCTGAAGCTCTTGCAGACAAGAGGGGGATTAGCTCAGTTGGTAGAGCGCTTGCATGGCATGCAAGAGGTCATCGGTTCGACCCCGTTATCCTCCACAAAAGCCTGGTTTTAAAAAACCGGGCTTTTTTTATTCCCCTTGCCCAGTAATGTGGTGTTTAATTGCGCCTTTGTGCCTTCGTGCCCCCTCTTTATGCCTTCTCCCCAAAATTTCTTTCCTTCGTGACTAATATCACAGGACGCCGGCTGCCGATGCCCGCACTTTTGTGCTATCATTCAGCAATAGCTCAACCTTTACAGTCACAAAATGGAAATTATAGGTTATCTCGCATCGGCACTCATTGGCATTTCACTTGGTTTGATTGGTGGTGGGGGCAGTATTCTCACCGTGCCGGTTTTGGTTTATTTGTTTGGCGTTGAGCCTGTGCTGGCCACCGCCTATTCGCTGTTTATTGTAGGTTCTACCAGCCTTGTTGGTTCTTATACCAAATACAAGGAAGGCATGGTCAACCTCAAAACAGCAGTTATTTTCGGCATCCCTTCTATTTTGGCGGTATACGCCACCCGGGCATTTCTGGTGCCTATGATCCCCAATCCGGTCTTTTCTCTGGGCGATTTCGTGGTTTCCAAAGCCATGCTGCTGATGGGGCTGTTCGCGGTACTCATGGTTTTCGCCTCGGTTTCCATGATCCGAAACAGGAAAAACGGCAGTGCAGAGCCGTCATCTGATGGTCCGCAAAAATTCAATTACCCTATGATTCTGCTGGAAGGAGCAGTAGTAGGTGTTCTAACCGGCCTGGTGGGCGCTGGAGGAGGCTTCCTCATCATTCCCGCCCTGGTGCTGTTCAGCAAATTACCCATGAAACAAGCCATGGGCACCTCCCTGCTCATCATAGCCGCCAAATCGCTATTCGGATTCCTGGGCGATGTGTCGCAATACCAACTCGACTGGACCTTACTGGGCACCGTTACCGCATTGGCCATCGGCGGCATCTTCCTGGGCAACCGGATGAGTCGCAGTATTGACGGCGACAAACTCAAAAAAGCCTTCGGATGGTTTGTACTTGTGATGGGTATCTATATCCTGATCAAGGAGTTATACCTCAATCCAGCTGCTGCCGGCGGACATTGATTCTCAAAAAAATTCCTGAAAAAAAAGTGAATGCCCGTGATCCAAGTCACGGTTCCGGCCACCTCTTTGCCCGCAACTTTGCATCATAAAACAACATTCAACGCAGTACATTATGTTCTTCCAACACGTATACGACAAAACACTGGCACAGGCCAGTTACTTTATTGGCTGCCAAAAAGCCGGCGTAGCCATGGTGATCGACCCCAAGCGTGATGTAGATACCTACCTCGAGATCGCCAAACAAAACAACATGACCATCACCCACGTGGCCGAAACACATATCCATGCTGATTTCCTCTCCGGAGCACGCGAACTAGCCGCCCTCACTGGCGCCAAGTTGTACCTCTCTGATGAAGGTGGCCCAGACTGGCAATACGAATTTCCACACGAAGGCGTGAAAAACGGTGATGTGATCAAAATGGGTAACCTCACCTTCGAAGTGATCCATACCCCAGGTCACACCCCGGAAAGCATCAGTTTCCTGCTCACCGACCACCCTGCTTCCAGCAAGCCGGTGATGCTGTTCACAGGTGACTTTGTGTTTGTAGGCGATATTGGTCGCCCGGACTTGCTGGAAAAAGCAGCCGGTATCAAAGGTACCCAGGATGCAGGCGCACACCAGATGTACCAGTCCATTAAGCGTTTTGCAGATCTTCCGGACTACATTCAGGTTTGGCCCGGCCACGGCGCTGGTTCTGCCTGCGGCAAAGCCCTGGGCGCTGTACCCAGCACTACGGTGGGATATGAAAAGGTCCGCAACTGGGCACTTCAATACGAAAACAACGAACCCGGCTTTGTACAATACCTTCTGGCAGATCAGCCAGAGCCGCCCAAGTACTTTGCCATGATGAAAAAACTGAACAAGGTGGATCGCCCTTTGCTCACTACGGTACCCCAACAACAGAAACTCAGCACCGATGCATTGATCGCCAACCTTCAAAAGGGCGTGAAACTCATTGATGCCCGCAACAAAACCGAATTCGCCAAAGGATTCATCCCGGGCAGCCTCAATATTCAAGGCAACAATGCCTTCGCTACCTGGGCCGGCTGGTTCCTGGAATACAACGAACCATTCATGTTGGTGGCTTCAGACGACCAAATAGAAGACCTGACCCGCAAATTGATGCGTATCGGACTGGATAATGTGCTGGGATATGTAACCAATGTAACAGACTGGGCCGCTCAAACCGGGCAGGAACTTGAGCAGGTTAAACTGCTCTCACTCGACGAATTCAAAGAGAAAAAAGCAGAAAACAATCTGCAGGTCGTGGATCTGCGCGGCGCCGCCGAATTCAACTCCGGTCATATCAATGGCGCTGACCATGTGTTTGTAGGTACCCTGGAAAAAAATCTCGATAAAGTGAGCAAAGAGCGCCAGGTAATCATCCACTGCCAGGGCGGCGACCGGGCTTCCATTGCTTATTCTATCCTGGCAAAACATGGGTACAACAATGTACTCAACTACTCACCAGGCATGAATGAATGGGTTAATACAGGAAATCCGGTGGTTTCAGAAAATTGATTAAAAATAGCGCTTCCTGTGACTTTCGTCACAGGATACCGCTTTTGGCCCTGCTTAACTTTGTAGCATCAAATAAAATCCATCCACGTTCAAAACTTTTCAGACATGAAGATCGAACAAATTTATACCGGTTGTCTGGCACATGCGGCTTATTACCTTGAAAGCAATGGTGAAGCCGCCATATTTGACCCGCTACGGGAAATTGATCCATACATCCAGCGTGCTGCAAAGAGCAATGCCAAAATCAAATATGTTTTTGAAACCCACTTCCATGCCGATTTCGTAAGCGGCCACCTGGATCTGGCAAGTAAAACGGGCGCTAAAATTGTTTTCGGCCCTACGGCAAAACCTGGTTATGATGCCATTACAGCAGAAGACAATCAGGTATTTAAAGTGGGCGATTATTCTGTAAAGGTGATCCATACACCCGGCCATACCATGGAAAGCACAACGTATTTGTTGATCGATGAAAATGGCAAAGAACACGGTATCATTTCCGGCGATACCCTTTTCATTGGCGATGTGGGTCGGCCGGATTTGGCACAGCACGTTATTGCTGATCTGACGGAAGAAAAACTGGCAGGCCATCTGTACGATTCTCTGCGCAACAAAATTATGCCGCTCAGCGACGACCTCATCGTTTACCCCAACCACGGTGCTGGCAGTGCTTGTGGTAAAAACATGAGCAAAGAAACCACAGATACCCTGGGGCATCAGAAGTTGGTTAATTACGCCCTCAACCCTGCGTTGACAAAAGAGGAATTCATCAAAGAAATTCTGACCGGCCTGACACCACCTCCCGGATACTTCCCGCAAAACGTAATCATGAACATCAAGGGCTATGAAAGCTTTGACGATGTGATGAAACGCGGTACCCAGGCCCTTTCTCCTCGCGCTTTCGATGCCGCAGCAAACGAAACCGAAGCCTTGGTACTGGATACCCGCGATGCTCAGAAGTTTTCTGAAGGATTCATTCCGAACTCCATCAATATTGGTATCGACGGCAACTTTGCCCCTTGGGTGGGCGCGTTGATTCCAGACGTAAAACAGCAAATTCTGCTGATAACCGATCCGGGGCGCGAAGAAGAAGTGGTAACACGTATGGCTCGCGTAGGGTATGATTACTGTATTGGCTATCTGGAAGGTGGCTTCGATGCCTGGAAAAATGCAGGTATGGAAGTAGATACCATTCAGCGAGTTTCTGCAGAAGAACTGGCAGACATCCTGGCCAAAAGTCCGGAAACGGCACTCTTCGACGTGCGCAAAAAAAGCGAGTATTTCAGCGAGCACATAGTGAATGCAGAAAATGCACCACTGGATTATGTCAACGAATCCATGTTACTGATTCCGAAAGATAAGACCGTGTATGTGCACTGTGCAGGCGGCTATCGCTCCATGATCTTTGCCAGCATCTTGCGCGCTCGTGGATACGACAACCTGATTGATGTTGCCGGTGGCTTCAAAGTCATCAAAGAAACCAACAAATTCAAGATTACGGATTACGTTTGCCCGACTACCATGTTGTAGACGGTGGACGGCCTACGGTGGACGGCGGCGTTATGTTTAACCATTTGTGGTGTAATGCCGCTGTTTACCGTTGGCTCTTCAAACCCCTCAAACTCTTCAAACCTCTCAAACCTTTCAAATCTCTCTCTCTATGTCCTGGGATTCCTTTTTAAAAAACATTTTCGGCGGAGCCGATGAAGCACCCGAAACAGTGACCGAAGGTGGTCCAAGCAACCAAAACCTTTCTGGTCGTGCATTCAAACAACAACTTGAAGCAGCAGAAAACGCCGTGCTTTTGGACGTTCGTACTGCTGGAGAATATGCCGGAGGTTCTATCCCTGGCGCGAAAAACATAGATTTCCTTTCCGCTGCATTCATGCAAAAAGTGGAAAAACTGGATAAAAACGCCACGTATTTCCTGTTTTGCCGCAGCGGAAACCGTTCAGGCCAGGCATGCCAAATGATGCATAAGATGGGCTTCGATGTAAGAAACCTGTCAGGCGGTATTGGCGCTTACCCGGTTTAGAAGAAAAAAAGTTGTTGAAAGACACGAAGGCGGGAATGCACGAAGGCACAAAGACGCTAAGGCGCAAAGGTGTGACTGCGTCACACCTTTTTTTTGTTGATGAAACATTTGCGCGAAGCGCAAAAACCTTTGTGCCTTTGCGCCTTTGTGCCTTTGTGTTTCCGTTTCTTCGTACCTTCTTATGAATCCTTCTTTTTGGGTCTTTTTCCCGGCCGTATTATTACTTGGCTCCTGGCGATGTTCCATCCAAACCACTCCTGTATTGGAAGGTCGGATACAACCGGCAGAAGGATGGAAACCCATAGTGTACCTCGTTCAGCCCAGGCAGTTTCCAGAAGTTGCGTCGAGCTTCAGTGGTTTGGTACTGGATTCGGCACAAGTAGCGCCAGACGGTAGTTTCAGGTTTAACAAACCACCCGTTGCTACTGGTTTACTGCAACTCTGCGTGCAAAAAGTTGGCAGCAAATTCCACCATCAATTACTGGATGAAGTTCCCCTGAAGGCTAATTATCTGCCCCTCGTCTGGACAGGCAAGGGGCATTTGTATATCCGGTCGAGGGCAGATGCCTTTCAGTCTGCCTTTACTATAGAACAACCGGATCCGGAAAACCAGGCCCTCCTGCACCTGCGTGATCTCCGTCATCAGGCCTGGCAACAGGAAGCTCCTAACCTTGATGCAGAACATGATGAGGATAACCTGATGGAATACGAAGCGGCAATCAGGCGGTTTCAGGCGCCGCTCATCCAATTTTCAGACACCTCCACACACTGGCGTGCGGCTATGGTAGCAGTGCGCTGGACCAGTCCGGAGGGTGATTATGAAAGGATTCCGGAATGTGTCATGCGGCAATGTAACCGATGGCAAAGCCACCCGGATGCCGGCATTTGGTTCAAATTTTTATGCGATAAACGCTCCAGCCTTCCCGTAACTATAGGTGAAGAAATACCAGACTACCCATTGCCCATGGCTGCCGGCGACACCCTTCAACTCCGGCAATTATTGGGTAAAAAACTGACTATTCTGGATATCTGGGCCTCCTGGTGTGCCCCCTGCAGGAAAGAAAACCGCGAGGTACTTCAGCCGCTTTGGGCTGCGCACCAGAATGATGGGCTTCAAATCATAGGGTATTCCATAGACAGCAGCCCCGTAGCCTGGAAGGCTGCCATTGCCAAAGATGAAGCTATCTGGTCCCAGGCCTCCCACCTGAGCGGGGATGACACGCCATTTATGCAAAACTTGCGCATCAGCACTATTCCGGCCAATTTCATTCTGGATGCCCATGGTAAGATTTTGGCTAAAAACCTCCATGGCGAAGCGTTAAACCAATTTATAGCCGGATATTTACGGCAATAGTGTTCCTTCACATTCAAATTCAATGTTTATGAAACCATTTATCCAATATTTGCTCGGCGCTGCCACCACCCTGATTCTGGTGGGTATTTTGGCATTTTCCCGCACGGTTCCGCAGGAACAAGCGGAGAAAAAAGGCTCCCGCGTAGTTTTCCAGCTCTCCACACCTGATACGGCCGCACAACGGGCACTCACACGTCAGCTTCACAATTTGCTCGACGGGTTGCCCAAGGCACAGGTGGAAGTAGTAGTGCACAACAAAGGCATTTCTATGCTTCATGCACAAAAAACCACCCTCGCTAATGAGCTACAATCGCTCAAAGACCGGGGTGTTATGTTTGTTGCCTGCGAACAAACACTTAAGCAGCAAAAAATAGAGAAAAGTGAAATCCTCCCCCTCTCCGGATTTGTACCCCGCGGCCTGGTGGAAGTGATCCAGAAGCAGGAGCAAGGCTGGGCCTATATTAAGGCAGGGTTTTAGTAATGTTAGAGACCTGGGAAGAGAAACCACTAAGCCACTAAGAGCACTAAGAGGCCATAAGGCATCTGTTCAGTCAGAACGTATATGTGACTGAACAGATGCCAACCTTACGCCACTTAGTGCTCTTAGTGGCTTAGTGGTTTTTGCGCCCCCCTCTATTCCTGCACCACCGTTTTCACCGTAGCTTTATCTGTTTCGGTTTCCAGCGTAACCATATAGGCGCTGCCTACAGCTATGCGGGGCAGTGTACGGGTAACTATGTTTTCACCGGGGTGCAATCCAGTCAACTCCTCTCGGTCAATCAGTTTTCCATTCATATCGGAAATACTTAGCCAGGCGCGTGTCACCCTTTGCATTTGGAATTTCACGCCAAATACCCCGTTGTTGGGATTAGGATAGATTTGCATGTGCAAGGATCCTACACTTTGCGGGTTCAGCACATCCACGCCTGAAATGCCATTTTTAACCAAATATACTTTAAAAATCTGACTACTGGCCGCACTTTCTGTGCCGGTATTAATCCAGAAAATATTGGCCTCTGTGCTGGCAATTCCGCCATAGATGTAGCCTAACAGGATGGTGTCTGCCGTTAAAGCATCCAGGTTGACAACCTCATTGTCATACGTTGGTATTGACTCCACCGGAATAAACTCGGAGCTGGCGCCCAGCAAAGCCGGCATATCTATGGGCAGTTTGTACTCTGCCATATTCCCGTCAGCGGTACGTGTTACGCGCGCAATGGTGCGCACAAACGGCACATTATTATCTTGCATAAGCACACCCAAACTATCGTAAAACTGCGCTATCCCGCCAAAAAATACCGTGTGCATCTGATTACTTGCTTCTGAATAAAGCGGAAGTGTTGCACAGTGATAGTGGTTATAATGCTGGGAAAAGTTGTTGTTTGGGGTGTAGCTATTGCTGTCAATGTTCACACAGTTCAAATACGGCAGATCAACAGTGGTTTGGAATACTCCGGAAAAGGCCGTAGCACCTTGTTGCCCGTTGGGTAGTATCTGTGGAACCACATTGTAATCCCGACGGTGCAACTGGTTGGCATCTGTAAATCCGGGCAGATGGGTAACGCTGAGATTCACCCCGTCATCATTTATCCTAAACCGACGGATCTGATTGGTATATTCCTGCACAAACCCCGGGCCATGGGTAGGTCCCATAGGATTGTACCGACCCATGAATTTTTGCCCACCCACTAGTTGATAGGTATCGTAGATTTTCAGCAAATGACCGCCGGTAACGGCAAACTGAGGATCTGAAACTGACCGAAAAAAAGGAACAAATGATGTTCCGTTGATGATGGCATGGATTACAGCCGGGACGTTAACGGCAGTTAACCGGCCATATGTGATGTGATCGCCGGCCGTATTGCTATAGCCGTACCCACCCAGAATATAAAGCATATCGCCTACCTGTTCAAATTCCATATTCGTGCCGCTTAATTGCTCCTGCAGCGGCACGGGCAGACTGCTCAGCGACGCCGACCATTTCTGGCCAGCCACCGGGTCAACTACCAGGATTTGGTTGTTATGCCCGGCAATATCAAAAGTTGCGAAAGGTTGCCTGCGGTGGAGGCCATCGAGCCTGCCTCCGAAAATGAGCCATTTGCCATTATGCTGACCAAAGGCATAAGACTGCAACCCACCAAGATTAGGAACGGAAAGCGGTTCCAGATAAAGTTGAAAAGGAACCGTTTGAGCCGTTACCATTCCGGCAAAACCAAGAAAAACAATCGAAAAAAGTAATGATTTCATGATGTGTTCGTAAGCGCAACTTGTTGTTGCATTCTACCCATAAAGTTAGGCTCATGGAAATGCCGTAAAGAGTGATAATAGTCACGCCTGCCAATAATATTGGGAGTGATATTAGTCACGCGTTCTCGCCCTTGCATGCCCGGACCTTTGCAGTATCAAATGGATGATTCACGCATGTTTCGATTATTAATTCTATTGTTGGCCATTTGGCCATTATCTTTTTTACAGGCACAAACCCAGCCGGGTTCTCCTGTTTTACACACATCAAAAAAGGCAGACAATCTGCTGGAAGCATTTGAACACGGTCATTTTCATGGCAGTTTTCGTACCTTCCTGATGGCTACCGACAATGCCCGTAATTTGTCTGATTATTATGCCTGGGCGGCCGGCGGAAGTTTGCATTTTGCTTCGGCTCCCTGGCACGGGTTCAGTTTCGGCTTGGGTGGTGTGTTTAATTACAATCTGAGTTCCTCTGATTTGGGCGCCAAGGACAGTATTACCGGCGCTTTGAACCGTTATGAGATTGGGCTTTTTGATGTAGAAAGGCCGGACAATCGGAATGATCTGGATCGAATTGAGGAACTATACCTGCGCTATCAATGGAAGAAATCCCGCATTACGGTTGGGCAGCAATCCCTGCAAACACCCTTTGTGAATTATCAGGACGGGCGTATGCGTCCCACCGCCGAATCTGGCGCATGGCTGGAGTTAAACGATTGGAAAAACACCAAAGTGGAAGGTGGCTGGTTATGGAAAATTTCCCCTCGCAGCACCGTAGAATGGTTTAAAATTGGTGAGTCTATAGGGCTGTATCCTAAAGGCCTTAACCCGGATGGTACCGGTAGCGGCTATCCGGAGCATCTGGAAAGTAAAGGTATTGGACTGATCGGGGTGACCCGGAATTTGGGAAAAAATACCAAAGTGCAGGTGTGGGACCAGTTTGTTGAAAATATTTTCAACACCACGTTTGTACAAGTGGATCATACCCAACCCTTTAGAAATGGTCATCAGTGGATTCTGGGTGCTCAATATACCCACCAAAATGCTCTGGCGGATGGTGGAAACCCTGAAGTCTCCATGACCTACATCCTTAAAGGCGGACAATCTAACGTTATCAGCGCCCAAACCGGTTGGCAACGAGGCAACTGGCGTGCCTTGGCAGCCTACACCCACATCACGTCAGATGGCCGGTTCCTCGCTCCGCGCGAATGGGGTCGGGAACCTTTTTACACCTTTATGCAGCGTGAAAGGGTGGAAGGCAGTGGCAATTCACATTCGGCCACGGCAAGGGTACAATGGCAAAACCCCGCCAAACGATTCCAGATAGAAGCCTCCTACGGCCATTTTTACCTGCCCGACGTTAAAGAGGTTCACCTGAACAAATATGCTTTCCCATCATTCAATCAGTTTAACTTCGATGTCCGCTATGCCTTTGGTGGCATGCTAAAAGGACTTCGTATGCAATTCCTGTATGTGCGCAAAGGACTGCTTGGCAACGTTTATGGTAACGACAAGTATGTGATCAATAAGGTTCAGATGTCGCACTACAACCTTATTCTGAATTATGTGTATTAAGCGAGTGGAGCAACATTTTTGTCAGGTTGTTGGGCACACGTGACATTTGTCACATAAATATTTTGAGCAAAGTCATCACCTTTGTTGATAGAAATCACCTGCACTGATTAACGGCTAAAAATTCAAACATCTGCAACAAATTATGATAGAAACGCTTTCAAAACCATGGCCCTGGTGGGCAGCTGGTGCCATCATTGGGCTTATTGTTCCGGCATTACTTATTTTAGGCAATAAGCACTTCGGGCTGTCGGCTAATTTACGCCATGCCTGTGCGGCCTGCTTTCCTGCCAACATCAAGTTTTTCAAGTATGAATGGCGCAAGGAGGTTTGGAACTTCTTTTTTGTAGGAGGTATTATTGCCGGTGCGATCATCGCATCTACGGTGTTAGCCAACCCTGAACCTGTTCAAGTGGCGCCCGCACTGGCAGAAGAAATCAAGGCTTACGGGATCACAGATTTCAGCAGCATGATTCCTACACAGCTCATTTCCTGGGAAAGTTTGTTCACCCTGCGGGGATTTATCATGTTGGTTTTTGGCGGCTTTTTGGTAGGTTTCGGATCCCGATATGCCGGCGGCTGTACCAGCGGTCACGCCATCATGGGCCTCTCTGATCTGCAATGGCCATCGCTCATTGCTACCATATTTTTCATGGTAGGAGGCTTTATCATGGCCAATCTGATCCTGCCCTACATCATGGTTCTTTAAAACTACAATCAAAGCACTCATGCCAACTACTATAAAAGATTTCAAATCTCCTTCATCGGAGGAAATCGCAGCAGCACTCAACAACGATTTTGAAACGCGCTCACTTGACACCATGTGTGTCAACGAATCGCAACTCAAACACCCCTGGTGGTATAATTTCAAATACAGCCTGGTTGGCCTCCTATTTGGCGTTGCCTTTGTCAAAGCTGAAATAGTTTCCTGGTTCCGTATTCAGGAAATGTTCCGCTTTCAATCCTTTCACATGTATGGTGTTATTGGCACTGGCGTGGTGTTAGGCGCACTCTCTGTATGGTTAATCAAAAAATTTCAGGTTAAGACCATCTATGGTGAAGCCATTGAGTTCCATCCTAAGAAGTTCAACCGCGGTCAGATTTTTGGCGGTGTGATCTTTGGATTTGGATGGGCTATGACCGGCGCTTGTCCAGGTCCCTTGTTTGCCCAGATCGGCTCCGGAGCCTTTGTCATATTGGTTACCCTGTTAAGTGCCATAGCAGGCACCTGGATGTACGGTTTTTTCCGCGAACGTTTACCTCATTAAATTCAACTTTACGATGAAATATCTGGCTATTATTCCATTCCTCATGCTCGGCTTTATGGCATGCACCCAACCTGTTATGAAACAAATAGGATTGAAGGAGGCTAAAGAACTTCTGGCAGCCAAAGATCCTAATCTCCAGATTGTGGATTTGCGCACGCCGGCCGAGATCAAACAAACCGGGATTATTGAAGGCGCTGCCATCATGGACTTTACAGCAGCTGATTTTGATGCCAAAGTGAAAACACTAAGCAAAAAGCGTCCGGTGTTGGTCTATTGCGCAGCCGATGGCAGAAGTGCTTCCGCTGCCCAGCAGTTGCATCAGCAAGGCTTTAAAACGGTATACGACTTATCGCCTGGTATGTCAGGCTGGTTGAATGCCGGCAATAAGACCATTAAACAATAGAAAAATGACCACTCTACTGAGTAATTGGCATTTCATGCGCATTTTCAGGGCTGTCATTGCCGTTTGGGCCATTGCAGAAGCATGGCGTACCAGCGAATGGCTGCTACTTTTCCCGGGAGGCATTTTCGCCTTGCAGGCTATTTTTGATGTAGGCTGCTGCGGCGCTTCAGGTTGTGCGGCGCCTGCGCAACGCAATATTGAAAAGCCCGGTAAAATGGAGGCTGAAACCGTGGTGTACGAAGAGATAAGGTAACCGGGAGACGGTGAAAACTCCCATTCAAAGAAAATTCGTTTTGTTTTGATGTTTAGCGGCTGTCCTCCGGGATGGCCGCTAATTTTTTAGCCTGATCCGGTGGCTTATT
>JBIKUE010000146.1:0-10462 GCA_044347755.1 Saprospiraceae bacterium
ATTTCCGGATTATCTCCGATGATGCCCGGAATCACATTTTTACCAAATACAAAAAGTGGTGCTGCAGCGCCGTGGTCTGTACCATCACTGGCATTTGATGCGATGGTACGCCCAAATTCAGAGAAGGTCATACCCGCCACGCGGTCGTCAATCCCTAACATTTCGAGGTCTTTTTGGAAGGCTCCAACTGCCTCTGACAAGGTTCGCAACAAGTTTGCATGTATCCCCTCGGTATTTCCAAAGGTACCATCAACCTGATCTGCATGGGTGTCAAAGCCATACATGGATACGATGTAGATAGGCGTAGTCAGGCCCCCGCTTATAAGGTTGGCCACGATTTTCAACTGATCTGCGAGGGTATTACCCGTTGGGTAAGTAGCAAGGTTTTCGCCTGCCTCAGCCGCTGATTTCACCGAGTTATAATAAGCCTGTGCCTGCTGCGTTACCAGCCGAACAAATTCCAGTTCGTGGCCATATGGTGTATTTGGCGCAGGCTCGGGAATATCGTTGACAAACTGATAAAAAGTTGCCGGATCGGTTATTCCCATGCCAACGGGCGAAACATTTCCCATTAACGCTAATGATACAGTAGCGCCAATTTGAATGGCCAGGGGATCCGGGCTTGCGGCATTGGGATAGCCATCCGGAAAATCGGGATGCAGGCTTTGCATATAGCGGCCGGCCCAACCTGTTTCCAGAAATTGATCAGAATTTGCTCCCGACATCCAGATATCCATGGAACGGAAGTGGGAATAATCCTGATTGGGATAGCCCACATTTTGCACCACTGACATTTTTCCATCGTTGTACAAGTCCCGAAAATCCTCCATAGCAGGATGCAGGGCGTTTTTAATGGTTCCGTTTAGAGCGAGGGTTAGATTTTGAGGAATCAACACCTGTGGGCGGTTGATTGCCAGGTTATCCATCTGGTCAAGAGGGATAAAAGTATTCAATCCATCATTGCCCCCGTTCAGTTCAATCAGGACCAGAACCCGGTCGTTGGAATTGCCTCCTTCAGCTAGCGCTTTTAGAAAGGGCACTTTTGCCATCGGGTTGATGGCGTGGCCCTGGTGCTGAAATGTTGCCCATGCAGCAGCAAGACCGGTATTGCGGAGAAAAGTTCTTCTTTTCATTTTTAATGCGATTTGACGTTGGAATAAGGATCTCCAAACAGTTTAGCTTAATTGATATTCAGCCAGGTTCATGATGTACTTATGCATCGTTGCCAACCGGAACCAGACAGTTTGTGCTGCCATTGGATCTGACGGATTGTTGACATATGCATTCCAGGCATCAGTCCAATAATAATCACTCAGTTGGCCGGAAAGAAGAATACTTTTCAGGTAGAACTTTTTGAGCGGGGAGATGGGCATGGGGTGTAGTATCGCCAGGGTGCTGTCGATCAATGTATTCGGATCGCCCGGATTGGGGAATTGGGCTGCAAAAGCGATGTGATTAATAATCAACTTTTGTGGGCCCACATCCACCCCTGCAAAGGCCATCTCATCCGATATAATATTGCGATTGCGAATGGTATCGGCACTTATCCAGTTGCGGTAATAGGTAGGCATTTGTCTGTAAGCTGTCCAACCTGCTACATTCGGTGGGCTGCCTGGCATCATTTGGAGTGCGCCGCAGTAATAATTGATACCCAGACGAATGGAATAGTTATCCAAAAGAGTTGGTGCAGGCAACGTCAGGTTGTAATTCCGCAACAGGCCCACCAGCATATCCAGCGGGTTTTTAATCATACAACCTTTGTTTACGGCATCAAAAAAATGCTCGCTTTGCAATAAGGCTTTCACCACCGGCTTGATCTCATAGTTATTGTCGCGGAAAATTTGAGCCATCGGAACGATTACGTTAGCCTCAACGTCCTGATCAATTTCGTAATAAACGAAGAACCTGTATAATTTACGGCTAATGTAAAGAGATACCTCCTCCTTTTGCAAGATCATATTGATCAAGGCGTCCAGTTCGGCATTGCCGTTGTTGCTGCCTTGAATGATAGTATTTCCGTAAAAAGAGGAGAACACCTTGAACCCCTGATCATGCAACTGAGGTATAAAGGTTACTGTTCCATTGAAGTCAACCGTCCAGCCGGTCAATACCCGGGCAGCAGCTACCACATCGTCTTCTGAGTACCCCTGAAGCGTATCTTTACCAACAGTGAAAAGCTCCTGCAATTCCCGGGCATAGTTTTCATCCGGAGCGATGAGATTATTCCTGAACCCATTCAGAAATACCAACATTAAAGGATCAAGAGTCACTTCCTTAACAAATGTCCTGAAATTGCCCAATATGTTCCTGCGCAGCATAGCGTTGTGCAGATAGGCTGCTTTTCCACGAAAGACGGCATCCGTTTGGGTGGCAAAGTGGTTATGCCAAAACAGGGTCATTTTCTCCTGAATGTTTGCTTCACCTTCGATCATTCGATTGAGCCACCAACCACGCCAGCTTTCAATACGGTAACCTTCCGCTTCCACATCATAAGGTGCATTGATCCATGTTTGGCCGGATGGCACATTGGGATCTGCATAAGGAGGATTGGAGTTAGGACTATTGTAATTGTTGACAGGTGGATCCGGAGGAGTAGTTGGCACATTCAGAATGGCATCTACCGCTGCCTGAGCATTGCCCAATGCCAGAAGTTGTTGCACCTGCGCGTACTTGACGCCAAAGGTGGCTCTTCGAAGCAAATGTGCTGCCTGAGCCTGAGTCCAGGGACCCTGGTATGGATCAAGGCCTCCCTGCAACGTGAGTTGACGGTCGGAAAAGGCTTGTTCATCCACCTTGAAAAGATCTTCGGCGGGTAGCGGCGAAACAGGTTCAATGCGAACACCGCCTCCTGCAGGAGTCATTTTTTCCAAAAAACGCCTGCGTGAAAGTTTGACATCGCCCATAGTGTAAAATATGGTAAAAAGGTGAAAAGATAACCGGTGTACGGAAAAGACGATGCAAGTTCAGAAATTGTTACTTGTTGAAATGTTAATTATTTGCCGAAATTGCAGCAACTTTAGATTCCCAAACCTTATCTACTAATTTGAATGGTGCTTAAGTAACCATTCAAATTCATGAATCCGTTTTGCAAATACCAAAGAAACTAGTTTGCACTAAAATGAACAACCATTTTTTGGCTAGAGGTCTCTTTCTTTTGCTTTGTCTGCATACGCCAGGCAGCTTTTTTGCACAATCAAAAGTGGTTTGGAGTGATTCCATTGCAGTGGTATCAACCAATCTTGCTATAACGGCTCCTAAAATATCCTTTCTCCCGGATGGTTCCCCTATTGTATCATGGGGGGCCAGCAGCAGCAATACCAACCAAATTTGGTGTTCAACCTTCTTGAATGGCGGTTTTACTCCACCTGTATCTGTGGTACAAAGTCCTAATTTGCCCATTCTCTTTGGGTTTGGCGGGTATGATATGTCTGTTTATAATAACCAGGTATTCATAGTCTTTGAAGAACAACAGGGCGGAATATGGTGTACTAAATCTATTGATGGAGGGCAATCTTTTCAAGCTGCAGTTCAGGTACAACCGGCAGTAAGCGGCGGGTTCGCTACTATTTCTGCTATCGAAACAGACGATAACGGCAATCCAATGATCAGCTATATCAAAGGAAAAGATGGCGCTGATTATGAGGTTAGGCGTTCCTCCGACGGAGGGGAGAGTTTTGGCGACCCGGTCGTGGCCAACACGCCTGCCCCTGGTGGTGAAGTGTGTGAATGTTGCAGCTCAGATTTGCTGGTTTCCGGCGATTCTGTTTGGATTGTATTCCGCAACAACAACCAGAATCTTCGGGATATATGGATCAGCAGATCTACCAACCTTGCGGCAAGTTTTGATGTTGCCGCTGACGTGGATGAAACAGACTGGGTGATAAACGTTTGCCCTATCAGTGGACCCAAAATGACCAGAATGCATGATTCGATTGCAAGTGTTTGGATGAGCAGACCAACAGGTATTTTCAAAGTATTTGCCAATACACTTCATGCTTCTAATATGATTCCCGGGCAACAGATAGCGCTGTACGCAGAGTCCGGACCGCTTGTTAATCAGACCTTTCCAGAAATAACTGCCCGGGGAGATACGGTTGGCATCGTTTTTCAGGAAAAAGCTAAAGAAATCGTATTTCTACATTCCATGAATGGATTGTCCCAAATACAGACTTCGGCTCAGCGATTTGCAGTCCCAAATCACACCTTACAATGGCCAACCATTGCATTTAGAAATGGTATTTTTCACCTGGTTTATGCAGATGCAGCAGCCGATAAGATCTTTTACAGAAGAGGTACGCTCTTACTAACCAATCCTGCCGTAGAGGCCAATCATAAAGAGTCAGTAATTATTTTCCCCAATCCCGTCTATAAAGGGATTATCCACCTACAGAGTCCTGGAAGCCAGATCGAAGAAGTCACCATCTGGAACACGCTGGGGCAAATGGTACATCAATGGACAGGGCTGGAAAACGATGTGGAACTACAGGTTTCTATGCTCACACCTGGAATTTATACTACCCGGATCAGGAACGAAACCGGCATTTCTTTCCAAAACCTGCAAATCTTTTAACCAATTTAGTCTTTCGCAATATGAAAATCACCTACTTCGGACACTCTTGCTACCTGGTAGAAACCTCTGACAAACGTATTCTGTTTGATCCTTTTATTTCAGGTAACCCTCTCGCCGGTTCTGTGGATGTTGACGCTATTCGCTGCGACTATATTTTACTTTCACACGGACACAGTGATCATTGTATTGATTTGGAGCGTATTGCCCGCAACAACCCGGGCGTAATCATAGTAGGCATCTGGGAAATTCACGCCCGATATAGCGAAATGGGATTTAATACGCACCCCATGAACATCGGAGGTTGGTGGAGTTTTGACTTTGGAAGGGTTAAGATGGTGCATGCCGTACATTCAAGCAGCTGGCCTGATGGCACGTACGCAGGCGCACCTGCTGGCTTTGTACTTGACACGAAGGATGGTGTCCTGTATTTTGCCGGAGATACCGCCCTGACGATGGATATGCAATTAATTCCGATGACTTGCCCCAAACTAGACGTGGCTATTCTCCCAGTAGGATCTAATTTCACCATGGATTACCACGATGCGATGATTGCCTCCGATTTTATCCAATGCAATCGCGTCATTGGTTGTCATTTCGACAGTTTTGGATTCATTGTGATCAATCATGAGGAGGCGATTAAGGCTTTCGCCGCAAGAGGCAAAAGTTTGCAATTGCCGGCCATAGCAGAAACTATTGCCCTATAGCCCCAAAGCTTCTTTGTCTGCTTTTTTTAGGGATGCCGCTACGAGGTCATAGGAGTGATCTATGAGTTCCCGCAACAAGCGGTTATCCAGGCCACCTTCAAAATGCACGGTATTCCAGTGTGTTTTGTTCATATGGAATCCCGGTTGGACCTCTGCATATTGTTCCCTGAGTTCCACTGCTCTATCCGGGGCACATTTCAGGTTCACGGTAAACTCCTCACTGTCCAGCCCGGTAATGGCAAAGATTTTACCTCCTACCCTGAGCACAAGCGTTTCCGGCCCGAATGGAAAATCTTCTGAACTGGCCTTTTTGGCCAAACAGTATTCCCGGAATTCCTCGATATTCATTACTGGCGGTATTTTTTATCAAATCGCTGGTATAATTGCTTATGCTTATTATCCAGATTAATAGTGCGCCCCTGTATAAAGGCTGCTGTAACCTGGCAGGTGCGCATATCCAGCGCATCCCCTTCAGAAATGAAAAGCGTGGCATCTTTTCCGGTTTCCAGCGATCCGCAGGTTTGGTCAATACCTAAAATTTTTGCAGCATTCAGCGTGATGGCAGAGACAGCAGCCTCTTTGTCCAGCCCAAAACCTGCGGCTTGTCCAGCCTGAAAAGGCAGATTTCTTTGCTGCCAGAATCCTTCATTGCCCAACACAAACAAAACACCTTTTTCCTGCAGTAAAGCCGCCGTTTTAAAAGGCTGATCCACGTCTTCATCTTCTCTGGAGGGGAGTCGTTGTGTTTTACTCAATATGACCGGAACCTTATGCTGAGCCAAAAAATCAGAGATCATCCATGCATCTGCGGCTCCTACCAGCACTGGTTTACAGCCAAATTGCTCTGCAAAAAGTACCGCTTCCTGCATGGTTTTAGCCTGTCTGGAATGGATATACAGGGTGCTTTTGAGGGTAAAAAGTCCTTTCATGGCTTCAAACCTGATATTCTTCACCTCGGGAGCGGGTTGCTGTGCATATGCCTTGGCCTCTTCGAAAAAGCGCCGGAGTGCCTGGACATCTTTTTCATATTGTTCATTCGGGCGCATGCCGGGCGCACCGGCATCAAAGCCTCTCCCACTGCGCATTTCAGGCCAATTTAAATGCAACCCTTCATCCATCTTATAGGCTGCATCTTCCCAGTTCCATGCATCAAGTTGGACCACCGAAGAGGTGCCAGAGATCGATCCGCCTTCCGGGGTGATCTGCGCCATTAAAACCCCGTTGGAGCGAACAGTAGGGATTACATCTGAGTCTGTATTATAGGCTATAATTGCCCGCAGATTGGGATTGTATTGCCCAATATCGGCATAATCGTTGGTAGCTCTTACAGCTGAAATTTCCGTGAGTCCCAGATTCGTATTGGCTCCGATAAACCCGGGATACACATGCTTGCCTGAAGCATCGTACACAGTGGTGTACTTACTACGATCTAACCGAATGGTAGTGGCATCGGCTACGAGGGTTAGTTTTCCACTTTCAAAGGCAATAGCGCTGTTGGCAATCACTTTTCCGTTGCCAATATGAGCGGTTGCCCCAAGAATCAATACCGGACCTGTTTGAGCGGATGCAGGAGCAGGATTTTGACCATAAAGCCTTGTCAGGCTAAGCACAAATATGGAAATAAAGACAAAGAAAGTACGCATGAGCTTGAGTTTAGCGCAATATTAGGCAATTATCTGTAGTTGGCACCCCCAATCAGGGCCGGAGTGAAATGTTTTTTCCAGTTGATTTGTTGGCCAAAAAAGCAAACAAACATGCTGTCCAGAAGGAGAACATAGAATAAATCAGAGCTGGTTTGACCATCTCCGGATTACCCAGTAAGTTTCCGGCGATCAGAAAAGCCAAGGTCGTATTTTGAACGCCACTTTCCATAGCGGCAGTAAGTCGCGAAGCATGAGGCGCCCCGATATACCTTAATGCAAAATAACCGGTAAACAAACAGGCCGCATTTTGCAACATGCCTACCGGAAGTAACAAAAGTATATCTTTCGCTGTAAGACCAGTGCCTCCTACACTTTCGCTACCAAAGAGTTTAACCGCAAAAACAATGGCAAGTAGTCCCAGCATGATGTATTTTGCCGGTTTACTGATCCTTTCTGCGAATACAGGACGAAGCCGCTTGAGCAATACCCCCAGAAATGCCGGTATAATGGTAATGAAGAAGATATGGCCCACGGTGTCCCAAAATGGGAGATGTAAATCAGAGGATTTATCTAAGAATACACGCAGGCCGAGATTAACTACAACAGGAATGGAAAATAACGTAAGTGCGCTGTTTATAGCAGTCAAAGATAAGGACAGGGCTACGTTACCTCTCCATAAATAAGTGAGAAAACCAGAAGTAGCGCCGCCGGGACTTGCGGCCAAAATAATGAAGCCAACCTTGAGTTCTGCCGGAATGGGCAATATCAGGGCGATGGTAAAAGCTATAACCGGCAATGCGAGCATTTGCACAGTTAAGGCCGTAATAAACGCCTTTGGATGACGTACCACCCGCAAAAAATCAGTGAACGTTAGCGATAAGCCAACGCCAAACATGACTAAAGCCAAAACGGACCCGACGGATAAATCAACAAAAAATGCAGGACTCAAAAGGACAATGCGTTTAATTTCGGACAAATGTAAAACGCAGATCTTTGATCCTCACCGGTTAATTGAGGATAGTTCTCGTTTTTCCCGTTCTTTGGGGTTGATTAATGGTATTAGAGTGTGTCTGAAAAACATTCAACAATCAACATATCAATATGAAAATCAGTGCATTTTACCTGGCCGAGGGGATTAAATTAAAAGATTTAAAAAATGCCTATGCCGGCAATTTGCTTCAAAGCAGTCCCTTTGAATTGTTTTACCGTGTTGATGAAAACCGGTTCTTGTATGTCTTCGACTATGGAGCGGTAGTTTTTGCAGGTATGGACGATACCGATACCAGCAAAATCATTTCCTTTTTACAACCGTTTTTGGTCAGGCCACTGACGGAAATGCTGCGGGAGCATTTTGAAATCAAGGAAGTTCCCGGCAGCTCCTTACATTTTGGTTTTGACATGCTTACCTGCCCTAAAGTCAGCGAGGATGTAGCCAGAATTGCCATGATGAATGTAGCGCACTCCGTTTCCATGGATTTTTATACCAGAAGAGGTGAAGAGCTTCTGGCTGAAATCAATGTATTTACAACTCAAATGGAAAACGAAGGCGCCATTGATATCAGCCGGTCCAATATGATCCGTTTCATAGGTCGCATGTTAAACAGCAAGAACAGGATCATTGAAAACCTTTTTATTTTCGACAGTCCGGATCTTACCTGGGACGACGAATATCTGGACAAAATTCACCATGGTCTGGCCCGCACTTTTGACATTCAAAGTCGGTTTAAGGAGATTGAATATACCTTTAAAGTGATTGAAGATAATCTGTCGGTATTCAGAGAATTATACCTGCATCGGGAAAGCAGCAAACTGGAATGGATTATTATTATTCTGATTTGCATTGAGGTTGCAGACCTGATTTTTAGCAAATTATTCTGAACCAATAAGCATCTTCAAACTGGCAAACGCAACGATCATGAAAAGAACTCTTACCATACTCATTTTCAACTTTACTGCCCTTTTTGCACAGGCTCAATGGATACTTGGCGGCAATTTTTCTTTATCCAGTTCAAAGTCTGAATATGAAGCCGGAATCAACAACAGCGATATTTCTTTAGTGAGTATTTCGGCACTTCCCAGATTGGCATATCAGGTCGAAAAAAATCAATGGATTGGCCTTGAAACCGGTCTTGTAACGATTTACTCAGATCGTCCAAATTTCGGAAGCGGGAATATTGAGGAGCGGACCCGGTTGTTCAGCATCAGTCCATTTTACCGGTATATTTTCAAACCCTCTGAGATATTTGGTATTTGGATTGAAGCTCAGGCTGGTGCAGGGTTCGGAGCTAGTCGGGAAAATGGACAAAAGGATGATTCTTATGTTACAACCAGCGCTGGCCTTAGGCCAGGCATTCTGTTTTTTATTAATCAACACCTTTCTTTTGAAGCCTCCTTTGGAAACCTGGGTTATTCCAGGATAACGGTAAAAGATGCTCAGGGAAGTAATGACCGCCAGACATTTAGTGAGCTGGGGTTCAGCCTGAATAGTATCAACAATGCAACAAACGCTATATTATTTGATACTCCTTCCAGCCTTGGCGGCTTCCAGTTCGGAGTGAACTGGACATTTGGTGCTGGAAAAGAAAAGTAGCCTGCTCAGGCATTCATTCTTGTGAAATAAGCTAAACCGGCTTCATCGATCACACCGATAAGTTGGCCATCGGCTTCCATTACGCCTACCATACCACAACCTTTTTGGCGTAACAGGTAATGTACCTTTACCAGGGACTCCTGCAAGGATACCATCTCCAGCCGGTGGGTGTATTGAACGATTTCAGTTGTGATATCAGGTTTGCGCATAGCCCGTAAAATATCCTCTTCTTCTATAATGCCCACCAGACGGTCGTTCACATCAAAAACCAGAAAATTACGTTCGAGGCTATGACGAAGTGTTTCAATCGCACTGAGCATCCAATCGTTGGAGCGCATACGTGTGAATTGGTACCTTACCACATCTTTTGCGGTGTATTTGGAAAGAAAATCTTCGGTTTGAACATTGGAATTTTCTGCCCTTGCCGCATAGATCACGAAAATCCCGAGAATACTGAGCATAAAATCACCGCTCCAAATACCGGTGGCTACCAGCAATAAGGCAATCGTTTGACCTATCCAGGCAGCAATATTGGTGGCACGGGGTCGTCCCAGCCACATGGACAACAAGGCTCTGAAGACCCGCCCGCCATCCATCGGAAATGCAGGGATCATGTTAAAAATCACCAGAGCAACATTGGTGAAGGCCAGTTTAATAGCAAAGTGTAACCAGGGTGAGAGAAAATAACCGGACTCCGTAACAATTTCTTCCCCAATATCCGTCCGAATGGCATAGGTAAAAAGCTCCCATAAATCACCCTCTGCCATAACTGACATACCTAAAAACAATACTGTAGCTATCAATACATTCACGGCAGGGCCGGCAATGGCAACCACGAATTCCTGTATGGGCTTTTCCGGCATTTTTTCCAGCCGGGCAACGCCACCAATAGGCATCAATACAATATCTCTGGTTTTTACATTATACTTTCGAGCGGCAATAGCATGTCCATATT
>JBIKUE010000241.1:0-3016 GCA_044347755.1 Saprospiraceae bacterium
TTCGATTTTTATCAGATCGTTTACGCTGTCGAGATATTCAATTGTATAACCTAGTCGCAGGTGTTTGTGCCGGGTTATGGAATTTTTGCCTAACTGATTGATTTTCATACCACAACAACTCTATTGTCAAAGGTATTCGTAACAGGAAGGAAAACACGTAGGGGTTTGCACAAGATACTGCCGGCGCCGACTTTTTCAACGGCGAGGGATACTGGGTTGCTATTGATGTGGAAAAAACCGGGCAGGGCGAAAAGAGGCCCAAAATGCCACGATTTAAAATTGTTTATTCAAATTATGGTAGTCAATTTTTCCATGTAGGGAAAGTAAGGCAGGGTTTCTATCAGCTCCTTCGTCCTGCTTTCATCAACATTCTGGAAAATTAGTACAGCATCTTTTTTGCTCACCGAAATAAAGAAACTTTCCAAAATATTGTCTTCTTTCCATTGATTGACAAACTCCATTTCCTTTTTCGGCAATTCAGGATTAGATTTTATAGTTTCTATTCCACTGTCTGAAAGGGTAATCAAGACCAATATTCTATTCATTTTTTAAAATTTTACCAGATTTATGTTGCACTGAACCCAAGGGTTATCGTACACCACCGTTTAACCACCCGGCGGTGTAAACAAGCGTGCAAAAGTACTTCATTTCCGCAAACCTGCCCTGCCCAAAACAGCGCGTACCACGGGTAGCCGGGCGTCTGGAGCAGAAAATCTTGCCCCAAGCGCGGCAGAGGGATACTGCGTTGCTATTACGGTGGGGGACGACCGGGCGAGGCAGACTAAAATTTAAACAGGCTTTTACTCCAGGCCTATCCAATCAATCAGCAATGTGAAATCTTCCTCTTGCTTGTTGGCAATCAAAAAACTCAGTTGTTCTATATTTTTGAAATGGAAGTTCGGGCTATTCAATTTTCGCCCTCGAAACTGAGGATAGAATTCACTTATGGGCAACTTGATAGTTTCCCATGCTCCGGAAGTAGTAAACGGGTGTACGTAAGACTCAGGTTGCGAGATTTCACCTTTCAACCGAAATTCATACGCCTTGCCATCTCCTTTTACCCGCAAAACGATACATGTTTTTTGTTCCGTTAGTTTTATCGTTTTGTTCAATTGCACCGAGGCGAATCCTCCGTAGTTCGCCAATGAAACGTGACCCGAAAATCGTCCATGTCCAGCATCTGTAAGCACCAAAGAACTCGTGGATATACCCCCCATCACACCATCGTTGACAATACGCCATTCATTGATTTTTGTTTGAGTGGTGAAGGTGTAAACCTCTTTCATATTCGTTTCAGTGGATAAAGCAAGTGTTAGTAAAATCAGCAGGTATTTCATCCGTATTATTTTTTACAACCAACCAGTGGTGGTTTGGAGCGAGGTTGGTTTTGAAGCCGTTTAATCACTCAAATCATCAAAGTCAAATTAATCATAGTGTAACAGGCGCTAAGCCGTTTTGTTCCGCAGGGTGCAATTGTGGTGGGAAAGACCGGGCGAGGCGGAAATATTTACGTCACTCCTCCTCTGTCTCTCTAAGTTTTTGCTCCAAAGCCTCCACGGTGGGCAGTGTAGATTCCAGGGCATTTCTGTAGCAGCGTGATGTTGTGGTACCAACTGATTTGGTCAAGCGGCGCTTGACCAATTGGAAACTCCGGGCAGGCCATCGCAAATCGCCTCATATACAACAAGTTGCGCTTGGAAAAACCTTCCATACCCAAATGCAACGAATAGGCCTCGCAAGAGGCCCAACGTTTGTAGCACCGGGCGGGGCCATCCATAACCCCGGCCTAAAGGCCTCGCAAGAGGCCGAACCAGCCTCCGAGTCAATCACATGCGTGGTGAGGGGTGCCCGGGTTGTTATAGATAAGGAATTTACTAGGCAAAGCAAAAACCCAATTCCAACGCGGCAGCAGCGTGATGCTGTGGTACCAACTGATTTGCGCAAGTGGCGCTTGCACATTTGGAAACTCCGCAGATGTGTCATCCTGCACTTTCGAAACTCGATAATTTTTATTATACCCTATCACTCAAACAACAGTCGGCATTCTATTTACAGCCTGCACATAGGCTTCATTATTCACAATTCTGCCTACTGGTAGCATGGAAAGATAAATTTCTTTTAAATCGTCCTCCATTCCATCATAATAATCATCTAAACAACCCAGGAAAATAAACTGAAAGTTCTGATAGGCAAAAGCATGTTCATTGTTTGGATAAATACCTCCTACTCTATTAAACATCTTATTGCGCTCTAAAAAGGCAATTTCATCACTGAAATGGGTGTCCAATACGGTGAATAGGTCTTTTTTACTCTTGATTTGAAAGTCAAACCTAAAAAGATCCTCGAATAGCTTTAAACGCAATTTAACAAATTGCCTTCCCATAAAGGGTTCAAATTCTTCCACCTCTTTCAATCTGATTTCAAGATTTGTTTTCCATTCTGCAAACCGATCGCTTTTTTGTTTATCCTTAAATGCATTAACCGCAGACTTCACTTGGTAAAAAGCAAAGTAAGCCCCAAGTGCTCCAAGAGTTGCGGTGAATAAAGCGTTAAATTTACCATATGCACCTAGGTATGTTTCAAATCCAATCGGTGAAAATGTAAAGTTATAACCTATTGCCAAAGCCCAATGCAGGGCTACTAAAGCAATGATTGACATGAATACCATTGTGCCAATAATTGACAACAATAAAAAATCGACAATTTGAATTACAGTCAACTTTTTCTTCATGATTTTATATGATTCGAATATTAAAATATAGCCTCATAACAGCCATCTTCTGTGAAAAAGCTTCGCAACTTTAGGAAATATTGGATGCTGATGTTCTGCAAATATGATAGCTGTGATGAGAGATGGCTTCCCGGCCGCCCGTTGAAACGAGCGGTTACAAGATGATAGGTGCTGTGTTATTGTTCAGTTCATTGAAAAGAAAAATCTTTATTTTTGTGGCCTGAAGCAAGCAGTCCCCGGACTACTATGCAGCGTAGGCAAGGCATATGTCTTGCCTATTTTTTT
>JBIKUE010000145.1:0-10553 GCA_044347755.1 Saprospiraceae bacterium
ATTGTGCATGGCAATACAACCTGCTTAGATGTGATACCTCTTCCCATTCCATCGGCTCAGATAAATACTGATTTCTTTTCTTTTCAAGGAACTTTTTTTACCGCACCTTTAACGTACGAGATGTGATTGTGAGGCGGCTTTTCCCCGCCGTTAAAACAGCGGGTTACAAGATGCTAGATGTGTTTATGCGGAGGCATTCCCAGTCGTTTGCTAAAATTTAAGGTTTCATGATCTTAGGTATATACGAGCTAACCTTAGAAATTGACGTCCCATTTAACCGGTGTACATACCATAAGTTTCCAAAACCTACGAGGTCTATAAAAAAATACTTCCGGCACACCCCAGCAAACAAATCATCTTTGCTTTTCAGTACACATCAAGGTGCTTTCAGAAATTATATTCTGTCAAAATTGCGCAACTTGCTGCATTGATTCGTTTTCAGCGCGCAACTTTCCTTACTTTTGCGCCTGATTTTTTACCTAACCGCTTTTATCCATGAATAAGCCAAGCACAGCTCGCGAAGACCGATACCAACATCATGATTATTACGGCATGGACGAACTGCTCACTGCCGAACACCTCCTTGCCCGCGATGCCGTGCGTCAATGGGTAAAATCTGAGGTTAGTCCCATCATTGAAGACTATGCCAATCGCGCAGAATGTCCTACTCATCTGTTTAAGGGTCTAGCTGAAATCGGTGCATTCGGACCATCTCTTCCGGCGGAATACGGCTGCGGCGGCATGGACGAGATTGCCTATGGCGTGATCATGCAGGAACTGGAACGCGGCGACTCCGGTATCCGCTCTATGGCATCTGTGCAGGGTTCCCTGGTAATGTATCCCATCTACCGTTTTGGCTCTGAAGAACAGCGCAAGCACTACCTTCCTAAACTGGCCAAAGGTGAATTTATTGGGTGCTTCGGCCTCACCGAACCAGATGCAGGCTCCAATCCAAGCGGCATGCTCTCCAATATAAAAGACGACGGTGATTCTTATATCCTGAACGGTTCCAAAATGTGGATTACCAACTCTCCGGTTGCTGATATTGCCGTGGTTTGGGCCAAAAACGAAGAAGGTCGTATCATTGGAATGATTGTGGAAAAGGGCATGAAAGGCTTTTCAGCGCCTGAAATTCATGGCAAATGGAGCCTTCGCGCCAGCATCACCGGCGAACTGGTATTTGAAGATGTGCGGGTACCGAAGAAAAATGTATTGCCCAATGTACAAGGCCTGAAAGGACCACTATCCTGCCTCACTAAAGCGCGTTACGGCATTGCCTGGGGCGCCATCGGTGCGGCACTGGATTGTTATGATTCTGCCCTGCGTTACTCCAAAGAGCGCATCCAGTTTGGCAAACCTATCGGCGGATTCCAGCTTACGCAGAAAAAACTGGCAGAAATGATTACCGAGATCACCAAAGCTCAATTGCTCACCTGGCGCCTCGGCACCCTGGCCAATGAAGGCAGGCACACCCCGGCTCAGGTATCCATGGCCAAGCGTAACAATGTGCACATGGCATTGGAAGTGGCTCGCGAAGCCCGCCAGATCCACGGTGGTATGGGCATCACCAACGAATACCCGGTGATGCGTCATATGATGAACCTCGAAACCGTACTCACCTACGAAGGCACCCACGACATCCATTTGCTGATTACCGGCCAGGATGTAACAGGGATTGCAGCGTATGAATAGAAGTGCCTGAGTGTTTGGGTTTTCGAGTGTTTGAGTTGGCATTCGGCTGGGCATTTCGAGTACTAAACGATTTAAAATGACAAGGGCTCTAAGAGAATCATCTCTTAGAGCCCCTTACATTTTGAGTAATCGTTGATGCCTTGTCTTAAGCTGTAACGGCAAAACCTAGCCGAACGCCAACTCAAACACTCGAAAACCCAAACACTCAAACACTTTCCAGTGACCACGACTGGAGTCGAACCAGCACATCCGTAAGGACACTACCCCCTCAAAGTAGCGCGTCTACCAATTCCGCCACGTGGCCATTGCTTTTTCCCCTGGGAAGGGATTCAAAAAGCGGGTGCAAAGATACTGCTTCCCCTGAGTATTGGAAACAGAAGTTTATTTTTTTCAAAAAATTCAGCGCTCCACTTTATCCAGTTCCGCCATGATTGCGTGTACCCCTTGCTCTGTCATAGGTACAAGCGGCAAACGCACCTCGCGGCTTCCGAGCCCCTGAAGTTCCAGAGCAGCTTTTACCCCCACCGGATTACCCTCTGCAAAGAGCAGTTTATACAACTCCAGCAGTTTGAAATTCAGTCGCTGGGCGGTAGGGAGATCCTGCCGCAGGGCCGCGCGCACCATGTCGGTAAAGGGCCGAGGTACTGTATTGGCAATGACCGACACCACCCCATCACCGCCGGCAGCAATAAGCGGAAGTGTTATAAAATCATCGCCACTCAATACAAGGAAATTCTCCGGCCGGCCCTTAATAATCTTCATGATCTGATAGATATCGTCGGAAGCTTCCTTGACGGCAATAAATTTGTTGCTGGCATTGGCCAGGCGGAGGGTGGTTTCAGCCGTCATATTGGAAGAAGTACGGCTGGGCACATTGTAGATGATAATTGGTCGCGGCGAGGCATCGGCAAGTGCCATGTAATGCTGATAAATACCTTCCTGCCCAGGCTTATTGTAGGCCGGATTGCTGGAAAGTAATGCATCAATTCCTTCAAAGTTGAAGCTTTTGATCTTTTCCACCATGGCTGCGGTGTTATTGCCGCCAAATACTCCTGCTACCAGCGGCAGTCGACCACGGTTAACCTTGATGGTAAAGTCCAGAATCTGGCGGTGTTCCTCATCAGAAGTAGTGCTGGATTCTCCGGTGGTGCCTAGGCTTACCAGAAACTCTACCCCGCCGGCAATAATATGCTCAATGATACGCTCCAGCGATTCCCAATCGATAGCGCCATTTTTGAATGGTGTGACCAATGCAACACCTGTTCCGCGCAATTTTTGGATAAGACTCATAATCAACTCCAGTACGCCGGAATGGTGTTCCGGCAATGCTTTTTATTAGGTTCTTCCCGGAATGGTATTCCGGGATACAGACTAAGTACGCCGGAATGGTATTCCGGCAATGCTTTTTATTTCAACACAATTTTTCCCAGATACACCGCTAATTGTTCCGTAAAATATTTCACTCCTTTCCCTTCCGGCGTTTCCAGTTGCAAATCGTAATCATTCGGATCTCCAGTGGCAAAACCAATCTTAAAGGCTGCCTGCGACTGTAATGCCACCCATGCCAGGGCGGGCAAATCATCCGGATTAAGCGTGAGTAAAAGGTCAAATTTTTCACGGGTGAATTGATTCGCTTTATCGCTTTTCGGCTGACCGGTAAAAGTTGTTTCTTTCAGGGAAAAAGCGTCGAATTCCGAAATGTCAGGCATTTTTTTGACATTAAAAAAGCCAAGTTTATGCACTTTTTTTCCTTGTTTTTCCAACGCTTTGGCAAATTCTAGGCTTTCCTTCCGGGCATTTTCTGAAGTAGCATCAAACAACAAACCAATAGTCCGGGCACTTTCAATGGTATGGACCTGCCGGTTCCGCTTTTGCTGCGCCAACTGCTCCCGAATACCCTTTCGGAATAATATTTTACGAATCAGTCCAATCATAATGGTGTTTGAGTTTTTGAGTGTTTAAGTTGGCGTTCGGCTGGGTTTCCGGCTCACTCCCAACCCCTCTCCTGTAGAGAGGGGGGCAGATCCTGCTGAATATTTAGTGTTTCCATCTTTGTGTCTTCATGTCATCGTGCCCCCGCTTCGCGCCTTTTCCCCGTCAAAGGTACCGTATAGCGCAGCTCTTTTCAAAAACAAGATAGGTCATCCCCAATTTTTAAGGATTGCTTCTTTTTATATGATCAAAAAAGCATTCAGGACCTCGGCAGAGGTCCAACCTTTGTAGCAATTTAAACGCAAATAACGCCCCGGACCTCGCAAGAGGTCCAACTTACGCCGCGAGGTTGGACCTCTTGCGAGGTCCCAAAATCACCTAAAACATATTGCTACAAAGGTTAGACCTCTGCCGAGGTCTGCTGCACAATGCCACAAAAAAAATATGAGTCACCCCGAATTTGGGATGACTCATATTTACTATTGTTTTTGGGTGGCAGCTTATTGCGCCTTCACCACTTTTTTCAGCAATACCGAGGCATTTTCAGAAGGGATCTCCAAAGAAATGGTATAAAATCCTGCTGGTAACTGAAGGGTGGAAATATCAATAGTTTGTTCGCCTTGTGCAATGTTTATGTTTTGAACATAGGCCGGCGCTCCCAGTATATCGTGCATGATCAGTCGGGCTTCAAAACTTTCTTTACTGGTGAGCGATACATTCAGGAAGTCGTTGAAAGGAACCGGCGATACGTTAACCTCTGTAACCTGCTCCAAAGAAGTGGCGCTTACCACTTCAGGGCAGGTGAATCCGCGACGCACCTGTCCCCGAATCTCACCATTGGGATTGCCCATGGTGCCAATTTGCACATAGGAGCCGCCATTTTCAATGATGGGCCCCAAAACAGCCATAATTTCATGTGATCCGGCAATAATCGGCTCGGTTAAAGGCATGCCATGAAAAGCAATGCCGTTAGCCCCCACATTAGCTGTGGCAAAATAAGCATCTACCGGTACACTGGCCAGTCCATCCGTGATGGCTTTGTAATTCAAATAGCAGTTGGCTAAATCTACCGATGCAACGGCAACGCCAAGCGCATCGCTGTTGGTAGGCGGAACCATTTGGATACCGCACAAGTCAAAGGCATATCCTTTGCGCAAGGTGTTTTTCATCACGCCTCGGATGGCGCCATCCGGGTTGGCGGCAGTTTTTACCTGGATATAAAAGCGCCCCTGAGCAAAATCTGTGAGTTGCTGTTCTGTTACCGCATATTTTTGAACGTACCATCCAGGTATGAGTGAAGGGCCAAATTCAAATAGCTGAGGACCATTTTGCGTGGGCTCGCCAATATGGAGCGCTACGGAGGTAGGTGGGATGTTGTTGATAAATACCCATGTGGTCAGGCTGTCCAGATCGCCACTTGGCGTGGTGGAACTAAAGCCAAATCCCGGGGTAGGCGGAATAGGAGGCGGCACTTGCTGTATACCATTCACCGGCGCCAGGGAGCCAAAAAAGCCAATGTGTTCCAGTTTTCCCATGATTTCACCCTGAGGATAATTCACGGTCCGAATCAATACATAATACCTGCCTTCTACCGCTTTTCTTAAGAATTCAGGATCTATCGTGTCTAACTCGATCAGGCCCTGGATCAAGCCGCCAGCTACTTTGTTCATGTAAATAGGTGGAACCGTTGTTTGTCCGGGAATACCTTCATACATAGCCACTGAGGTGATAGCACTGCTTAAACCACGGTAGGTGAATGCATATACCAAATCCAATGAGCCCAGTGGAAAGTGTAATCCTCCATAAGCAATGGCATTTGAGCCACTTGGCGGGATAACCTGGTCACCCGTGAGCAGGGCTTTATAATCCAGGTCTACCTCGCAGGTAAACTGACCACGGATTTCTCCGTTTGGATGTGCGGTAGTTTTTACCTCCACGTACACGCTGTTGGTAAGCAGGTTGTGCAATAGAACATCCGGCACAGGCACCTGCCCAATGATGTGGCGATCGTTGATATAAGGGGTTAGATCAAAGATTTCCGGGCCAGTTTCGCCGGTTATACCCTTACGGATTATGGCGGAGGTAACCGTGCCATTCAACTTAACGAGCATGCCGCTTACGTCCACTTTTTGGCGGTCAGGTGTGAACAAAAACGTGACCAACCCTTTGCCCGGGGTGTTCACGGATGGAATCATTTCGTCGCCACCCAGCTCAGCATGGAAAACAAGGTGAGGAATTTGTGCCTGCAGCGGCAAAGAAATGCCGCATAAAAGCACTAATAAGTGGAAGAAGTGTATGGTTTTGTTCATGGTGAAAATCAATAGGTTATGAGAACCGAAGAATGCCTGCAAACTTACAGTATAAGACTTTTTTTTTTCCTGTTTATTTTGAATATCCAGTCATTTGCAAGTACCCGACATTTGGAATGCAGAGCCAAACGAATCCTGTATCTTTGCACCCTGTGATCATTGCATTCGACGCTAAACGTTACTTCAACAACTCCACCGGACTCGGCTTTTACAGTCGGACGCTCGTGGAGGGTCTGCGGCGTTATTACCCTGAACATCAATACCTGCTATACACCCCTTACAACCGTGGCCGACTGGCGGCTATAGACGACGGAATCCGGCTGCCGGATTCCTGGCTGGGCCGAGCCTTTCATCCGCTTTGGCGCAGCAGAGGCCTTACCCGCCAGCTTAAAAAAGACGGCGTACAGGTGTTCCACGGACTTAGTCACGAACTTCCGCATGGCTTGAGAAATGCCGGTATCCGGAGTGTGGTGAGTGTGCATGATCTTATTTTTATGCGGCATCCGGAGTTGTATCCGGGCATCGACCGTTACTTCTACGAGAAAAAGTACCGGAGGGCTGCCCTGGAGGCGGATGTTGTGGTGGCTATCAGCGAACAAACCCGCGCCGACCTGCATCACTTTTTCGGTATACCAGAGGATAAGATTGAAGTGATTGGTCAGGCCTGTGATGCCGTGTTTGAACGCCTGAGTCTCAGACACCTGCCAGACCCCCTGGCGCTGCCTGTGCCCGACGAATTTTCCCTTCCGGAAGATCCTTTTCTCATCTCCGTGGGAAGTTTGATTCCGCGCAAGAACTGGCATCAATTGATTTGTGCGCTTGAGTTACTGAAGCAAGGTGGACACGATATTCCACTGGTAGCAGTGGGATCGGGGAAAAGCGCATATGCTTCCGGTTTGGAGGAACAAGCTTCCAGGGCCGGACTCCGGGTACACTGGATTCGAAGACATTTGCCCACGGAATCGTTGGCAGGACTATACCGCCGGGCTGCTGCCATGGTGTATCCGTCTGTTTTTGAAGGATTTGGCATCCCCATTCTGGAAGCCATGACGGTGGGTATTCCCGTGCTCACCACCCGCGGAGGCTGTTTTGAAGAAGTGGGTGGCCCGGCAGCGCTGTATGCTTCTCCGGATCAGCCGGAAGAAATAGCGGCTCAAATACTGCAATTACTCCGGCCGGAAGTACGGGCCTCCCTGATGCCCGCTATGGCCAAACAGGCGGCGGCATTTGCACCTGAAAAAATCTGTGCGACCTGGATGCAATGTTATACGTCACTCCTCCGGTAGGTGGTTGCCTGGCCGCCCTCTCAGGGCTTTTTTCTCGCTGTGCAGGCGTTTGTTTTTCAATCTTTTGGCTATAACCGCCTGGGGAATACGCGTTATTTTGCGTTTTTTCGGTTTTTGAAAGGCTTTTTCCAGCAGTCGCAGTAATTTTTCTTCGGCTATGTGCTTGTTCATGAGCTGGGAGCGCTCGGTTTGATTGCTCACGGCCAAAATGCCTTCGGAGGAGATATGGTTGGCTAGTTTTTCCAGAATAAGGGCTTTTTCCGGCTCTGACAGCGCCAAAGAGGCCTGCACATCCAGCAGGGCCTCGGCCTTGGTTTCTACCTTGTTCACGTTTTGTCCGCCGGCCCCGCCGGAACGCGAGGTGCGGAATGTGATTTCATTTTTGAGTTGTTCGGTGTTCATAACTGGACTTAAACGATAAATTGGATGGCAAAGTTCCGGAGTGAGGCACCGCAAAGAACGCGAAGAGCGCGAAGTTTTTTCACCACAAAGGCACTTAAGGGCACTAAGTGGGAGGCACCGCAAAGTACGCGAAGAGCGCGAAGTTTTTTCACCACAAAGGCACTTAAGGGTACTTAGTGGCCGTCCGCTTCGCGTTCTTCGCGGTGCCAAACCCTTACTTTGCGTTCTTTGCGCACTTCGCGGTGAACAACAATTTCGCCACCCCACGCCAAAACAACGCTCTGATTCTCCCCAATCTGGGTAGTTTTCTCATTTTTGCCTTCAATAAATACTACACATGACAAATCGCTCCGCCTTCCTGATCGCCCTTGGCCTGACCGCCGCTCTGGGCCTTTATTTCGCTCCACGCCTCTGGCAAACGGAAAAAGAAAAACACCGGCCTTCCGAAGCAGGCATGGCGTTCCTGCAATGGGGCATGGCCCGCCTGTTCCCCGATGGTCAATTCTATACCGAAAAATACGCCGAAGCTATGTCGCAAATGCGCCTGGAAGCTCAATTGCGCGGCGACCGCAGTCCTTCCTGGGAAGCACTGGGGCCCAAAAATATTGGCGGACGCACACTTTGTATAGCCGTAAACCCGCTGGATACCAATGAGATATGGCTGGGCAGCGCCTCCGGGGGGATTTGGAAAACCACCACAGCCGGACTGGGCGCCAATGCCTGGCAGTATGTGGAAACCGGATTTCCGGTGCTGGGCGTGGGCGCCATTGCCATGAATCCCTCCAACCCGAACGAGATGTACGTGGGCACCGGCGAAGTCTATAATGTGGAAAACTCCGCGCCGAACGTAGCCATCCGCGTGACCCGAGGCACCTACGGAATCGGTATTCTGAAAACCACCAATGGCGGCCAAACCTGGACCAAATGCCTGGACTGGAGCTATGGTCAGTTGCGGGGCGTACAGGAAATCCGGATCAACCCGCTCCGGCCGGCCACCGTGCTGGCAGCCACTACCGAAGGCTTGCTGCGGAGTTGGGATGCCGGCGCAACCTGGCATACCATCCACAACAAACGTATGGCCGTAGACCTGCACTACGATCCCTCCGATACTACCCGCATTTTCGTGACCCACGGTTCGCTCGACGATCAGGATGTGAGCGGCGTGTATCGTTCGTTGAATAGCGGAGGCACGTTCGTTAAACTGGGTGCAGGTATGCCGGCCTCTTATTCCGGTAAAACCCTTTTGAGCATCTCCCCTTCCAATCCATTAGTTATTTATGCTTCCGTAGGTGAAGCATTTGCCCAAAACGGCTTGTACAAATCCGTCAACGGAGGCAATTCCTGGGTGAAAATCAACAGCCAGGATGTTTGCAAGTATCAGGGCTGGTATTCACATGATATTGCCGTAAACCCTACCGATCCCAACACCTTCGTATGGGTGGGTATTGACGCCTGGAAATCAGTAAACGGCGGTACCAGTGTGGCACAAAAAAGCTATTGGTACAAATGGAATTTCGGCTATGTGCCGGCTGGCAGTTCCGAAGGGCCGCCGGATTATGTGCATGCAGATATTCACGGCGTGTATTACCCCACCAGCGACCCAAACAAAGTGTATACCGTAACGGATGGTGGTCTGTTCGTATCGTACGACAATGGCGAAACCTGGACCGGACGAAACGGCGGTTACCAGACCCAGCAGTTTTATGCCAACCTGGGCAGTTCCACGACCAATCCCGATCTGGCCATTGGCGGGATGCAGGACAACAGTACGGCTATTTACCTGGGCGATCCCTCCTGGACCCGCGTGTTGGGCGGTGATGGCGAGTGTGCGGCCGTTAACCCACAGAACGACCAGATCATGTACGGATCTTCCCAGTACCTGAACATGTACAAGAGCGAAGATGGCGGGCAAAGCTGGTTCGGCATTGGCAATGAAATCACCGGTAATGCTGCTTTCAACGGTCCTTTTGAAATAGCACCATCCAATCCGGAGATCATGTACGCAGGCGCACAGGCGCTCTGGCGCTCAGACGACGGTGGTAATACCTGGAACCCCGTGACGGATGTTATTGCCGGCGGCGATGTAATCCTGACCATCGTGATTCATCCGGAAAACCCGGATTTGGTGTACCTGAGTACAGCGCCCAGCACCACCAATCAGGCCCGGGTGTATAAAGTGGATGCATCAGATGGCTCAGTGACCCAACTAACCGGCTTGCCCAACCGGGTTTGTATGGATCTGGTGTTGCATCCGGAAGAACCGGAGGTGGTGTATGCAGTATTGGCGGGCTTCAATGCCCAACACGTTTGGCGCAGCACCGATGCCGGATTGGGCTGGGAATCCATTGACAACGGATTGCCGGATGTACCCACCAATTCCATGGTGATTGACCCGGCAACCGGCCATTTTTACGTGGGCAACGATCTCGGGGTTTGGCATTCTTCGGATGAAGGCGATTCCTGGGAGCTCTATTCCGCCGAGGCGCCTAATGCGATGCTGGCCATGCACCTGAGCATAGCGCCGGGCAATAAACTCCGCGTGGCCACCTACGGTACGGGCGTCTGGCAAACAGACCTGGCAACAGCCAGTAGCGCCAAGGACCCGGTAACAGCAATTTCTTTGGAAAAATTACGCCCTAACCCGGCTTCAGAACAGACCGTAGTGGAGTTCTCGTTAAAAGCAGCAACCAACCTTTCCCTCCGGGTACTGGATATGCAGGGCAAAACGGTTTGGCAAGAAAACGTGCGCTACCCGGCCGGTCCGCACACCCGAACCATACCATTGAATGGTGTCCCCGCCGGTGTTTATGCCGTGGTGCTGGAAACCGGGAAAACAAGGGCGGCAAAGACTTTGGTGATAAGGCGCTAAGACTAATACACGAAGGCGCGAAGGCGCGAAGGCGCGAAGGCGCGAAGGCGCGAAGGCGCGAAG
>JBIKUE010000068.1:0-27086 GCA_044347755.1 Saprospiraceae bacterium
TTATGCCGTGGTGCTGGAAACCGGGAAAACAAGGGCGGCAAAGACTTTGGTGATAAGGCGCTAAGACTAATACACGAAGGCGCGAAGGCGCGAAGGCGCGAAGGCGCGAAGGCGCGAAGGCGCGAAGGCGCGAAGGCGCGAAGAGCCAGCTTCTAGCTGGCTCTTCGTTAGAGATAGAGAAGTTGCTAAAAACGTTGAATCTTTGTGTCTTTGTGTCTTTGTGCCTTCGTGCCTTCGTGTATTAGCCTTCGTGCCTTTTAACATGTCTTACAGAAACGCTCCCATTTCGCCTTTAATGCGCCTGATTTATCTCCTTTTCAGGGGATTAACCTGGGCTGGATTGAATGTTTTTTATAAAAAACGTTTGATATTGGGGCGAGGTTATACCCGGTTCGACGGGCCGGCCATTGTGGTGTGCAATCATCCATGTACCTTGATGGATCCGTTGAATATCGGCCTGCAGATTCAACAGGAAATGTATTTTCTGGCCAATTATGGCTTGTTCAAACACCCGGTCAGCAACTGGTTTTTTTCCAGACTTTTTTGTATTCCGGTGAAGCGAAAAGAAGACGTGGCAGAAGGGGAGGCCAGAGACAATGAAGCGGCCTTTGAAGCTTCCTTTCAACATTTGGAGCGCAACGGAGTGTTGTTCATTGCTGCTGAAGGCGTTAGCTGGATGAACCGCTACGTTCGCCCCTTTAAAACAGGTGCGGCCCGCATTGCGCTGGGCGCCGAACGCCGACAAGACTGGCAACTGGGGGTGAAGATTATCCCGGTTGGATTGACCTATGAAGACCCCCAACTTTTTCGCAAGCGGGTTGTGATAGAGTACGGCGCCCCCATTGACCCTAAACCCTGGGCAGAAGCCTACCTTCAAAACCCGGAGCAGGCCGTGGACGACCTTACCGAACATCTCCGCAAGTGTGTGGAAGGACTTATTCTGGATTCCCGGCAGGAAAGCAGGGATGTATGGGTGGAACAAATGGACATTATTGCACGGCAGGATCTGGAAAAAAATCAGGGGGTGCCAGCTCCGCAGAGCTATTTCCGGCTAAAGGAATTTTTGCATAAAAACGCAGATAATGAGTCGCTTGTGCAGCAAACAAGCGCCTATTTTGAGGCACTAAAAACAGCGGGACTTACCCATGCCGGGGTAGCCACGAAAAAAGTACCTGCCTGGCAGTTGTGGCTTTTGTGGCCCTTTTTCCTGTTGGGATATGCATTTTGGTTTTTACCCTGCTATCTGCCGTATTTGCTTTGCAAAAAAATGGACATATACCCCGGTTACGACAGCAATATCAAGATGCTGGCTGGACTTTTCACCTTTCCCCTGGCACTCTGGGGCGGTTGGGAATTGGTGTTTGCCGTGACCGAACAACGTGGGGTGGCATGGCTATCCTTGCCGGTTTGGGTTGGACTTGGCTATGTGGCGGAGTATTTTATGGATGTATGGGGCCTGTGGCGGGAGGTTCGTAAAGCCAGGGCGTATGAGCGGAAACATCCCGGACAGGTGATTGCTCCTGGTTTTACGCTGGATTAGAATTTTCCCCCATCCACATCTTTTAAGAACGAGATCAGGCCCGGGAAATAATGTTCCTGATCGTCCCACATGCACATGTGACTGCCGTTTGGGCAAAGCAGGAAGCGACCTTTTTGCACTTTGCCGGCTACCATTTTCATGTGCTCCGGGTCCATGGTATCGTGGGTGGCGCCAATCACCAGCGTGGGGGTTTTGATTTCGGGCAAGCGGGCGGTTACATCCCATTTTTCCAGTTTACCGGAGATCCCGAATTCGCTGGGACCCTGCATGCTCACATAGATGGTTTGATTGATATTGTTGAATGCGCGATTTACCGGGTCGGGCCATTGGTGCGCTGGGAAACGGCAAATATGCTGAGTGTAAAAATGCGGCATGAGCAGTGCCATGTAGCGAGGGTTGGCGAAATCGCCTTTCGCTTCGATGGCCTGGATCTCGCTCAACACCTCCGGCGCCATTTGTTTGGCCAGCACGTCATCGGCATATTTGCCATAATCCGGGCAGCTCATCATCATATTTGAAATAATGAGTCCCTTGAGGTTATCCTGATACTTCAGGGCGTATTGGGCAGCCAGAATACCGCCCCAGGAGTGGCCCAACAGGTAAAAATTATCTTTATTCAAGCCAAGTGCCTGACGCACCTGTTCCACCTCTTCTACAAATCGCGGCAGGTTCCACAAGCTGGTGTCGGCCGGCTGGTCAGAATAAGCACTGCCGAGCTGATCATAGTAATAAAACTCGATGCCTTCCTGAGGCAGGAAACTTTCCATGCACTCCCAGTATTCATGGGTGCAGGCAGGTCCGCCGTGCAACAGCAATACCTTGATTTTAGGGTTGTTGCCGATGCGCTTGGTCCAGACCTTGTACTTGCCTCCATCAAGCTGGATTTGCCGGATGCCGCCGGACTTTACGCCGGTTTCTTCGTTTTTCAGGTAATCACAAGCAGGAGGAGCAGGCTGCTGGCAGGAAAAAAGGCCCAGAAAAAGGACAAGGAAAGAAAGGATACGCATGGAATAGGATGCTGGTTCAAGGAACAAGGTATGAAATATCGAACACCGAATGCCATGCCACCCTTCAACATTCGGTGTTCGATATTCCCAAACCTTACTTCCGTATCCCGGGCATCTCCTGTCCTCCCTGGAACAATACCATTTTGTTCACTACACCTTTTTCATCTGGATAGAACCCAATTTCAGCGTCTACCACTTTTACGAAAAAACGGGTGGGATTGATGGGAAATACTTCAAATCTTGACTGGCCGGTGGCCTGGCAAAACAATTGTGTGCCTTCTCGGGTGACTTTAATGCTGAACCCCGGAGCAAGCTCGTATTCGCCTTCCAAGGGCTTAAGCTGTGCCTCTGTGAGTTGGATTTCAGTGCGTGCTGCCGGAAGTGGCTTGTCGGTTTTAATCCATAATTGCTGCTCGTACTCGCGGTCGGTCATGCTGGCCTGAACCACTTTTTTACCGGTTTTGTCTTTTTCAAAACGGATGCGGGCAAAGGAGTTTTCAAAGAAAAACTGATCCTGGCCGTACGCATGCAGGTTGTACTTGGAACCTCCGGTGCGCTGGGAGGTCAACTGGCCGTTTTCTAGTCGGATGACGCGCTGCTCCTTGGCAATATTTTCATAAACACCTACGTATTGTTCCAGTTGTTTGGTCTCTATGGTGATTTTTTCCGGCTGATAAGGCTTTCCGGTGGCCAGTGCTGCCACCCGTCCTGTCAGGCCTGACGGTGGTTCGCAATCGCAGTTGGCGAGAATGGCTACACAGAGTTCCTCCTTGGGCAGGTAAAGCATATCTGACAGGAAGCCGTGTATGCCGCCGCTGTGTTCGATACATGTGCTGCCTACCAGATTTTTGATAGTCAAGCCATAGGCGTAGTTATTGGGCGCACCGCCGGGTAACTTGTAAGGGGTAATCATAGCCTGGTAAGAAGCTGGTTGGAGTACCTTGCCGCCGTGCAGCGCCTGACTCCAGATGTTCAGGTCTTCCACTGTGGACAACAAAGAACCCGCGGCGTACGGTTGAGTCATGCTCAGGAAAGGAGCATTCACCAGCGTGCCATCCACATCGCCCTGCGAATAGCCGGAAGCCCGGTTTTTGATCAGCGGTTCTGTATCACCGTAAAAGGAGTTTTTCATGCCCAGCGGCTTGAAAAAAGTATCGGTAATATATGCGCCATAGGTTTTGCCGGAGGCTTTTTCAATAATATATCCCAGCAGGAAATAACCGGAATTATTGTACAGAAATTCGGCGCCCGACTCAAAATTCATGGGTTTATCCTTGAAGTAGTTGATCATTTCCTCCGGGGAAAAATCCTTGCGGTGCGTGGCGGGATCCCATTCCGGCATATCCGTGTAACTCTGTATGCCCGAAGTATGGGTGAGCAGGTGTTCGATGGTAATTTTTTTACCTTGTGTGGGATAATCCGGGAGGAATTTGGTGAGATCATCCTGGATGTTCAGCTTGCCATCTTCTGCCAGTTTGAGGATAGCGGCGGCGGTGAACTGTTTGGTAATGGAACCGATACGGAATACATGCTCTGTGCGCATGGGCACGTTCAGTTCCAGATTAGCCATGCCAAAAGCCTTGTGGTACAGGGTTTTGCCTTTTTGGGTAATCATAACTGTTGCGCCATTTCGGTCAGATCTAAAAGTTTCGGTGAACATTTTGTCAATGTCTGCGGCAACAGCAGGGGAAAGGCTTTGCGCCTGGAGGGTGGCGCTGAGCAAAATCAGTAGTGAGAATTGAGCGAGTTGTTTCATGAATATGGTTAGTGTTGAACGATGATACGATGGCGCAATCACAGATGATTGTTTGTCGCCCTGAGCGCAGCGAAGGGGCTGATGCTTATGCGCACATCATTAGAAACCACAGCCCCGGATCAGGTTACAAGATGGTATACAAAAGGCGGGAAAACCCGATATTACGGCAAATTTGCTCGACAGGGAAGGGGTTTTAGGCGACAAGTTTGAGTCCCCAAACCTCATAGGTTTTTAAAACCATGAGGTTTGGATAGCGAGCGATCAATCCATTGAATTTACAAAATATTCTATGCAAACAAGCATCATCCTGGCCCTGACGATCTTCTCCACCTTTTTTACCTGCCTGCATGCACAGCAAGTAGAGCGAAAACGCTGGCATACATTTCCGGAAAATGCCGGTCCCATCCTGCAGTCTGCCCGGAAAAGCATGGTGCAGTTGTACCGGCAGCCCTCGAGTCCGGATTTTAGTGGCGGATGTGTGTTTTCACTGGAGGAGGGCATTGGCCGGTACCGGATTTTCCAAAACGGACTCGATTTAGGCCAGTTTCCGGGCGATGTGAAGATCAGTCCGAATGGAGATGTTTTGCTGCCGGAGTTCATAGATGGTCAAACATATGTGCGGGTAAACGGACAAAAACACGGGCCATTCAAACAAATAAAATCGTACGAATCCAGCAATGGTCATGTGGTGGTGCAACACTCCGATCCGGCCACCCAAATGAATTACCTGTATATAGATAGTGTTACGGTGGCGGAAAGTAAATCCTCTTTTTTCTATTGGGGCGCCACACCACTTGTTTGGACAGAAACTACAAATATTACCAAAGAAGATATTCATACGCGGGATTCACTGATTTGCAGGTCATGTCATATGCCCAATTTTAGCGCTGTTGGGAATCATTATTTCCTGATTTATTACACTGTGGATAAGAATGCCATGCATTGTATTGTAGACGGGAAAGACCTGGGCATCATAGAAAGTTATTGGGCGCCGCAGATAGACGACTGGGGGCATTTGTACATGCCCTGCGAAATTAAAGGCCAGGCTTATGTCAAAACCGAAAAAACCTTGTTTGGACCTGTAAAAAGTCAGAAAACGATGAAATTTGCGAGCGGCCGGTTTGGACTGTTGTTTACCTATCAAAAACCGGACGATCCTGCCAATCGTCCGTGGTTGTACAACAATGGTACAGTGTATGGCCCCTGGGATTCGCTCAGACTTTTTGGCGGCAACAACCTGTATTATTACGAACACAACGGCGGTAAGTACCTGGGTCGGGAGGGAAAGATTGTTTATGCCTTTGAGCCCGGCAATGGATTAAAAAATATCACTTTTAATGCCGAAGGGCAGTATATGTTTGCCTGTAATGATGGTACTGTTTTTCTGAATGAGCAAAAGTTGGGTAAATTCCTGAATATCAGGGAAATGTGGCTACACCAATCCGGAAACTATTTCCTGTTGTATGGTCCCAAAACGGGTGTGCTCACAGCCAATATCAACGGAAAAACCATAGATTTCGATGCCGGCGACCTGGTACCGTACACTTCCGGCCGTTCATTCCCTTATATGCCTGGCAATATCCTGCTGGACGATACCTACCAGCATTTTTTGCTCACATCACACCAACATGATTATTTTATCATAGATGGAAAAAAATATCCTTGCGTGCCCCAAAAAACCCATTTTTTCTATCTGAAACCTATCAATTCCTTTTGCTGGGCCACCATGGAGGGCCGGGAATTGTATTGGCATAGTTTGAAGTTGGAGTAATACCAGCCCCTAACCCCCTCCCAGCAAAGATCCATTTTTTTCGATTTTAACCAAAACATCCACCCATCATGAATCGTCGCAGCTTTCTACAAAATACCGCGCTGGCAGGCGCAGCCCTGAGCATCGCTCCGCTTTCTTCCTGCGAAAACAATACCGCACCGGGTGCCCAAGCCACGCCTCCGGTTTCTCCAGGTCAATTTGAACTGAATGAAACCACCATCGTCGATCTGCAAAAACAAATGGCAAGCGGGGAGCGTACGGCACGCCAAATCGCACAGCTGTACCTGGATCGTATTGCAGCCATTGATAAAAACGGTCCGGCCATCAATGCTGTGATCGAACTCAATCCGGATGCCCTCGCGCAGGCGGATGCGCTCGACCGCGAGCGCAAGGCCGGCCAATTGCGCGGGCCCATGCATGGGATTCCGGTATTGCTAAAAGACAATATAGATACAGGCGATAAGATGATGACCACCGCAGGCTCTCTGGCACTCGAGGGGCACCAGGCGGCCCAGGACGCCTTTGTGGTGAAACAATTGCGCGCAGCCGGCGCACTCATCCTGGGTAAAACCAACCTGAGCGAATGGGCCAATTTCCGCAGTACCCACTCGAGCAGCGGCTGGAGCAGCCGTGGCGGACAAACTAAAAACCCGGTGGCTCTTGGCCGCAATCCTTCCGGGTCCAGTTCCGGTTCAGGTGCAGCCGTGGCCGCCAATCTTTGCGCTGTGGCGGTAGGCACCGAAACCGACGGCTCGGTGATCGCTCCGGCATCGGTATGCGGCATTGTGGGGCTGAAACCAACGGTGGGATTGTTGAGTCGCAGCGGCATCATTCCTATCTCTGTTTCGCAGGATACTGCCGGGCCTATGGCACGAACGGTGACAGATGCGGCCATCCTGCTCTCGGCCATGACCGGCGCCGACCCGAATGACTCCGCTACTGCCGCCGGTGTGGGTAAGGCATCAACAGACTACACCACTTTTTTGGATAAAAATACGTTGGCCGGAAAACGAATCGGTGTGGAAAAAGCGCATTTTGAAGGCCATGTAGATGCCGTTGCCTTGTATAAAAATGCGCTTGAAGTGCTGAAAAAAGCGGGAGCAACAATTGTGGAGATCGAACTGGTGAAGCTGATCAATCCGCTGGGCGAGGCAGAATATGAATTCATGCAATACGAGTTCAAAGACGGCCTGAACCGCTACCTGGCGTCTGCCAATGCCGGGGTGAAATCTCTGGCGGAAGTCATTGCCTTCAATCAGGCCAATGAGACCAAAATGATGCCTTATTTTAAACAGGAAATCCTCGAATCATCCGAGAAAAAAGGCCCGCTCACAGACCCTAAATACCTTGAACTGCAAAAGAAAACCTATGCCACCCGGGGCATCATTGATGGCATTCTGAAAAAAGGAAAACTCGATGCGCTTGTAGGCATTACCATGGGTCCGGCACATCTCACCGATCTGGTGTACGGCGATTACTACCCGGCACACGGTTTTTACTTCGGGCAGGCACCCGCCATGGCTGGATACCCGAGTTTGACGGTGCCCATGGGCCGTGTGCAGGAATTACCAGTGGGGCTTTCTTTCGTTGGAACTGCCTGGAAGGACGGGCTGGTGCTGGGCCTGGGCTATGCTTATGAGCAGGCTACGAACTGGCGGGTACCGCCGGGGGTGTAAGCCCGAACGAGGGTGTCTCAAAAGTAATTTTTACCGCAGAGGCAGAGAGGCGCAGAGGTAAAAACAGTTGATTTTCAAATTCTCTGTGTCTCTCCGTCTCTGCGGTAAAAATAAAAAAGCGACTTGTGAGACAGCCTCATCACACAGCCTGACCAATAAACATAAGCGTATTGGTTTGTGGAACTTCCAAATGAATCTCCCGCATACCGTATGCCTGATTGAAAGGGGGCTTAACCTTCAGGTGTTGCACCCTGGATCGGATGGTTTCCCATAAACCGTCTACATCATCCACTTCCAGATAGAACTCCATTTGTCCAACCTGTGGCCCGGCCGGTAGCAGGTGGATGGTATGCCGGTCTTTTTGTACAATGGCATATTCGGCGGTATCCATGATCGCTTTGAAGCCCAGGACCTCCACGAAAAATTGACGTGTTTCAGCTAACTGAAAAGACGGAACCATAGGGCTCAGATAAAGAGCCCGGTAGCTGCTTTCCACACTTTGACCGAAGGTCAGCAAATTATGGTCCGGATCCAGCAGGGAGAATTCTTTTTGTCCCCAGGGTTTCACTTCAAGGGGGCCATTGGGATGTATGGCAATATTCCGGTCTTTTATGGATTGGTAAAGCGATTCGATTTGGTGGGTACGAATGTATACCTGCCCATCATTTTCCTCCGGTTTCAGGTCAGGAAATGCGAAAAAGTGAATCTCGATCTGATCCTTTTGCAGCATCAGATAATCATGGTAATCGCCGAGGGGTTCAAATCCAAGTTGTTGGTAATAATGCAGGGTTTGCGCTTTATTGCGCATGGGGAGCTTGGGGTTTATTTGATAGAGCATAACTAGCAGTTTTCCGCGAATATAAATCGAATGATGAGATTATACAGCGTGCCGGCGATTCAGCCAAGGAAAATACAGGCCGGGCGCGGTCTGCCCGCGCGCCGACCTGTAGGGCGCAAAAAAGCCCCGCTTGCTTCTTATTGAGCGGCCTGTGGCTCGCCGTAAATGAAGTTGTCCATAACTGAAACATCCGTACTGCCACCATCATTGGGTCCGAGTGCAGCATTTCCATAGGTAACCCGAATGCGGTGCACAATGGCTTCCGAAAACAGAACCCCCAGAAATACATGGCCATTGTTCAGAACCGGTGTAGCATAGGTGCCAAGAGATTTATCGTTAATGTCAAAATACTCAAACGCTGCGCGCTCTGCTTCATCAACGTCTACATACACAGCGCCGAATGCTTTTACGACCGCTTTGGTGGAAGTGCCCGGAAATCATTAGGGTGGCAGTCACGGAGTACGTTGGCCCTAAAGAATTGCCGCCTGGTTGAATGCTGAATTGCGTAAAATCTTCGTTGGGCGTACCGTTATCATTACAAGCGATGTTTTCCGGTTGGATATCCTGCAAATCGCATTGAGCAAAAAGAGGGGTGGATAGGGGTCCAAGGAAACCGGCTAGAAGGAAGAAGTTTTTCATCATTAGGTTCATAGAGATTGAATGTTTCCCCTTTGGTGTTCCTAACCTGAAAAACCTAACCGATGAATCTTAAAATTGCTAACTTAGCGTGCAATTCTTTTAAAATCAGCTACTTTTTATCCATCTAAAGCAAAACGAATCATGTCACCAACCATTAAAAACATCCTGGCAGTAATCGCCGGCATCATTGTTTTCGGTATCGTGAATATGGGGCTCATCATGATCAGCGGCTCCGTCATTCCACCGCCTGAAGGGGCAGATGTGACCACTGAAGAGGGCTTGAAAGCTTCTATGCATTTGTTCCAGCCAAAGCATTTTATTTTCCCGTTCCTGGCGCATGCCCTTGGCACTTTAGCCGGTGCTTTTCTGGCGGCAAAACTGGCTGCCAATAACAAAAAGCAATTTGCCCTGGGCATCGGTGTGTTTTCCCTGCTGGGCGGAATTGCTGCCGTTTATATGCTTCCTGCGCCTATGTGGTTTAATATGGTGGATTTAATTGGGGCTTATATACCGATGGCGTATCTGGCGGGTAAATGGGCTGTTAGGAATTAAGGAGTGATAGTATAGGAGGTCGGGCCGGTTTTTACCACGGAGGGTTACTTGGTAAATCTCGCTACCACTACGTCAGTGGGCACACCATCTTTCCGTTGCGCCCAGGTATTGGCTTCCAAATGGTCTCTTTTAAACCGATCGAAATGGTTGCTCATGTCCTGCTATTCTGATAGTTTTAAGATGTTAAACGCCCCTCGTCCGACGATGAAAAACACCACGGTTCCAACGATAAGGTCAGGATATTTTGAATTTGTCAGATAAACAAGGACACCGGCTATGATCACCCCAAGATTAGCCAGAACGTCATTAGAGGTGAAAATCATACTTGCCTGCATATGTGCTTCTTTACTCTTGCTGGATTGCAACCAATACAAACACAGCCCATTCCCGATAAGGGCAAGAATGGAAATAATGATCATGGTCTGAAATGCGGGAATGGTTTCCAATCCTAAAAAGCGTCTGATGACTTCCATGAAACCGACAACGGCAAGCGTCAGCTGGAAATAGCCTGCCGTTTTTGCGATACGTTTTTTCCTTGCCGTGGACCCGCCCACGGCAAACAGGGCAAGTCCATAAACAAGGCTGTCGGCGAGCATATCCAAACTGTCGGCCACAAGGCCCATTGAGTTGGAGATAAAGCCTGTGGCGGATTCCAGGATAAAAAAGAATAGATTGATGGCCAATACCTGCCAAAGCAAACGTGTTTCCCGTTGTGTATGGTGGGCTGAAGTGGTGTCGTAGTTGTTTACCGAAACGCTATCTACAAGGGAAGTGTCAAACTGTAAGGCATTTAGTTGCGCTAATATTTGGTCATATTGCCCGGTATGAAAAACCGTTAGTTTCCGGTTAGGAATATCAAAATCCAGAGCTTCTATGTTTGACAGGTCGGCAAGTTTCATCCGAATCATGTGTTCTTCGGATGGGCAGTCCATTTTTGCTATGTTAAAGGTTGTTTTCTGCATTCTTATGATCATTCAACCATAATTACCGGAAGCGAGGCGTAAAAGTTGTCTCAATGGTTGAGCCCCCTCCGTGTATCAACACAATTGGTTTGCCTTGCCCGTGAACCTCATAATACATCCTGATTCCGTTCACTTCTGAGTATCCGTTTTTCATCTTTTCATGTTCAGTTGTTGACATGTGCACATGCTGTACGCGTGTTGTTTTACACAGGTTTTTCAGACACACGCTAACGGTTCCACGATACTCTGCGCTGCTTGTAAACTACCTTTTCCATTTTGTTCTCAGACAGGATCAAACAGTATTCTTCACTATCGCTTCCTCCTTCTATTGTTTTTATTTCGCTATAATTCCTGGGGAAAAGGCAAAGACTATACCCAGTTTGGAGGTGAAATTCGGTCATTAAGGCAACAAATAGCTCAGATTTGTCATCTTTGCTTAACCATTCGTTTTTCCCTAAAGGCACTATTCCATAATGGTGCTCAAACATGGCAAGTTGATTAAATCGATGCCTTGCTTCGTTAAAACTGCCGTTTATTACCGGGCCATCCAAAGCATAGTTTATGGATATATTGGGATAAGTTTTAGCCATTGTTTGCTTTAAAGCGTCCAGCTCAAAACCTGTTAACTCCTCCCGGGTTCTGAAATCCCCGAATGGATGATTATAGTAGTCTACTATACAAAGGGAGTCGTCATCCGTTTCTACTGTAGATGCCAGTCCTTCAGGTTCTATTAGTACCCTGGCCCACGGATTAAGTTCGTCGTCTGTTGAAAGCAAGGATATACTTGTTTGGTCAGATAGTTTTTTCAATATATCTATTCGTTTCTTTATTGAAAAACCTGCCGTTTGATGAGAAAATACAGCATAGTGAAACCTGAAACCAACTTCGGAGGTTTGCAATGATATATAGGTTTGGGTGGCATCTATTTCATTGTCTATGACAAATGTGTAAAAATCATTTGTCCAATAGAAATTCCTCAGGTTAACTGTCTGGTTAAGGAAATTTTCGAGAACAGCTTTTTCTATTTCCTGATCAGAGTCAAAGAAGAGGATTTCGTACATGGAGGATTGCGTTTGAAGGATAAATTGATTAACATTAGCGTGTGTCTGAAAAATACTGACACGCTAATTTACTACTCCTCCCATTCTGCCTTATCGGGATACATGACGGTATGCTTGAACTCATCGTAGTCTGTATAGTAAGCAGCATGTGGGTAGCCATCTTTCTCCTGTTTGCCCGTCCAGGTGAGGTGAATCAAAGCAAAGTGCTGGTCAAAGTCAACTTTTTTGATCGCAAACAAAACATCGTCGTTTCGTTGGTTGCGACAAAAAGCAGAAATCTCAGCATCGAATAAAAAATGACTCGGAGGGTTAGCCATAAACCGGAACAGGGAGGTTTGGGTGGCGCCTAGTTCTTTCCTGAGTTCATCTTCAAAACCCGTTTTCTGTCCAATAGTCAAAGCTTCCCAGGGCTCCTCAACAAAGGTCCTGGGAGGGTTTTCCAGAATATAATCCCGGATTACGCTGTAATCTACGCCAGCGATATCAATACGTTTAGGTGCGTCTGGAAGTTCCCGGATATCGTCAATGGTAATTCCGCCTTGGGGGAACAAAAACATGCCATGCGCCAATTGCACATTCAGCCGAAGTGCGTGCCATGTAGCTGCATCAGGCTTTTCCGCTTGCCAAAACGCCCAAACCGACTGTTGTATCTGATCAAAATAATATTCCGTTGGCACAAACTCCCCGAAAAGTCCGCCCATGGTTTCATCGCTAACCTGCAGATTAGCGGTTCCAATGAAGTGGTTATGTGCGTATATTTTTGACTGCATGGTGAAAAATATCGTATATGATCAACAAAACTACGGTTCTATTGGAACGTCTCCGCTTCGCGGTTTTATTATCGGGTTACCCGCACAAAAAAACGGCGCCCTCCCACAGGAAAGCGCCGCTTTTTTAACGTTAGACTTTTAGACATTGGACGTTAGACCTGGGCTCGATCCGCATTTCCCACCGTAGACCGTCTACCGTAAGCCGTACTTACATATGCTTTGTCCACCAGTTTTTCAACTTCCAGCCCATCAGGTACATCACCGGCAGGATAACCAGCGTTACGAAGGTGGCAAAGCTCAAACCAAAAATGATGGTCCAGGACAGTGGGCCCCAGAATGCTACCGAGTCACCACCCAGATAGATCTTTGGATCACCAGTAGCAAACAAACTGTAGAAGTCAATATTGAAGCCTACTGCTAACGGAATCAGACCCAGAATGGCGGCTGTGGCTGTAAGCAATACGGGAGTCATACGGATCCGACCAGCTTCAATAATAGCCTCGCGGACCCCGGTGCCGCGCTCGCGAAGGATGTCGGTATATTCCACCAGCAATATCCCGTTGCGCACCACAATGCCCGCCAGTGCCACAATACCTACCATCGACATGATCACGCTGAAGTCCATACCTGTAATGGCCATTCCCAGCAATACCCCGATGATGGAGAAGATCACCTCCGTCATGATGATGATGGTTTTGCCAATAGAGTTGAACTGCGTGATGAGGATGATCAGGATGATGAACAGGGAAATGATCAGGGCATTACCCAGGAAGCTGAAGGCATCGGCCATTTCGGCGTCTTCACCCGCAAAACCTACGGTTACACCATCTGTTTGTGGCCAGTTGGCAATGGCCGCTTTTACGGCGTTTATCACTTCGGTCTGGCTTGGCTGATATTCAGAGGTGATATTGGAAGATATGGTTACAATGCGCGACTGATCCAACCTGCGGATACCGCCGTAAGTGGTGGTGTATTTTATATCTGCCAGCGAAGCCATCGGCACGGAACGCAATACACCGCCCATGTTCATGTCGCGGAAGGTAATATTGAGGTTTTCTACAGCATTGATGTTGGCACGCTGTTCTTCTTTCAATCGGATGTTCACCGGAATTTCGTCCTCTCCGTCTTTGAATTTGGTGGCTTCTTTACCTAAAATAGCCGTACGGAACTCCGAACCAATCTGCGCAGTGGATATGCCCTCCCGGTTGGCGCGGTCGCGGTCAATCTGGATATTGATTTCCGGCTTGGATACCACCATGTCAGAGCGCAGTTCTTCTACACCCGGGATATTGAGGGAGTCGAGGTAGCGTTTCACGGCACTGGACACCTTGATCAGTTGGGTAAAGTCGTCGCCGCGTACTTCTACAGAGATAGGCTTCGGGGTTGGCGGACCGCCCTGTTCCTGGTCTACCACAATTTCAGCACCGGGGATTACCCCTTTGGTGGCTTCCCGGATTTTATCCATGTAGTCTTTTGTGCTCACACCGTTGCGCTGTGAGAATTCCACGAAGGCCACACCCACCTTGCCTTTATTAGAGGTGGCAGAGCGGTCAAACTGGTCCTCTGACGCGCCCAGCGCTACGTTGGTGATAATGGATTCCACGATGGGGTTATCGTTGCCCAACACCTCCACAACTTTGTTTTCCATTACCCGCGTAAGCGAGTCGGTCGTATTTACATCAGTACCCACTGGCAGCGTCAGGTATACATAAATAAAGTTTGGATCCGCTTTTGGAAACAAAATGACATTGCGCTTGCCCGATAAGAACAGCAATAATGAAAATACTAACAAACTAATCACTCCACCCATCATCAGCCACGTCCGGTTCAAGGCGAAGTTCAGGAAGCGCGCATAGGTGTTTTGTACGGCAGGCCAGCCATTTACCTGGAACCACCTCACGGCTTTTGACAGCACGAAGCGATAGAACGCTACAAATGCCGCAATGAACAACAAGAGGTTGCCCATGAAGAAGTTTCCATTGCCATAAAAATATAGCATCGACAAGCCAAAAATGGCATACCCGAAAATGGCCCGGCGACGTTTTTTAGCCGCTGGCATTTCCCGGCCTTCGCGCTTGGCATCGCCCATAAACCATACGGCAAAAACAGGATTGATGATGTAGGCAACCAACAGGGATGCAGTCAGGGTTATGATTACCGTTACAGGCAAGAAATGCATGAACTTGCCGAAAATACCGCCCCAGAATACCAGCGGGAAAAACGGCGCCAGTGTGGTGATCGTACCGGAAAGAACCGGCAGGAATACCTCTCCGGTAGCCTTTTTGGCCGCCTGAACGATGGTCAGACGCTTGTCTTCGTGGTATATCCGGTGCGTATTCTCTACCACTACAATGGCATCATCAACCACAATACCCAGCGCCAGCAGGAACGCGAACAAAACGATGAAGTTCAGCGTAAATCCAAGACTTGGCAGCACCATAAAGGCCAGACACATCGACAAGGGTACTGACAATGCCACAAAAATAGCATCAGTAGCACCCATGAAGAACATCAATACCAGGGTTACCAGAATAAAGCCAATGATGATGGTATTAATCAGGTCGTGCAGCGTAACTCGGGTAGCCCGACTTTGATCGCCGGTGATAGATACTTCCAGGTTTGGCGGGAAATCATTGGCCTTCATTTCATCCACGATTTCCTTGATCTTGTCTGAGGCGTCAATGAGGTTTTCGCCGGTGCGTTTGATCACATTAAGTGAGATAACGTTGCGGCCGTTAAGTCGGCTGAAGCTTTCCTGTTCCTTGTGGCCCATGCGCACATCTGCCACGTCTTTGAGATAAAGTTGTGCACCGGATTGCGATGCTACAATGATGTTTTTGATTTGCTCAATACTTTTGAAGTCGCCCCGAATAGAGATAGAGCGGGTCATGCCGCCTACGTCCACGTTACCGGCAGAAATGGTCATGTTTTCATACATGAGTGCCGATTCGATATCGCGGAAGGTTAGGCTGGCTGCCGCCATCTTGTATTTATCTACGTCAATCTGTACTTCTTTGTCCAGCGCACCTACCAGATCCACGCGGGTAATCTCGCGCATTTCTTCAATGCGGTCTTTCAAGGCGTCCGCGTAGTCTTTCAACTTGTCGAGGCTGAAATCGCCGGCCACGTTCACGTTCATGATCGGCACTTCTGAGATGTCGAACTCCGTGATGGTGGGGTCTGAAAGCAGGTCGGTAGGCAGGTCGCGCGCGGCTTTATCCACGGCGTCTTTTACCTTTTGCTTGCAAAGAGGTACGTCCAGGTTGGTGTTGAACTCTACAATGACATTGGAGAAGTCCTGCACAGAATAGGAAGACACTTTTTTTACGCCACTAATGCCCTTGAGTTGTTTTTCAATAGGCTTGGTAACGAGTTGCTCCATATCGCTCGGGCTGGCGCCGGGATAAATGGTGGAGACGAATATGGTAGGTACCACCACGTCGGGGAACTGCTCCTTGGGGATGGCGTTGTACGACATGATGCCGGCCAGCGTTATGAGCACCGTGATGATAAAAATCGAGGTGCTGTTGTCGATAGACCAACTGGTGGGTTTGAATTCTTTCATGATTTTTTCTTTTGAATATCTGGTTTGGAGTTTAGCGTATTGTTTCTAATATTTGCATAGATAAGCCTTTACCCATGAAACCAGAACAACTACAAAATCTCTCGTTGAGTGATTTGGAGAAGCTTCTTTTACATCAAAAAAAGATTCTCGATTTTACTCTTCAGTACGAACAACTTCTTTTGCAGGAGGGCTCCAGAAATCAACTTGAGCAAACCCGGAATGAAGCTTTGGATAAAATGTCACTCCTTTTTACTGAAATCGCAAAACGCAAATCATGACCGTTACGCAACATTCTGAACTTAGCCAACTACTTCTTCGACTTGAATCTGCGCCTGAAAGTGAGATCAGCCAAATTTTTGAAGTACTTTGGGTGCCTTATATCCACTCTCTGCAAACAGAGGATGATCGAGCGCTTGCGTTCAAAATACTCTACGAATGGCAAAGTGAAAGGCTTGATGTGTTGTCGGGAACAATTCAGGATTTAGCCTCCAGAAAAGCCGCTTAAAAAGCTACAGCTTCCCCGTTGTTCACATCCTGGAAACCGGTTGAAATCACCCAGTCGCCTTTTTTTAGTCCGCTGAGAATCTCCACCTGGCCGTTGTAGTTCTGACCTTGTTTCACCACTACCTTTTTAGCCGTACCTGCTTTTTCGCCTGTTTTTTCAGCTGCCATTACAAAATCGCCGTCTTCAGCAGTCTGGATGAGGTTCACCGGGATTGAAATAGCGTTGGCACTCTGGTAGTCCACAATTTTCATCACCGCTACCTGATTAGCGCTGTAACCTCCGCCTGGCAGGGCACACTCCACCAAAAACGTGCGGGTCATAGGGTCGATGCTTTTGCTCACATACGTAATGCGGGTAGTGATTTCTTTGTTCATATCCGGGAAGAACACTTGTACCTGATCCCCTTTGCGCACTTTAGCGGCGTAGGCTTCAGTTACATTACCCACAATTTTGAGGTTGGTGAGATTCAGGATGTTGCACAATGGCATGCCCGGAGCAATGGCTTGTCCTTGTTTCAACATCACCATATCTACAGTTCCGCTTTGAGGGGCGTAGATTTTGGTCATACTCCATTGTTCCTTAACTGTAGCAATGCTGCGTTCCAGGCTTTCTTTGCCGTTTTTAGCCTGGATGTAAGCCACTTCGGTGCCAATTTTCTGATCCCAAAGGCCTTTTTGGCGATTGTAGATATCGGTAGCGGTAACGAGCTGACCTTCCAGTTCAGCCAGACTCTTTACCATTACAGCATCGTCTATTTCGGCCATAAGTTGACCTTTTTTCACGTTATCGCCGTTTTTTACCAATACGCGTTTGAGCGAGCCCGGCATTTTGGCGGTTGCCATCACGCTTTCTTCTGCTGATACCTTACCCTGAAGGTCGATATAGTGGCGGAATGGTGCGGTGCTGAGTTGGGTAAGGCCCACGGTTTTCACCTTGCGGGCGGCCGGCGTTCCGGCATTAACCTGTTTTTCCAGGTCGGAAATCTTGGTTTCCAGCTTGGATTTTTTGTCTTTCAGAGCCGCTAGTTCGGCAGCCGGATCTTTGGAACCACCCCCACCGCAAGCGGCGAAAGTAGCAGCAGCCAGGGCCAGGATGGAGAGGAGCGTTTTATTTTTCATGTTGTAATGTAGTTTTTAAAGCCAGCATCAAAGTGCTGATATAGAGCAAGTTGTGTATTTTTTATTTTGTCGGTGGTCCCTAAAGGACTACCACTTTTTCCTACTGCCCAAGTGCCTTTCGAATGGCTACTTTGGCGGTCAACAGGTCATATTGTGCCTGCAGAAGTCCCTGCTGGGCGCTGTAGAGTCCGGATTCGGCCTGGGTAATTTCAAAACTGCTACCCACACCGGCACGGTACTTGGTCTGGGTGGTGTCGTAGATTCTTTGTGCCAGAGCCACGTTTTTTTCCTGATTGGCCACGCGTTCCTGTGCGTTGAGGTACTGTTTTCTGGCGGCATCGAGTTCAAGCGTAAGTGCATTCTCCAGCATTCCTCGCTGAATATCTACCGTTTGGGCTGAAATCACCGCACGTTCGCGCTTGGCTTTGCTGCCTCCGCCATCGTAAATGGGGATGCTTACCGACAAGCCTGCTACTGCAGAGGAGATGTAAAACCAGTTATTAAATGCATCGGAGTCGCTGGCGCCAAATCCACCCTGGTAGCTGGGTTGCCATTGCACAAATCCGGCCACTGTGGGCATCCAGGGTTTGCGGAACAAGTCTACCTGCAGACCGCTCAATTCACGTCCTTTCAGCAACATCAGGTATTCCGGGCGTGCCATGAAGTTGGCCTGCGATTCCATATCTACTGTTCCGGTGCTTGCCAGAAGTGCGTTGGTGTTGTCGGTTAGCCTAATGGCATCACCAACGGGCATACCCATGTTGAATTTGAGGGCATTCACTATTATTTCCTGTTGTCGGGCAAGATTGCCGCGTTCACTGCGCAAGGTGGCAATAGAAAGTTCGAGCCGGTCTACATCCAGTTGCTCGGCGAAACCGGCTTTATTGATGGCCTTGGTATCATTGAGCAGTTTTTCCAGGTTGCCGATGTTTTTGTCGAGAATTCCGAGGTTGTCCGAAAGCAATAAGGCCGGTAGGTAGGCATCGGTAACCTTGTTGCGCACCGTCTGGCGCGCTACTGCCAGTTGTATATCTACATACTGACGATAATATTTGGCAGCCCGCAGCCCGATAAGATAGGAGTTGTTGAAAATCAGCTGGTTGGCCGAAACAGTTCCGGAAACACTGTGTACCGGATTAAAAAAGACCTTTGAATTCGGATCGGAAGCGAAGAGCCCACCGAACACCGTATTCAGGTTATCTACCTGGCCAGGGGAAAAATCCGTAAGTACAGAGCTTAGGTCTATTGGGCCGCTGGGGCCAAAGCTAAGCGCACTGCTGGGCAATCCGCCGCGCTGGATAAACCCGGTATAGGTGGCGCCGGCAGAGATTTGTGGTAGCCCTGTGGCAAAGTTTTCTTTTATACGCCAGTCGGCATCTTTCAACTGAAGCTGGGCCGCTTTGATGTCGGGGTGATTGTCCAGCGCATACTGGATGCAATCGTTCAGGCTCATGGCCTGGCCTCCCTGGGCTTTTACTGCTACTGTAGAAACGAGCAGCAATGCAAACAGGGTTAGTTTTTGAGCATATTGATGGAGCATGACTATGGGAATCGTTGTGGTTCGAAATTGATCAAAGGATGGAAAGTGGTTTCGCGGGGGCGGCAAGTTTTTCCTGTAGCAGGATCAAACCTTTGTCTGAAACAATGCTGTGCAGGTAATTGGTGATATATTCTTTAAACAGAAAATCGTAGTTGTAAGGCGGCTTGGGGAAATACCGGTCGTCAAAAATGGCCATGGCACCTGCGATGTAAAACCTGGCGGCTGTTTCCAAATCGAATTCTGTGCGGTACAATCCTTCGCGACGGCCCCATTCCAGGTTTTGTCGGGCTACGTTGAGAATGTAATTCTGTTGGAAGTCGTTGATTTTATTCCATACATCCCGGTGATATTTCTGCATTTCGTGGACAACATTGGGCTTCATTTTACCGAAATCAGTAATGATCTGCTGAATAATCCGTACCATTTCATCCACAGCATCTGAAGCAGCCGCGTGCAGGGCTTCATCTACCTGACATTGCTCCGCCATATGACGTTCCATCACTTTGGCAACGAGGTCGTCCTTGTTTTCAACGAAAGAGTAAAGTGTTTTTTTGGAAATACCTAGTTCCCGAGCCACATCATCCATGGTGAGGCTCTTGATCCCGAGTTTAAAAAACAACTCTTCAACTCTTTTCAACCATTTTTCCTGCTGTTCTGTAAACATGGCACAAAGGTAACAACGGAAACACTTTTTAGGCAAATCGTTTCCTATGTTTCCGGATGCTTTTCGACGAACGTCAAATAAAATTCCAAAAACGCAGCTAATTGGCCCACCAAACCAAATTTTATAGCCTAAACGCTTTTTGCGATTCAAAAGTTCGCATACTAGCCATATCTTTGAGGCATGTCAGCCACCAAACGCGCCTACCTTGCTCTGGCCCTGATTTGCATTATTTGGGGAACAACGTATACCGCTATAAAGTATGCTGTGATTGATTTTCCTCCCTTTCTGCTGGTAGGTATCCGTCAAACAGCTGCCGGTCTGTTATTGCTGACTTTAGCCTGGATGAGCGGTAAGGCTGCCATGCCTGATGGTCGGTACATCCGCTTGCAGATGCTAACAGGACTAGCCACCATTACCGGAGGGAACGGGTTTATCACCTGGGGAATGCAGTATGTTTCATCCGGTCTGGCTGCCATCATCGGTTCGCTCACCCCTATTGTGGTGGTATTGATATCCCTGGCCTGGCATGGCAAGGAGCGTATTCATGTCCGAATGATTGCGGGCGTACTGGTTGGCTTTGCCGGCATGGCCTTGATTTTTCGGGAAGGCTGGCAGGATTTCGTCCGGCCGGAATTTCGCTGGGGTATTGCGGGCTGTTTCGCTTCCTGTTTTACATGGTCGTTAGGCACTGTGATGGCCAAACAATGGAATGCACCGGGAGTATCACCTTTGGTCAATGCCGGACTTCAAATAACTTCAGGTGGATTGGGTGGATTTGTACTGAGTGCCTTTTTTGACCAGCATCATACCATTCATCATACCCTCAATGGCTGGATATCGGTTGCTTATCTGGCGATCATCGGTTCTGCACTGGCCTTTACCCTGTATATGTTTGTGCTCAGACATCTGAGTGCCACAATCTCTTCGCTTTATACCTATATCAACCCGGTAGTGGCCATTTTGCTTGGTTGGCTGCTATTGAACGAATCCCTCACTGCCTGGGAAATTGCTGGAATGGCGCTCACGATTTTGGGGGTGTGGATTGTTAATTCGAGGCGAGCGATTTAGGGATTATGATGTTTATGAGGGTTTATGGAGTTTATGAGGGATTGAATCTTTAGGAGGGTTGTTGTTGCTTTTTTACCATTATTTGTTGAACCTTTGAACCATCATCCGGCCTGCCGGTTTTGGATGGGTTCTAACATCATGTAATTTTCTCTATGAAGCGCAGTAAAATAGCCGGTATAGGCTCTTATCTCCCGGAACGGGTAGTGACCAATGACGAACTTACCAAGGTGATGGACACCACCGATGAATGGATTCAGGAACGCACCGGTATTCAGGCTCGTCGGTATGGCGTAAAGCACAAGGAAACAACTTCCAGCATGGGCGCTAAAGCAGCTAAAGTAGCCTGTGAACGCGCAGGAATCAGTCCGGAAGATGTTGATTTCATCATCTTCGCCACCCTGAGTCCGGATTATTATTTCCCGGGTTGTGGGGTGCTGATGCAGCGTGAGTTAGGCATTACGAACAAGGAAGCGGGTGCGCTTGACATCCGCAACCAGTGCAGCGGTTTTGTATATGGCCTGAGCATAGCCGACCAGTTTGTAAAAACCGGTATGTACAAAAATGTGCTGGTCGTGGGTTCAGAAATGCACTCCATGGGCCTGGATTTCAGTACTCGCGGCCGCAATGTGACCGTCATTTTCGGGGATGGTGCAGGCGCCGTGGTGGTTCAGCCTACCGATGACCCCGATCAGGGCATCCTTACCACCAAACTACATTCGGATGGAACGTATGCAGAAAAATTGTCTTTTGTAAATCCAGGCGCTCACGGTGGTTATCACCAGGAGCGAATTGGCGACACTACAGACCTTGGATACCCACCGGCCGATACCTATGGGGAAATCTTCGTTACACAAAAAATGATGGATGAGGGCATGCTTTACCCCAATATGGAAGGACAATTTGTGTTCAAACTCGCCATTCAGAAGTTTCCTGAAGTGATCCATGAAGCGCTGAAAGAAGCTGGCCTCCAGCCATCCGATATCCATATGCTTATACCGCACCAGGCTAATCTACGCATCAGCCAAATGGTTCAGCGACTCATGGGGTTGCGCGAAGATCAGGTGTGGAACAATATTCAGAAATACGGCAACACAACAGCAGCCTCCGTTCCCATTGCACTCTGCGAAGCCTGGGAGGCCGGTAAAATCAACAAAGGTGATCTCGTTTGCCTCGCGGCCTTTGGAAGTGGATTCACCTGGGGCAGCGCACTGATTAGATGGTAGTGTTTGAGTGTTTGAGTTGGCGTTCGGCTGGGCTGCTCGAATGGTTGAACGCTTTTTACCACTAAGCCACTTAGAACACTAAGAGCGCTTCTCCTTAGTGCCCTCAGTGGCTTAGTGGTAAACTTCAGCCGAACGCCCACCCAAACACTCACCCACTCAAACACTATTTTTATCGAAAATAGATATTAAAAGCTGTTGCTGTTACGTTTATACAGCGTTTCAAGTAAAAATGCCGGCAAATTTGTTGGCCAGAAGCCAAGTGGCACATGCTTTGCCACCAATTGACTTCGAACTTCAGCGTGTTTTAAAGCAATATCCGGGAAAGGGAGAACACATGTTCGTTCCGGCGAGTGTATGAAATACGCCCTTAATCAAAACAGTTACTGCTATGTTTTTGGATTTCAAGATGATACGGGTAGCGCTCCTGCTCTTTTTTCCGCTCTCTTTATGGAGCCAGAGCACCGTTATCAACCTTACAAACCCTTCTTTTGAAGGTTCTAATGGTGCGGGCATCGAAATACCCGGCTGGGTAAACTGTGGCCCATCCAGTGAAACACCTCCTGATTTACAACCTGGCTTCTTCCGTGTGATGACAGCTCCGCGTCATGGGAATACCTATCTGGGCCTGGTGGTACGTCAAACGGGTACCTGGGAAAGTGTGGGTCAACGGCTCAGCCAATCGCTGGAAATGAATATTTGCTATGAGTTCAGTCTGGATTTGCGCCGTGATACCTCCTATGTTAGTGCACTGCCAGGTGGTGGTCCTCCGGTGAAGTTTACTACTCCTGCCAGAATTATTATTTGGGGAGGCAACGGGTACTGCGATAAAGGTGAGGTGCTGTATCAATCTGCGGTGATTATTCATCCCCGGTGGCTTACATACAATTGCAGACTGAGTCCTAAAAAAGGCAACTGGAGCCATATCATCATGGAGGCCTATTACGGTAGTCAGGATCCATTCAATCCTACCCTGCCATTACCTACAAATGGTAATGTGTTGATTGATAATTGCACACCAATCAAACAGGTGGTATGCGGGCCGGAAAAAATGCCGCCTGCCAAGAAAAAGCCGGAAATAACCAAAAAAGGCCCGGATAAGCCGGTGTTAAAGGCTCAGCCTGCTCCAACCTCAACCACTCCGCAAACCGTGCAAAAAAACCCTAAACGAGGTCGCTCATACCGTTTGGATGTCTATTTTAAAGCCAATGAATACACCTTCGATGTAAGCGCCAGCGAAAAAAGTCTGGAAGAGTTGTACAATATGCTCCGGAGTAACTCAGAAATCAGCGTGGAAATAGGAGGTCATACCAATAATTTGCTGCATCCATATGCAGACAAAGCCATGGATCTTTCCACCAAACGCGCCAAATCAGTGGCCGACTGGCTCATCTCCAAAGGTGTTGCCTCCAATCGGGTACAATACAAAGGTTATGGATGGACCAAGCCGGTGGAACCCAACACCACCCCTGAGGGCCGGAAACGGAACCAACGGGTTGAGGTGACGATTCTCACTTATGGCGGGTAAAATGGTTTAGATACTGGCTGGCGGAATGGCGTTTGGTACAGCGTTTTTGACGGCCGGAATGGATTTCAGGTAGGCAAAAATGGCCCGCATGTCTTCGTCCGTCATCTGTGCGGTATTTTGCCAGGGCATGGGAGGCAACAGCGGACGCGTACCGTCCAAACCTTTGGATTTGCCCTCACGGAGCGCTTTTTCAAACTGTTCGAAGGTCCAATTGCCCAAACCGGTGTCGTCTGGTGTGAGGTTGGCGGCAAACGATGTACCCCACGGACCAACCGCAGCCGTCAAACTGGAATTGAACAGGGCCCATTGACCCGGCGCAATCATTTTTTTGTCGGTAATAGCTGGCAGTGTCTCTTCTGCAATGTGGCCAGACAACAGGCGCTGGGTGTTGAGCGCCGGCCCTTTATCGGTCATAACCTTTGGCGTGTGGCAGTCGTTGCAACCTGCAATACCTACGAGGTATTCACCCCGTTTGATTTGAGCCGCCGGGTCCACTTTAGGCGTTGTTGCGGCGGTGGTTTCTGGCGCCGGTTCGGTTTTTGAGGTGCATTGTGCAGCGATTACAGCAATCGCAAGCCCGGAAAGGGCAATCAAATAGGGTTTCATGTGTAAAGTCAAATTGTTTAATATTAGAAACTGGGTCAATGTATGGAGGTTTTCTCCTGTTTTGAAAATGAAATGCTGAAAAGTTTTAGTCTGCTTGACCGTAATTCAACCTCAATGAATATTCAGGAGGTTCTGTTCAACTGATTTGCTTTGCCATTCCAGAAAAGAATGTTTTTGTTTTTAGCTTTAATTGATGATGCAAAGGTGAAGCGCTCTGCCATCTGTTGCCAATAGTTTGGGGATGAGTTGATGAATTTGCAGGATGAATAGCAGTTTCTTCGGAACGGAGGAAATGATGAGGTTTTTCACCGCGGAGGCGGAGAGGCGCAGAGGGGGCAACAGTCGGTTTTCAAGCCCTCTGCGTCTCTCCGCCTCCGCGGTGAAAAATCAACGGAACTTTACGCATCCTTTTCTGGTTAATGGCTCTGTTATTTATGAAATCTAAGCCATCTTCTACCCATATTTCCCTGCGGGAAACCGCACTGGAATACGCTATTTTTGGTAAAGACGCCATTGAAGAAGGCGCGCTGAACCAAATGAACACGGCCATGCAACTGCCTGTAACGGTGGCCGGTGCGCTTATGCCCGATGCGCATCAGGGCTACGGATTGCCCATTGGCGGGGTGCTGGCCACGCGCAATGCGGTAATTCCTTATGGCGTTGGGGTGGATATTGGTTGCCGGATGGCGCTCACCGTGTATGATATTCCGGAGGACCATTTTCTGGAACGACGTTCGTTGTACAAACGCGAACTCATGTCGCACACTACATTTGGCGCGGGTAAAGGATTCTCCGGCAAGGACCGGGCGTACCATCAGGTGCTGGACCGAAAGGAGTTTGGCATGAACAAACTTTTGCGCGGACTCAAAGACAAAGCTTTTGAACAACTGGGCTCTTCCGGCGGCGGCAATCATTTTGTGGAATGGGGCATTATTGATTTTCCGGAATCTGACCCCGTTTTGGGTGTTGAAAAGGGTCGATATCTGGCCCTGCTCACCCATTCCGGCTCCCGTGGTCTGGGCGCCACCATCGCCGGGCATTACACCAAACTGGCCAAAACACACTGCCCACTGCCTTCCTTTGCCGCCAATCTGGCTTATCTGGACCTGGACACTGAGGCCGGTCAGGAATACTGGATGGCTATGAACCTGGCCGGCGACTACGCTTCTGCCTGCCACGAGGTGATACACCGAAAACTGACCAAAGCCATTGGCGGCACGGTACTGGCCCGGGTGGAAAACCACCACAATTTTGCCTGGAAAGAAACGCTGAACGGAGAGGAGTTGATCGTGCACCGCAAAGGCGCCACTCCTGCCGGAAAAGATGTGATGGGCATTATTCCGGGCTCCATGACTGCCCCGGGTTTTCTGGTTCGGGGCCGCGGTGAAGTTTCCTCCTTGAACTCCGCCTCTCACGGCGCCGGCCGACAAATGAGTCGCACCCAGGCCCTTAAAAATGTGCGCAAACCCGAAATGCGCGAATTATTGGAAAAAGCCGGTGTCAGCCTCATCGGCGGCGGCTTGGATGAAGCCCCCATGGCCTATAAAGACATTAATCAGGTAATGGCTGCACAATCGGATCTGGTGGATATTATAGCCCGATTTTCCCCAAAAATGGTGCGTATGGCTGATGATGGCAGCCGGGAAGATTAGGCCCTGAATTCCCGCCTTCATGGAATAACCTCCTGAAAGTGTCCTACTTCTTCAGTTCGACAGGGTATTCCTTTGTGACATTGTTTTACCCAATGCACTTTTTATGCAAAAACTACTCATAACAACTTGCCTCTGCATGGGCTTTTATCTGCTGGATGCCCAACCCATTGTACAATGGGAAAAACTATATGGCGGGAGTGGAGATGATTTTATCCGGCATATACATGCCACTCCAGATGGCGGATGTATTACTGCCGGGACATCCACATCTACCGATGGAGATGTAGGAGTAAACTTTGGAGATTCTGATGCATGGATCATGAAACTTGACCAGAATGGCTTACTTGAATGGAAAAAAGTTCTGGGTGGAGATCAATACGATACCGGCCAATGTATTTTCAATACCAGTGATGGAAATTACATTTTTTTAGGATCAACGATTTCAAGCAATGGCGGAGCCATTGAAATCAAAGGAGAGGGAGATTTTTGGATAGTCAAATTGGATCTTTCCGGGAATATTTTATGGCAAAAAACATATGGAGGCAGTGCGTTCGATTTACTGAGGAAAGGAAAACCTACGAGTGATGGAGGATTTATCGTTACAGGCGACTCCGAATCAAATGACGGTGATGTTTCCGGGCATCATGGAACTGTCGACTTTGATGATGTCTGGGTGGGTAAGTTTGACAGCCTGGGGCAGTTGGAATGGCAACAATCACTAGGCGGTATGAAAGACGATTATGGATACGAGATCTCCGGAACTCAAGATGGAGGGTATGTGATTGCTGCCTATATTTTAAGTCCTGATGTACCCGGCTTCCATGGGGTATCTGAAGGATGGGTAATAAAACTGAATTCCGATGGCGAAGTGGAATGGCAAAGAACACTTGGCGGATCAAATGATGATGGCCTTTACGCAGTTGAGGGGCTTTGTTGCATGAATCTTGTTGGAAGCCAGATTTTCCCTATCCCGTTTAGGCCTCAAGCGACTTTCACAGATTTAGGAGCGGCTATTTGAATAAATTTATTCAGGACGGCAGCCTTAACT
>JBIKUE010000043.1:0-37609 GCA_044347755.1 Saprospiraceae bacterium
CGGGTGATCCAATTGCCTTCCGGCTGCATCCCGATCACCTCTGAATGCGCATGCTGACTGATTTGACGGATATTATGTGCCCGATATTCATCAGGCATCCAGTCTTTAGGTTCTATTTTCTCTTCTGCATCAATAAACTTCTGAAAGTCGTGCAGTTTTTCCTGAAAATCCATGGAATAGGATGTTTAGATTTTTGATTGCAGGATTTGCGATTACATGATTTACGATTTTCGATTACATGATTGGCGATTTGCGATTGGATTAGAGAATGTCGAGTTAAGAACTACCGCCAATCAATCTTAAATCGCAAATCCAATCGCAAATCGCCAATCATGTAATCGTCAATCGTAAATCTACAGGGTCCCTCTTCTGGCCTGTTCTGCTTCAATCGATTCAAATAAAGCTTTGAAATTGCCTTTACCGAATGATTTGGCGCCTTTGCGTTGAATGATTTCAAAAAACATCGTGGGACGATCTTCCACCGGCCGGGTGAAAATCTGAAGGAGATAGCCTTCGTCATCCCGATCAACCATAATGCCCAGTTCTTTGAGTTTGAGCAGGTTCTCGTCAATAATACCCACCCTGCCTGCAACGGTATCGTAATAAGAACCCGGCACGTGCAGGAATTCCACCCCGCGTTTACGCATTTCGCTCACGGTGAATACGATATCGTCAGTGGCAACAGCAATGTGTTGACAGCCAGCTCCTTCGTAGAATTCGATATATTCTTCAATCTGGGACTTTTTCTTGCCTTCGGCAGGCTCATTGATCGGGAATTTGATCCGCCCGTTGCCGTTGGTCATTACTTTTGACATTAGTGCAGAGTATTCCGTAGAAATATCTTTATCGTCGAAAGAGATCAAATTGGCAAAGCCCATGACATCGGCATAGAATTTTGCCCATTCATTCATTTGATTCCAGCCCACATTGCCCACCATGTGATCAATGTATTTCAGCCCTGTTTCTGTGGGATTGTAGTTGGAAATCCAGGGTTCATAACCTGGCAGAAAGATGCCATTGTAATTTTTGCGCTCTACAAATACGTGAACCGTATCGCCATAGGTATGAATACCCGAACGCACTACTTCGCCGTATTGATCATGTTCAACGATTGGCTCAAAATAGGGTTTAGCGCCACGATTTGTGGTTTCCCGGAAGGCCGCATGGGCGTCGTCTACCCAAAGGGCAATCACCTTTACCCCATCCCCATGGTGCTTGATATGATCTGCAATGGGGGAATGTGAGGTGAGCGGTGTGGTGAGGACCAACCGGATTTTTCCTTGCGCAAGTACGTAGGAGGTACGGTCGCGTACACCAGTTTCCAAACCGGCATAAGCAAGCGACTGGAAGCCGAAAGCTGTTTTATAGAAATGAGCGGCCTGTTTGGCATTGCCCACGTAAAGTTCTACGTAATCCGTTCCGAGCAGCGGAAGGAAGTCTTCAGCCTCCGTGAAGATTTTCTGGAGGCCATAATCATAATTCTGGAGGTTGGTTAAGGTATTCATACCGGATGGATACTTGTTTGAAGGTGGAAAGTCAGGTTCTGTACTTCCGGATAATTTGGTTTCAGACCTATAAGGTTTTTGGAAACCAAATTGTCCGGGAGGATGGTCAGGTTCACATCAACAGCGAAACGGGCTTTTCCAGCCAGGACTTGTAATAATCGTCTACTTCCATTTCCATGGCATCTTTGGTGATTTTCAACGGCTTGAATGGATCTATCATCACGGCCAGTTCCTCTGTAGATGTTTTGCCGATACTGCGTTCGATGGCGCCCGGGTGTGGGCCATGCGGGATTCCGCCAGGGTGAAGCGTCAATTGCCCTTTTTGGATATTGTTCCTCGACATGAAATCGCCGTCTACGTAATACAGAATCTCATCCGAATCAATATTACTGTGGTGGTAAGGCGCCGGAATGGCTTTCGGATGGTAATCGTAGAGTCTGGGCACAAAGGAACATACCACAAATCCGGCTGCTTCAAACTGTTGGTGAATGGGCGGAGGCATGTGGATACGGCCGGTTATCGGTTCAAAATCAAAAATGGACATAGCCCAGGGGTAGTGATTGCCATCCCACCCTACTACATCAAATGGATGGGTAGCATACACATAGGGATAAATAACACCCTGCTTCTTGATTTTTACTAGAAAATCGCCCTCTTCATCGTGGGTTTCGAGGTCTTGAGGTAATTTGAAATCACGCTCGCAAAATGGGGCATGCTCCAGCATTTGTCCGTACTGATTTCGGTATCGTCCCGGAATTTCAATGGGGCTAAACGACTCTATGTATAATAGGCGGTTTTGGGTGCTTAGAAAATGAATCTTGTATATCGTTCCCCGTGGAATGAGGATGTAATCGCCGTATTCAAACGGGATTTGGCCGTACATCGTTTCTACCCAACCATGGCCTTTGTGCACGAAGATCATCTCATCTGCATCGGCATTTTTAAAGAAATAATCCTTGGTGCTGTGGTGGGGAGCCGCAAGGCCTATGTGGAGGTCATTGTTGACAAAAAGTGTTTTACGACTTTCCAGGTAATCATCCACATAGGGCATTTCAAACCCTTTGAAACTCAGGGCCGACAGGTTTTTTTCAATAGCTATTTCAGGCTCAACAGAGTAAGGAGTACCTTTTTCTTTTACTATGGTAGGTGGATGCAGGTGGTACACCAGAGAAGAAACCCCGGAAAACCCCTGGGTTCCTACCAACTCTTCCTGATACAATTCTCCGGCATGATTGCGGAATTGGACGTGGCGTTTGGGGGGGATTTTTCCAGCGCGGTGGTAAACAGGCATAGCAATAGAAGTTTTGGCGAAGGTCGCCGCAACTTTTTGCCTGTACGATGATGCGGGTCAGTGAACGGATTGATCATCATCAGTTTTAAGCAATGCTCGTTAAATTTAAAGTAATGCTAACACTAAGGTAACAATCAAAAAAGCCCCCCCCCGGTACCTTTGAAGCTTTCCATGTGCCTGCCTGAAAGCGAACCGGATGGTTAGGCATTTACCAAAAACAACGTGCAATATGACCCATTTTTCTACCATTTCTAAGGGCTTGATCGCCCTGTTCCTCCTTGTAGCCACCATGGCGCAAGGACAAAACTTTGTGTTTCGTCAATTCATCATGGTGACTGATACTGTTGAAGATGACGGAGTGATATTCGCGGCATCCTCTGACGATGCCGAGCAGGAGAATGACGAGATGGACTCCCTTTTTGACGACGATCTGGATACGGGCTGGGAAGGTGCTCCGGAAGATCAGAATCGTCTGACCACCGGTCTTCGCTTCCGAAACATTGGTATTCCAAAGGGCGCTGTCATTGATTCTGCGTTTATAATATTGTATTCACATGAAGGCAAATCTGCCGACGATGTTGCTCGGATTACCCTGGTAGCCGAAGCAACGGATCACTCGCTCACATTCACGGAAGATGCATTGATTACCGATCGCCCGCGGACCTCAGCTTCTATTCTTTGGGAAGTTGCTGAAGAATGGGAATTGTGGGAAGCCTATCGCACACCTGATATCAAGTCAATTCTTCAGGAAGTGATTAACCGGGATGGCTGGCAGGCAGGCAACGCACTTTCTATTTTCATGTTGGGAGAAAACCAGGGGGTTACAGATGTAGAAAATGCCCGTGAATTTGAGTCGTTTGAAAATATTGCGGATCCGGAAGATGGCGGCGATGGTCAAAACCACCCTGAGCGCCGTCCTGAACTGGTTATTTATTTTTCAGGCTCCAATTTGAAAATAGAGATGCCGATCATGTTCACAGATACCATTGAAGACGATGGTATTGTCTTCGAAGCATCTTCTGACGATGCCGAACAGGAGAATGATGAAATTGATTCTCTTTTCGACGATGATCTGGATGCAGGTTGGGAGGGAGCACCTGAAGATCAGAACGCGTTGACTGCCGGACTTCGTTTCCGTAATCTTGGCATACCGAAAGGCGCAGTCATTGATTCTGCTTATATCCAGGTGTGGTCGCATGAAGGCAAAACTGCAGATGATGTTGCCAGAATTACTATTACAGGTGAAGCTACAGATAATGCACAAACGTTTACGGAGGATGCATTGATTACCGATCGTCCGCGAACCTCTGCTTCTATTCTTTGGGAGGTTGCAGAGGAGTGGGAACTTTGGGGAAAGTACCAGACACCTGATCTCAAAAATATCGTTCAGGAAATCGTTGATCGGGACGGATGGAATGCCGGACAATCTATCGCGTTCATCTTGCAGGGCGAAAACCAGGGCGTTACAGATGTTGAAAATGCCCGTGAATTTGAATCATACGAAAACATTGCAGATCCGGAAGACGGCGGCGACGGGCAGAATCATCCGGAGCGCAGACCAAGACTCGTGGTTTATTATTCTTCCGGAACCAGTAGTATCAAGGATTTATTCCTGCCAAAGGCTCAAAATCTTACAGTATTTCCTAACCCTGTTACCGCAGGCCGGGCTACCCTTATGCTAGACAATGACGCTGTAGCTCTGGTGCGATTAATGAATGCTGATGGAAGGGTGATCAAATCGCAAATGACCAGTGGAGGTAAACGATTTGAACTTCATACTTCTAATCTGACATCCGGCTTGTATTTCCTGCAAGTGGTTCAGGATGGTCAACTCTATGTACAGCGATTGGTCATTCATTAATTTTTTCATGCGCTGTCGTTCAGACGTAGTTCTGAACGACAGCGCATTATTCAGTCCCTTTATGTTGCGAATTTGTGTTCTGTGCACGGCACTGATACTTGGTTTTGTTTACGCTTATCATGTACAAGCGCAATCTTATATCCTTCGCGGTCAGGTATTGGATGAAATGACTATGGAGCCCCTGGTTGGTGCAACGATAAAAATACCGGAAATGGGGCTTGGTGGAATATCTGATGAAAGCGGTTTGTTTGTAATTACAGGCATCAGCAAACCTATTATTACAGTTAAAGTTGTTTTTTCAGGCTATTTTTTAAAGCAATCGACGGTTGATTTATCAGGAAATAAACAGAAGCCCATACCATTTACCTTAGTTGCAGAAACGAAAGCATTTGTTGAAGTTGAAATTACAGGGAAGGCAGAAGGCCAGATCAAGGCAATGTTGGAACAAAAGAAGGCCGAGAGTATCAAGAACATAGTTTCAGCAGAGCAGATTGCCACTTTCCCTGATATGAATGCCGCCGAGGTAATGCAACGCATTCCGGGCATCACCTTACAACGGGATCAGGGTGAAGGTCGCTTTGTTCAATTAAGAGGGACGCCTCCCGAATTAACCACCTTTAATATTAATGGCGAACAAATACCCTCCCCTCAAGGAGGGGTTCGATACGTTGGAATGGATATTATTCCGGCCGATCAGATTGACTTTATTGAAGTTTCAAAGGTAATGACACCGGATATGGATGCGGATGGCATTGGTGGATCGGTAAACATCAAAACCAAAGATGCGTCTGGAACCACTCCGGATATCCGTGCCGTACTTTCAGGAGGTTACAATCAATTAAGACAGCGTCCCAACTATCAGGTTCAATATGCCTATGGTCAACGTTTTGGGAAATTTGGGTTCAATATAAACAGCAGTTTTTTTCGAAACAACCAGGGTACTGATAATGTGGAATACGACTTTGCCAAGGGTCCTTTTTTTGGCAGTCAAGGATCGGGGATTGACAACTATTACGTTCAAATGAGAGAGGTTCAGTTGAGGTATTATGACATTACCAGAACCAGAATTTCCGTTTCTCCCAGTCTTACCTACCATTTTAACCCAAAATCCAGCCTGTTCCTAAGGGCCATGTATAACAGCTTTGAGGACAGGGAGCTTCGTTACCGGAAAATCTATGAGCTTGACGATGCGCTTTCCTTTGAGTACTATCTCTATGGCGGAATTGTACACGATGTTAAACAGCGTACAAAAAAGCAAGCCCTGAGCACCCTGAGTTTTGGAGGGGAGCATGATTGGAAAAAGATCAGGCTCGATTATCAATGTATGGTGGCTTTGGCCACCGAAAATGAACCGGACAGGCTGGAGGCATCGTTTGAAAGTCCCGGACAAGCCATTGCCATTCGTTTTAATCTGGAAAACCCTGAATACCCTCAGGCTGAATTCCCAAACCCTACCAACGCCGCCAATGCAACGCGATATGAGGATTTTGAACTAAACGACCTTTTATTGGAGGATCGAAAAGTAACCGACATCAATTATACACCGCGGTTCAACCTGACGATCCCTTATTCTTTTGGGTTGAATAATAACGGATATATTAAGTTTGGAGGTAAAATCAGGGCAAAAAACAAGTCCAGAGACATTCAATCCCAACAATTTGCGGCTTACTTTGAAAAACCGCTGGGGTACCCCGGCGAAGGTCCTAAATTATCTCTGACCACCATTGGCGACGGGTTCCGGGAAGACAATCTTCTTAATGCGGGATACCTGCTGGATTATATGCCTTCTGCCCAGAAATTGAGAGATTTTTATGAGTTCTACCCACAACATTTCATTTTTGATCGAACGGCAACTAAGACACAATCGTTCGGGGAGGATTTTGAGGCCAGAGAACGTATATATGCAGGTTACGGAATGGTACGTCATGATTGGAACAAGATTATGATGATTGGAGGACTGCGTTTCGAACAAACTGATATAGACTACACCGGTTCCCGGATTTTGCTGGATGGGAATAAATTCCTTGGAATTGATACCCTCACTGACCGACGTACACACCGGTTCTGGCTTCCACAACTCCAGGTAAAATATGCCCTTAACGATCAGTTCAACCTCCGTGCCGCCATTACTTATACTTATTCCAGGCCCAATTTTGATGATGTGTTGCCTTACCGGGAAGAGGACCGTGAAGAGGTCAAATTTGGAAACCCCAATCTGAATTATCCCCGTTCTACCAACATCGATTTCCTCGCAGAACGATATTTTGGAAAGGGCATACTGTCCGGCGGACTTTTTTATAAACAAATAGATCAGTTTATCTTCTTCTTCAAGCGATTTGCCCATGAGGGAGATCCTTCTGATTTCGGGCTTGTGGAAATCACCAAAGCAGTAAACGGCAACCGTGCCTTTGTTTACGGTGCAGAATTTCAGTATCAAACCAAGTTTGGCTTTTTGCCGGGGATTTGGAGGAATTTTGGCATTTATTCCAATTATACCTACACCTACTCTGAGGCCTCCATGCTGAAACGGCAGCCTGCCAATTATACCGATGCTGTGGTGGTTTTCGGAGAAGACGACCTGGATCTTTCCCTCTTGTCAGGTGAACAGGAAAAAATTTCCTTGCCTGGCCAGGCGCGTCACACAGCCAACCTTGCCTTGTTTTACGATGCGCGAAAACTTTTTGTGCGTTTGACAGCCAATTATCATGATGCCTTCTTATATCAATTGGGCGCAGACAAGGACCTGGACGAATACTATGATGAGGAGTTTCGATTGGATCTCACTACCAATTACGACTTACGGAAATATCTGAATGTTTTTGTGGATGTAATTAATCTGACCAACACCCCTCAACGATTCTATCTCGGAAGTCCGGAGCGAATAAAAAAACAGGAGTTTTACTCTTGGTGGTGTCGTGCCGGCATTAAACTCAATTTCTAAACCAATTTTTTATCGTGAAATACGTGCTCACTCCTGTGGCTATTGTCGGAATAGCTATCCTGGCGCTTATTACTTCCTGTAAACAGCCAGTCAAGCCAGTGCTAACCGAAGAACAACTGGAAGCCCATGAAGATTCTCTTGCTTTTCTGGAATCCAAGGCCTGGCAAAAAAAAATAACCTTTAGCGTAACTGCAGATGGTGAAACGCATTCTGTGACTTCACCGAATGTAGCAGACGATGCAGCCGACGATATGGCAGTATGGGTAAACCCTTCCGACCCGGAAAAAAGTATTATTGTGGGAAGTAATAAAAAAGGAGGTGTTGTGCTCTTTGATTTAAAGGGAAAAGAACTTGCCTTTTATCCAACTGGTCGCATCAATAATATCGACGTTACCTATGGTTTTCCCATGGGCAAACAAAAAATCGATTTGGTAGGATGCACCAACCGAACCGAACAATCCATAAATCTGTATCAGATTTTACCGGATGGTACACTTAAAGAGGTGGCTGCACGAAAATTTTTCGTGGACACAAACCTGGTAAAAGATGTATATGGCTTTTGTTTTTACAAGAGTAAGAAACACTACCTTTTCCTAAACGGAAAAAATGGCATGGTACAGCAATTTGAATTGATAGCGACAGATACTCAAACAGTAGATATTCAATTGGTAAGGCAGTTTTCTTTTCAGTCTCAGACCGAAGGCATGGTGGCGGATGAGCTTTACAAGGTGCTGTACATTGGTGAAGAAGATAAGGGCATATGGAAAATTTCTGCAGAACCTGACGGGGGGAATCAGCCGGAATTTGTGTTGCAAAGCGGAGAGGATAATCCCAATATACGTTTCGATGTGGAGGGTCTGGCTATTTCCAAAAAACAGGATTCAGGGTATTTAATAGCAAGTTCACAGGGTAATTTCTCCTATGCTGTTTTCGATCGAAAGCCACCCAACAAGTATCTTTTCAGTTTCAAGGTTGTGGATGGCCCGGACTACGATGGTGTTGAAGAAACAGATGGTATTGAGGTTGTTCAAGGGAACCTTGGGGACTCGTTTCCCAATGGAATGTTTCTGGCTCAGGACGGGTACAATTTTGATAAGGATAAATTGCAGCGCCAAAACTTTAAAATGGTGCGTTGGGAAAAAATTGAGCTACTGTATAAACCTAATTAGCCTGCGGCTAACCAAAACTTAACCTAAACGTAAATTACCCTTTACGAATCAGTTCATAGGCTCAGGATACCTTGTCTTCCAAATGAATTGGAATTCTTTCTTTTGGTGGATGAGTCTAATATTGCTCCTGGCAACCGGATGTATCCGCCAGCAACCACTCACATCCATTTCCATTAAAGGATCCGATACGGAGGTAAATCTCGTTTTGCAACTGGCGGAGGCTTATATGGAAACTGATCCTTCTGTTTCGCTGTGTATTACAGGTGGGGGAAGTGGCGTGGGCATTGCCGGGCTGTTCAACGGCAACACAGAGGTGGCCAACTCCTCACGGTGGCTTAACACGTATGAGGAAACCCTGGCCAAGGAAAGAGGTCTGGATATTCACCATTTTATTTTTGCTTACGATGCCCTTGCGATTATTTGTCACCCGCAAATGAAAATGGACAGTCTTACGCTGGAAGAACTTGGTCAGATTTTTTCAGGAAAGAAAACGGAGTGGGACGGCGTTAACGGCGAAGTACATCCTGTATCGTTGTATGGCCGTCAGAGCAACTCAGGCACCTATATATACTTCAGAGAAAAGATCATAGGCGCCGACTACACTCCCGATATGAAGCAAATGAACGGCAATGCGCAAATTCTGGAGGCGGTAAAGTCTGACCGTTTTGCCATTGGGTACATTGGACTTGGCTATGTTTCCAACGAGGATGGGACGACGAGAGATGGGGTAAAAGTAGTGAGCATAAAGTCGAGTCCCCAATCGGCTGCTGTTTCACCCTTGAATACAGAAGCGCTTCAGTCAGGTTTATACCCCTTGGTTCGCCCACTTTTTCAATTCACCAATGATATCCCTAACGGTAAAGTTCAGTCGTTTTTTGACTTTGAAAGAAGCGAGGCAGGAAGAAGCATCATCATTAAAAACGGGTATTTGCCAGCGCCCGAAACCCAGGTTGCCGCACAATCGCAATGAAAAAACGGCTGTTTTGGGATAATATCTGGGCAAATTTACTGAAAGCAGCAGCCCTTATTTCCGTGCTAACGCTGGCCGGTATTTTCCTGATGCTTTTATTCAATAGTGCAAAAGCATTCTCCAAAATTCCGCTGTGGGAGTTCTTTTCCGGTCAGCCCTGGAATCCTTCGGCCTTTTCGGAGCCACACTATGGTATGGGGGCTATGCTGTACAGTACGTTACTGGTCACTGCCGGAGCCATGCTGATTGCAGTGCCGGTAGGATTGGGAGCAGCCCTTTTTCTTTCTGAAATTGCCTCGGTCAGGTGGAGAAATATTTTCAAACCGGCCATTGAAATGCTGGCTGCCGTGCCATCGGTGGTGATCGGCTTTTTGGGGATAGTAGTGGTTGGCCCGGCCATATCGCACTGGTTTTCTATTCCTAATGGATTGAATGCCCTGAATGGATCCATATTGCTGGCCATAATGGCCTTACCCACCCTCATTACCGTAATGGAAGATGCCATTCATGCTGTTCCTTCCCATTACAAGGAGGCCAGCTATGCCCTGGGCGCCAATCGTTGGGAAACCATGATAAAGGTAACTCTTCCGGCCTGCCGATCGGGTATTTTGGTAGCTGTTATGCTGGGGATGGGCAGGGCATTGGGGGAAACCATGACGGTACTGATGGCAACCGGCAATGCAACGGCAATGCCGGGTGGTTTTTTTGATCCTGTTAGAACACTTACGGCTACCATTGCCATTGAAATGGGGGAAGTGCCTTTTCACACGCCTCACTATTACGGCTTGTTTGTTTGTGCCCTGGTATTGTTCATGATCACTTTTTGCATCAATCTCACGGTTGAATACCTGGCTGCCCGATACAGAGGCCGGGGACAATAATTTAATGGTTGGTTTATGCAGCAAAATGGTTTTAAAAGCTTGATTCAGTCAATTGGGATTGCGCTCACCGGTTTAGCAACCTTGCTGGTGCTGGCGGTGCTGGGGCTGATATGGCTGGTGCTGGGCCTGGAAGGGATTCCAGTGATTTCCTGGGAGTTCCTTACTGCATCGCCACGCTCAGGTATGACCGCCGGCGGCATTTTTCCGGCCATATTTGGCACCACCCTGGTGACCCTTGTATCTACCCTGGTTGCTACCCCGATAGGTATTGGCTGTGCTATATACTTGCAGGAGTATGCTCCTGATCATTGGGTTACCCGGGGTATCCGGGCCTCTATCCGGAATTTGGCAGGTATTCCGAGCATTGTTTTTGGATTATTCGGTCTTACCATATTTGTCCAATTCATGGGTATGGGATTGTCTGTCCTGGCGGCCGGATGTACCCTCGGATTGTTGACCCTGCCCTCCATCATTGCCACAAGCGAGGAAGCACTTCGGAACGTACCCCGGTTACTGCGCGAAGGCGCAATGGCATTGGGAGCTACCCGATGGGAAACCGTCAAAACTGTGGTGCTTCCGGCTGCCATCCCGGGGGTCCTTACCGGTGTCATCCTGGCGCTGTCAAGAGCAGCCGGCGAGACGGCCCCCATACTATTCACCGGAGTGGCATTTTACACAAAATATGTACCCGGATCACTTCTGGATGAGTTTATGGCGTTGCCGTATCACTTATACATTCTTTCCACCCAACACCATGCCATTGAAACAGTGAGGCCATTGGCATTTGCCACAGCGATCATCCTGCTGGCCTTGGTGTTCGTGCTCAATTTTTTAGCCATAAGGATCAGAACCAGGTATGAATACGGAAAAAAGTAAAATTCAAGTCGAGGATCTTAGTCTGTACTTTGGCGCCAAGCAGGCGCTAAAGAATATTTCTCTGGAAATTCCGGAAGGGGCCATAACTGCCTTGATTGGTCCTTCGGGGTGTGGGAAAAGCACCCTGCTGCGGTGTATGAACCGTATGCATGATTTGAACCCGCAGGCACGAGTACACGGGAAGGTATTGATAGATGGCATCAATATTTTACATGGCAATACCAATCCGGTGCACATCCGAAGAAAAGTTGGGATGGTATTTCAAAAGCCTAACCCATTCCCAAAATCCATTGAGGAAAACGTTGCTTATGGGTTGAAAATAAACGCATTGCACCCGAAAGACCAGCTAAGGCAACGGGTTCAGGAAAGTTTAATGGATAGTTTCCTGTGGGAAGAAGTGAAGGATGAACTCGACAAATCAGCCCTGGATCTTAGCGGCGGACAGCAGCAGCGACTTTGCATTGCAAGGGCCATTGCAGTGGAGCCCGAGATCATTCTGCTGGATGAACCATGTTCTGCACTTGATCCGATTTCCACCGCAAAGATTGAATCCCTGATGTTAAAACTCAAAGGGCGGTTTACGCAGGTGATCGTTACCCACAATATGCAACAGGCTCAGCGGGTAGCTGATTACACCGCGTTTATGTACTTGGGAGAATTGATAGAATTCGGCCCAACCCGGCAGATTTTTGAGCACCCAAAACAAGAGCTTACACGGAATTATGTGGCCGGCCATTTTGGCTGATCAATCCGCTTTTGGCGCCCAGCCATCCACCACCTTCATCGCATACACCAAACCAATCGCCCCAATCAGGTGCTTCAACGTATGCCCGCTCCAGAAGCCCAAAGCCTCGTAAATGGGCTTGTCGAAGTGCTCACAAAGCTTGGCGATCAGATACCAAACCAATATATAAACGACATAGCGCACGTAGGGCACTTTGCCTTTATAAGCAAACATCAGTACCGGCGCAGCAATCATCGGGAAAAACTGCACCATAGCATATGGCCGAAGATCGCCATGCCCGGCGGCCTCTGTGAAATGCCAGTAGAGCACACTGGCCAACCCTGCCGGAATGCTTACCCAAAAACTAATGGCGCCGGCATTTGCTCCAAGATAGTCATATACCAATAGGGAAAATAACGACATGAACATAAAGGTCATGGGTAATCGATCCCAGAGCAAAGTGTCGTTACTAGGCATCCAATGATAATAGGCAGAGCCAAAGCAAGTAACAAATATGCCACCACTCAATACGATTGGGATGAGCCTGGCTACCCCTGCCGGCCTTTCCTGAAACCTACGGGTAGCTTCCCGTAATCCGTACAGCCCTATAAAAAACATGGGCAGGTTGGACATCACATTCCAGAAATAGGGAATCCCAAAAATCACCCTTTGATCGCCGTAATCATGATAGACGGGGTCTTGAGGGATGGGCGCCGCAATACTCATACCAATAGATGCAAGCAGCAATAAGGACCCTAAAAGGGTAAGTGGAGAGAACGTCATGAGCGGTTCAGGCAAAAAATTTGAAGGCAAAATACAGATGATCCTAACATTCAGAGGATCATTTTTTTAGCACAATTGATCTTCAGCGTTTGCGGCCTCCCAGGCAAAAGTGGCCTTTTTAGCACTTGCAGAGGCATTTTACTGATGCAGATCATTCCCAGCCCAATAAAGATCACCCCACTTCCTTGACAAAAGTCACCCTCACCCGCAATCACCGTCAGCAACCGTAGGAATTTGGTGCGCATACTTTTGCTTCAAACTTGAACAAGATGAGAATCTACTTTGCTTTTTTGCTCCTTTTCGCTTTTTCCTTTGCTTACGGGCAGTCTAACTACCGGGTTTCCAACTATTCTTTGGTTATCAATGGCACATCAAATCTCCATGCCTGGCAATCAAAGGCCAATGAAATTCGCGGGAGTGGCTCCATACAAGCTGATGCTTCAGGACTTAAGTCCATCCAAAATCTAAGTATTGAAATTCCGGCTAAAAGTATCAAGAGCACCAAGGGTTCCATTATGGACAACAAGACCTATGATGCGCTTAAAGCCAACAGCTTTCCAAATATCAACTATAAATTGGAGAAAGTAACCAGTTTGAACAGCAAAGGTGGCAGTTTCAACCTGAATGCCTCCGGATATCTGACCATCGCCGGAGTTACCCAAAGCCTCCAATTATATGTAGAAGGATGGCTGGGTGGAGACGGAAGTATCACCTTCAAAGGTTCCAAAAAATTCAAAATGAGTGACTTCAGCATAAAACCACCCACCGCCCTGATGGGAACGCTTACCACCGGCGACGAGGTAGAAATCGTTTTTCAGGTAAGTCTTAAGCAATAACAAAACAGCAATTCAAAACTAAAAATCTTAACCATTCAATTCTCAAGCATCATGAAAAACAGTTTAACTCTTTTAGTGCTCGCGCTGCTTTTCTGCGCAAATACGGCTTTCGCACAACAGCCCAAGCTCCAATATTACCGTGGATGGGACCAAAGCGCAATCAATGTTTTTGAGCCTGGCAAAAATGATTCTGTAGAATATACCGGCTTTAAAATTCGCATTGGCGGCAGTTTTACCCAGGATTTCCAATCCATCAAACACGAAAATTCACCAACCTATGTACCGGTTTCCGGCACCAACGCCACGAATAAAAACCTGCTTTACGGCGTGGTAAAAGCGGAAGACTCTACTTCAGCCACTCTTCAGGGTTTCAACCTGGCTATGGCCAATCTGAATTTTGATTTCCAAATTGCAGATGGTATCCGGGTGTGCCTGGAAAACTACATGTCTTCCCGTCACCACTCTGAATTCTGGGTAAAAGGCGGTTACATCCAGATCGACAAGTTGCCGATGTTTGGCAATCCAAAATGGTTTAATGACTACCTCCGGGTAAAAATCGGACACTTCCAGCCTAACTTCGGCGACATGCAATTCCGTCGTACAGATGGTGGCAACGCAATGTTCAACCCGTTTGTGGAGAACTTCATTCTGGATGCCTTCTCTACTGAAATTGGTGGTGAATTGTATGTATTTCCAGCCGACGGTTTAATGGGTATGGTCGGCGTAACCTCCGGCTTTATCAATGGCAACGTAGAAAATTACCCGGAAGCGAATAACAGTTTTGGTGTAGTACCAACCAAGAAAAGCCCGTCTGTATTCGCCAAGTTGGCATATGACAAATCTGTGAACGATTTACGCGTTCGCTTGTCGGCTTCCTTGTACAACAATGCCAATATTCAGCGCAATACGTTGTATGCCGGCGACCGCACAGGTTCGCACTACTTCCTTATCATGGAGCCTGCCCTTCAGTCCAATGGAACGGCTACCGCTCAGGGTGCACAATTTACCTCCGGCCGTTTCAACCCGGATGTTCCGAACCGCGTAACTGCCATCATGATCAATCCATTCGTGAAATACAAAGGATTGGAAGTGTTTGGCTCTTATGAGATCATCAACGGCAGCAACTATGCTGATGTAACCGGTACAACAGAAAGAAGCTGGGAAAAGCGCAATTTCACCCAGTACGCCGTAGAAGGTGTATATCGTTTCCTGAAAAATGAGCAATTGTTCATCGGAGCACGTTACAACAAAGTAACGGGCGAGCCACGCGGTGTGTTGGATGCTTCCGGTAACCAGGCCGAAATTGGCATCAGCCGTCTGGCTTTCTCTGCAGGCTGGTTCCCAACTAAAAACCTGTTGCTGAAAGGTGAATTTGTTAGCCAGGAATACACAGACTTCCCAACTACTGACTACCGTTATGAAGGCAAATTCAGTGGCTTCATGGTACAGGCAGTTGTAGGCTTCTAATCATGGAATAATTATCCCGCAGATCATGCAGATTTTCCGCAGATGGCGCAGGCAGATGACTAAAAAGCATCGTTATCTGTGGAAAACAGCGGAAAACTTGCCTGATCTGCGGGAATTCATTATCTTTGAATGATCGGTTCTACTCGTGCAAAAAAACGGCATGAGGCATCCATTGAACCCGATGAGCAACCAACCCCTATGTTTCAAAGGTCCAGCATACAGCTTTTAAAGGTTACTTTCTTACTACTCAGTTGCCTGTTTTTACTTAATTACAGTCATGCCCCTTACGCTGAGAAAAGGCGCTTCCAGATTCAGGAAGGCAGCCGGATGTACCTGAAAGGCACTTCGAATGTCAATGCCTTTGCCTGCGATTGCCAGGATCAGTTTGATGGTAAAGTAGTAGAGGTAGATCGAAAAGGCGGTTATGCAACATTTCGGGGTGCTGAGTTATGGTTACGATCCCGGAAGTTCGATTGTAAAAACCGGAAAATAGATCAGGATATGCAGAAGGCATTAAAAGCCGACCAATATCCTCATATCAAGTTGGCATTGGTAGACACCTGGCAAAATGCCAAATGCCTGGATGGATCTTGCAAGGATTGGTTTGATGTTCAGGCAAATGTGAATATTACCATTACCAATGTCACAAAGACCATGTCCATTCCTGCCAAGGCCAAATTAACCGGAACCAATCAATTCCTATTGAGAGGAGAAAGTGCCTTGCAGATGAGTACTTTTGGTATTAACCCACCGGAAGCCATGTTCGGGATGATCAAGGTGAATGATTGGATATCTTTCCATTTTGATCTAAACATATTGGTAGAAGACCTTCAGTGATCCGATTGAATGAGCAATTTGGATTTAAACCTAAACTCAAACTATGAAAAATTTCTTCATCAAAGGCCTGGTTGCCGGAACGGCATTGCTGATTTTCAGCTACGCCTCTCTCTACCTTCTGGTAATCCTGTTTCCCAACCTTGCCGAACTATATTATGACCCCATTTTTAGTCTGGATGAGGATAAGGCTGTATTTTACTTTTTACACCCTTATGTACTAAGTTTTGCACTTGCCTGGTTCTGGCGCCGGTTTAAGTCGCTTTTCCACGGTTCATTTTGGTGGAGAGGCATTGAAATGGGTTTGGTATATGGACTGATCGCTACGCTTCCATCTATGTGGATTACATTCAGTTCGTTGGCCATCTCTCCCGCACTGGTAGCTTCCTGGTTAATTTACGGGGTGTTCCAGGCGATGGTGGTTGGAATTATTTTTGCCAAAATCAGCCCATAAGAGGATCCCTTCTGCGAAACAGGAAGTAGTTGTTTCACGGCATTGAACGATATCTCTATAAGGATTTATAAAAGCATATTCCATTACGACAGAGGCGCTGAGCAGCAGAGCAATATTGCTTTGCCACTCAGCGCCTCTGTCGTATATATTCATATACTATTTCAAGCCTGCTTACTTTCCCAAAGCATGGCCTATCTGACTAAAAAGCTATTGCCAATCTTCACATCATGCGCCATTTCTCCAATGGTTCTGACTGCCATAACTTTCAACATGCCTTCACGGCAAACAGCAAAATCATGGTGTAAAGGACATGGATGGTCTGAACTACAACGCTTGATATTGAGGGCACACTGATTAAATACCAGATTGCCATCGGTTATTTTCAGCACTTCCACCAATGGAACGTCAGCCGTTTGCTCATTGGCATAAAACCCACCACTTGGACCTTTAAGGGAGTCAAGGATTCCATGTCTTACCAAATCCTGCATGATCTTTCCCAAAAAATGATGCGGGATTTCCAACTCTTTGGAAATCTCATGCAAGCCCACCTTTCTGCCATCTGTACCATGTATGGCAACGAATGCGGCAGCGCGTAATGCGTATCCGAACGTTTTTGAAAACATGACACAAAATTAAGGCACTCAGGTAACATGACCTACATGACTACAATCAACCATTGCGCTGATAGCGGTCATTCTTCTGCCTTTTTCAAGCCAGGTATTTTTGTAATAAAAAGAGTTTAATCTCTTTATTTATTTTAACGAATATCTTCTTTCAATCATGTTCAAAAAAGCACCCCTTTTCACGGCGCTCATCATATTGGCGCTGACAGCATGCACCTCTAAAAAAGAGGCTGATGACGCTGCAAAAAAATCACCTTCTCCTTCTGAAGCTGCTGCACCTCAGCCGGAAGTGCATGGTACGGAAGTTAAATCCGTGGAACTCACCAATCCATTGAATAAAGAATGGGTGGCCACTGGAAAAACCATCTACGAATCCAAGTGCCTGGCTTGTCACAAGTTAACCAACGAAAAGGTTGTTGGTCCTGGCTGGGCAGGTGTAAGTAAAAACCGCAAACCGGAGTGGATCCTGAATATGATCACCAATGTGGAAATGATGCTCGAGAAAGACGAAGAAGCGCAAAAGCTTCTGGAACAATGTCTCGTCCGAATGCCTAACCAAAACGTAGCTCAGGAAGATGCCCGCAAAATATTGGAATTCATGCGATCCAACGACGGTGAAAAATAATCCATGAAATTTCTTCACCCTGTTCTCTAACCACAATTTAATTCAACATCTTTATGAAACGCACATACCTTTCTCTCATCATCGCAGCCGCGATAGCCATACCAGCCGTATTGCTTTCGCCAGGCTGTAAACCCAGCAATCCGGTAAGCGCCGTTGAAGGCGATGCAGCAAGCAAAGTTTATGTAGCTCCCGGTAAATTCGATGAGTTTTATAACATCGTTTCCGGTGGTTTTAACGGCCAGGTCAGCGTTTACGGATTACCTTCCGGTCGCCTTTTCCGTGTCATCCCGGTTTTCTCCTTAAACCCGGAAAGCGGTTACGGCTTTAGTGAAGAAACCAAACCTATGCTGAACACGTCCCATGGCTTTGTTCCTTGGGACGACTCCCACCACATTGGACTTTCCACTACCAATGGCGAACACGATGGTCGCTGGGCATTCGTCAATGGCAATAATACTCCTCGTATTGCCCGTATTAACCTGGGCACTTTCCGTACGGAAGAAATTATTGAAATTCCCAACAGTTCAGGCAATCACTCTTCTCCATTTCTGACGGAGAATTCAGAGTATGCTGTAGCCGGCACCCGATTCTCCTATCCCCTTGACAACCAGGAGTCTAACCCGGACGTAGCCATCAATACCTACAAGCAAAACTTTAAAGGCACCATTTCCTTTATCGGCATCAATCCTGAAAGTGGCCGGATGAACCTGAGTTTCCAAATTCTGCTTCCAGGGGTAAACTTCGACCTTGCCCGCTGCGGTCGCGGTCCATCGCATGACTGGTTCTTCTTCTCCTGTTACAATACAGAACAGGCCAGCACTTTGCTGGAAGTAAACGCTTCTCAGAAAGACAAAGACTTTGTGATGGCCGTTAACTGGAAAAAATGTGAAGAGTATGCCAAAGCCGGCAAAGGAAAAGTGTCTAAAGTACGCTATGCACACAATGTGTACGACGAAAAAACACACTCAGCCACTTCTACCATTGAAACCGAAACCATTCTCCTGGATCCCAAAGAGTTGAAAGACATCGTATACTTCATGCCATGTCCAAAATCTCCGCACGGTTGTGACGTAGATCCAACCGGTGAATATATCTGTGGTTCCGGCAAACTGGCCGCTGTAATTCCGGTATTCTCCTTCAGCAAAATACAAAAAGCAATTGCCGACAAAAACATTGAAGCCGAGTTCGACGGTATTCCGGTGCTGAAATACGATGCTGTATTGCACGGCGAAGTAAAAAAACCGGGCTTGGGCCCATTACATACAGAATTCGATGGCAAAGGTTTTGCCTACACTTCTTTCTTCGTTTCTTCCGAAATCGTGAAGTGGAACATTGAAAAACTGGAAGTAGTAGACCGCGTACCAACCTATTACTCCATAGGACACCTTTGTATTCCTGGCGGTCCAACGAAAAAACCGCACGGCAAATATGTGATTGCCTATAACAAGATCACCAAAGACCGCTACCTGCCAACAGGTCCGGAATTGACCCAATCAGCACAGTTGTACGATATCAGTGGTGAAAAGATGAAACTCTTGCTGGACTTCCCAACCACCGGTGAGCCTCACTATGCTGAAGCCATTCCTGCCAGTCTGGTGCAGCCAAAATCGGTGAAATTCTTCAAGATTGAAGAAAACAACCACCCATATGTGGCCAAAGGGGAAAAAGAGGCCAAGGTTTTCCGCGAAGGCAACAAAGTACACGTGTTGATGACTTCTATTCGCTCACACTTCACTCCTGATAATATTGAAGGGGTTAAGCTTGGTGATGAGGTTTATTTCCACGTAACCAATCTGGAACAAGACTGGGACGTACCTCACGGTTTCGCAGTGAAAGGCGCAAATAATGCAGAAATCCTGATCATGCCAGGCGAGACTTGCACCCTTAAATGGGTACCGGATCGCGTGGGTGTTTTCCCGATCTATTGCACCGACTTCTGCTCAGCGCTTCACCAGGAGATGCAAGGATATGTGAGGGTTTCTCCACGTGGCTCAAACGTAGCGTTGAGTTTCAGTACCGGCAACAAAACGGAACCAACCGGAACATCTAAATAGAAGGTATAATACATTAAAGCGGCTGTCTGGGCACTTACTGTCGGTGAGGCTGGCAGGTCTCCCCGATAGTAAGTACCCGGACAACTGCTTAAAATGTGCCCCACTTCAAAACACCCATAGACATGAAGTTAAGTAAAACGACCCGAATAATACTCGGGGTGGCAAGCCTTTCAATGATTGCAACCTTTTTTGTGCCGCTCTGGCAGATCATGTTATGGGCGCCTCAATATCCGGAAGGCCTGGAGATGAAGATCTGGCACAACAACCTGAGTGGAAATATTGACATCATCAACGGCTTGAACCATTATATCGGTATGAAGCACATCAGCGTGGAGATGTTTCCGGAGTTTGGGTACATCGGGTTGCTTATTGGTTTTTTGATCCTGGTCGGATTGGTGGCCGCTGTCCTGGCCAATGGCCGAATCCTATTCCTTTTCACCTTGTTATCTTATGTATACGGGTTTGCCGCATTGTACGACTTCTGGGTATGGGGCTATGATTATGGCCACAATCTGGATCCGAATGCCGCAATTAAGGTGCCTGACATGTCGTACCAGCCACCTTTAATTGGCTATAAAAACCTGCTCAACTTCACCTCCTATTCCGGCCCGGATATCGGAGCCTGGATCATTATCGTTGTTTGTTTACTGGCAACCATATTGTGGTGGCTGGAGTTTTTCAGGAACCGCAGAAATGTACAGGTAGCCAAAGGAGCAACCATTATTCTGGCTATTGTTGCTTCCACCCAGTTCACGGGCTGTACCCCCACTCCCGAACCATTGCGTTTGGGCGAAGACAATTGCTACTTCTGCAAAATGACGCTTACCGACAGACGTTATGGGGCAGAGTTGGTGACTAAAAAAGGAAAGGTGTATAAATTCGATGATCTCAACTGCTTGTGTAATTTCATCAAAATGGGCGAGGTCACTCCTGAAAACACGGCCTTCACCCTGGCTGTGGATTTCAAGTCCGGTCAACTGGTAGATGTAACGCAAAGTTATTTCCTTGGCAATGAGGCATTAAAAAGCCCTATGCGGGCGGATATTGCCTGTTTTTCAAATCAAACTGATCGGGATGCTTTGAAATCTGAACTGGGAAATGGGATAGAAAAAAGTTGGCCAGAGGTAAAGGCGGAATTGTGAAATCAGTATAAGCATTGAGCAAGGTCACCTTCATTTTTAGCATATAACAGCGTTTTAGAACGTTACACGCGCAATAAAACAATGCATTATGTTGAAAAAAATAATTGGCGTACTAGGCGCCCTGCTCATTCTGATCCAGTTTATCCGCCCTGATCAGACGAATCCGACCATAAACCCACAGCAAGACTTTCAGAACGTGGCCAACCCGCCCTCTGAAGTGATGCCATTGCTCAAGGTAGCATGTTACGATTGTCACTCATACGAGACCGTATATCCCTGGTATAGTCAGATTGCCCCAGTTTCATGGTGGTTGGGATCCCACGTTAAAGAAGGCAGAGAACACCTGAATTTTTCCACGTTTGGGCAGTTGCCGACTCAGGACCAGTCGGAGTTAATGGGGGAAATTGGAGAAGTTATCCAGGAAGGAAAAATGCCACTATCCAGCTATACGTGGGCACATCCAAAAGCCCGGTTTAATCCGGAACAAAAGAACACCCTCGTGAACTGGCTGAATCAATTCGGCGGTGCAAAAGAGGGCGGTGCTGAAGAAAAAGAAGAAGATTAATCTTTACCTGAGAGTCCTTCAGACTCCAGGATCACAACTTGGCAGTCTATGATGCGATATCTGGTAATATTTTGCAGTTTCCTGTATAGCACAGGGTTGCTCGCTGCTAACCATTGGCATGTAGGCAAGGGATTGCCCTTGTCGAGCATTCACCATGCTTTGGATTTAGCCCAACCAAGTGATACCATCTGGGTACACGAAGGGGTCTATACGGAAGGAAATATCGCAGTAAACAAGCCTGTATCGATTATCGGCGTGGGATATCCGGTATTGGATGGCCAGCACAACTGTGAGATTTTTACCGTTAATGCTTCTGACGTTTTAATTCAGGGCTTTGAAGTGCGTAACAGCGGCCAGCTCAGCACAATAGATCTTGCAGGCATTAAAGTACTCTCATCAGATAGGGTACGAGTGATCGGCAACCGCATACTGGACTGTACGTTTGGCATTTATCTCTCCAACACCAACGACTGCTTTGTTTCCCACAATGAGGTACATGGTATCATAAAGGAAGAGCAGAACAGTGGAAACGGTATCCATTTGTGGAAATGTGCCCGTGCCATAGTAGAGGAAAATCACCTCACAGGGCAACGCGATGGTATTTATTTTGAATTCGTAACCGATTCGGAAATCCGGTATAATCACAGCGAATATAATCTTCGATATGGTCTGCATTTTATGTTTTCCCATAACGACCATTATCATCACAACCGCTTTCACCATAACGGTGCAGGGGTGGCCGTGATGTATTCCCGACAGGTAAAAATGACGGAAAACGAATTTGGGTATAACTGGGGAAGCAGCGCTTATGGATTATTGTTAAAAGACATCTCTGACAGCCATATCTGGAAAAACATATTTGAACACAATTCAGCGGGCGTTTATATGGAAGGCGCCAGCAGGATCACCCTCGAACAAAATCAATTTCGTGAAAATGGCTGGGCGCTGCGCGTTCAAGCCAGTTGTGATGGCAATATAGTCCGACAAAACAACTTTTTCGGGAACTCCTTTGATGTTTCAACCAACGGCTCCCTCGTTCTAAACTCCTTTGACAGCAATTATTGGGATCGTTATGAAGGATACGATCTGAATCGCGACGGCATTGGCGATGTCCCGTTCCGACCGGTAAGCCTGTACGCTGTCGTGGTGGAACGTATGCCCTTTGGGTTAATGTTGATGCGAAGTTTCATGGTCTATCTGCTGGATAAAGCAGAAAAGATCATCCCTTCATTAACGCCAGAAATGCTAAAAGATGATAAACCTGTCATGAAACCGATTACCCTGCAATGAGCGCAGGACCGTACTCTGTTCACTATTAAAATCAAGTTTTTATGAAAATCACCTTTTTATTCCGCTCCCTATTGTGCCTCATGCTTGTGATCTGGCTCTCAAACTGTACCAATACTGCACCTCAACAAGTTGCATCAGGCGATGCTACTGCTACGGATGGTGGTCAATCGTCGGTTCAGGACAATGATTCTCAAAAAGACATTGTAAAAGTAGCCATTGGAAGTAAAGACCACACCACGCTGGTAACAGCGGTTAAAGCAGCCGAACTCGTGGATGTTTTGTCTAATGCCGGCCCATTCACTGTTTTCGCTCCAACCAATGCAGCCTTTGAAAAACTTCCTGCCGGAACCGTAGAAGGATTGCTCAAGCCTGAGAAAAAGGATGCACTGGCGGATATCCTTCAATACCACGTGGCAGTAGCGGTATACAAGCCAGAAATGTTTACCGATGGCCAAGTTTTGTCTATGGCGAATGGTGGCAATGTTACCATGGGCGTCAAAGATGGAAAAATTACCGTCAACGGCGCCAATGTTGTAGCAACCGTTCCAGCCAGCAATGGCATCATTCACATCATTGACAACGTTTTGCTACCCAAGTAAGTTTTTGCACGGTGGAACGATGGCACGATGAACGATGGGACGATGGACGATGGGATGACCACTTTCTTTCGTTCCACCGTCCAGTAGTGCCCGGAACGGAGTTCCGGGGTACAGTGTCCATCGTTCACCGTCCATCGTTCCACCGTCCATCGTCTACCGTCCTATGTTACAATCCAGCAACCTTTCCAAAACATTCGGCAAACTGAAAGCACTTGATCAGGTGAGTGTGAATATGCAAGCCGGGCAGGCCGTTTCATTGATTGGACCTAATGGTTCAGGCAAAACAACTTTTATCAAGTGTTTGCTGGGGCTGGTCATACCGGATAGTGGTTCCCTTACCCTGAATGGGCAACCCGTTTTGGGCAGTTGGAATTACCGTCGCCATATTGGTTATATGCCACAAATTGGCCGCTACCCCGATCATATGCGGGTAGGCCAGGTATTTGACATGGTCAAAGAAATTCGCAATGGCTCTTACGATAGTCTTGATGAAGACCTGATTCGGGCATTTGAAGTAGACAAATTTGCCCATAAACCTATGCGCACCCTTTCCGGAGGCACCCGGCAAAAAGTGAGTGCATGCCTGGCCTTTTTGTTCAATCCTATGGTATTGGTACTGGATGAACCAACTGCCGGACTGGATCCACTTGCTTCGGAAATCCTGAAAGAAAAAGTATTGTCGGAAAAAGCAAGGGGAAAGTTGATCCTGGTCACATCCCACATTCTCAGCGATCTGGAGGAAATCACCACCGACGTTTTATACCTGATGGACGGTCAGGTTCAGTTTTACCAGTCTATCCAGCAATTAAAAACGCAAACCGGAGAAGAACGGCTTAACAGGGCAATAGCCAGGGTAATGCGTGGTAATGAATCATTGAATTGAGGCTACCTTAATTCTCATCCTTTTATTTGCGCTACTGTAAAGCATCTATTCTTATGTTCCGAATTGTCAAATATGTTTTGTACGACATTCTGCAAAACAGGATGGTGATTGGTTATACGCTTTTTTTACTGGCGGTTTCCTTTGGGTTATTCAACCTGAGTGGCGACCCCACTAAAGGTATGGTCAGCCTGCTTAATATCGTATTGATTGTTACACCACTGGTTAGTATTGTTTTTTCTACGATCCACTATTACAATGCGACCGAATTCATTGAATTGCTGGCCGCACAACCTATTCGGAGGAGTATCATTGTCTGGAGTGAATTTCTCGGACTGGCAGGTGCTTTGACAATGGCTGTTTTAGCCGGAATTGGTATTCCTGTGATGCTTTTTTCACCCAATGCCACCGGAATCACCCTGATCATTGTAGCGGCAGCCTTATCTGTGGCTTTTGTAGCCATTGCATTATTGGCATCAGTACTGACGCGCGACAAGGCAAAAGGTATAGGGGTAGCTCTGCTGCTCTGGTTTTATTTCGCCTTGCTCTATGATTCGCTGGTGCTGTTTCTGATGTTCAGTTTCGCAGATTATCCCCTGGAAAAAGTGATGTTGGCTTTCATAGCCCTGAATCCCATTGACCTGGCCAGAGTAATAGTACTGCTGCAAATGGATATATCAGCACTAATGGGTTACACAGGTGCGCTTTTCCGGGAATTTTTGGGAACCGGTTGGGGAATAGGGTTTGCGCTGGGTGTATTACTGGCCTGGGTACTTATACCTATCCTTTGGGCGGTTCGGGTATTTCGAAAAAAAGACTTGTAACCTGATCAGATAATCCTTTTACGCCGGAACCAAAGGAAAATAATCAGCGCAATCCCAAGCATAAAACCCAGGGTCGCAAAATATCCGATCGGATGTTTCAACTCGGGCATGTGATCGAAATTCATACCATAGATCCCTGCAATAAAGGTCAATGGCAGAAAGAATGCCGAAAAAATGGTAAGCAATCGCATCACATCGTTGCTTTTCTGGGCATTCACAGAAAGATAGGTGTTGAGTAAGCTGTTGGCATCATCTGTCATTTCATCGAATATAAGAATAAGGTATAGCAATTGGTCTTTTATGTCCTGCATAGAAGTTTTATTCCTGTCCTGAACCTCCATCTGATGGATGGTATTCTGTGTAATCTGCAGAATTTTTTTGGCAATCCTGGTCTCAGCCTTTAGGTAATATAGGTCTTCCAGGGAAATTTTATTGTTGTCGTGAATAAAAATGGTTTGCTCAAAAACGTCAATCTCCCTGGACAAAATTTCTGATGGCTTTACAAAGGTGTGTAACATCTTCCTTATGATTTCCAGAACCAAATCCTGGGCATGCATGCATTCCATGTTCAATTCATCCAGAAAATCAAAATGAGACCTGTGTACCGTAATCACCTTGCTGTCGTTATAAAAAAAGGCAATTTTATTGGATAGCTCATTGATATTGGTCACCCTGTCTTCTTCAGATGCCGTATAAGCCCTTAAGATTAAAAAGTTATATTTGGGTTGGGTCTCAAATTTAGGCAAATGCCCTGCCTGAAGACTATCGCTTATCTGATAATAATCCAGGTCATATTCCGAGGCCAGTTGCGTCAATTCTTTATGGGTTGGCTGACAAGCATCAATCCAAATAAAATTTTCAAACTCGTGTTCTTTGATATGAGTTGCCATAATATGCAGAATAAGCGGTAAATCTATTCAAATAGATGCAATTGATTGTGGAAAGCAGAGGGCTTAGGATTATGGTTTTATCCAAACGGCCCTGCCGCCTCTCCCCTTTCGGTCAAAGGCCCTGAAACAAAGACTTCCTTTTACAGCCAAAGGCCCGGTATACATGGGGCTATCAGATGTAGGCTCTGAACCATCAGTAGTGTAACGGATGTCCAAACCAGGAAACATCACATTAGCCCTGGCCACCCCTTCTTCCACTTTTACCCCAACAGTTGGAATCCGGAAACCAGCGCCTCCCTGATACGCCGTTAACCGTGGCAATTCACGTTTGCCCAGTATATTGACAAAGATATTCCAGGCATTCTCGTACTGCGTTTCAGATTTTGCCGGATCTTTTTCCTGCGCCCAATCCGGATCCTGTGCCCAGGCACGTTCCGCAAGGCCCAGTATCTTAGGAAAGGCCAGGTATTCCAGCATGTCAGGATTGCGGATGTTTTCACTCCATAAATGCCCCTGAATGCCCACGATGTTTGTTTTACCATAATCGGTCAGCCGGTCCTTGCCCTGCAGCACTTCCGGCGGAACCGGATTACCAAAGCGATCCACTTTGGTGTTCTTCAGGTAATCAAATGGAATAAAATAAAAGGGCTTGTCCACATCCACAAAGCCCCCCCAATAGTAGCCCGGCTCAGCAAAATCCTTTTCATAGGCCAAATCAAAATACAGGTTGGATACCGGACATAATACCACCTCATATCCGCCATTAGCCAGCCGGTAAGGCAAATCCTCAGAGCCCCAGCCAATCACCGTATTCCAAACATAGGTCCGGAAATGATGGTTGGCAAAGCCCGGATTGACCATCATTTTGCGCTGCCCGTCCACTTTGGTTTCCCGCATCCCGATTTCTTCCCAGCCTGAAACGAACAACCCTCTTTTTTGTAAAATATCATGCACTTTCTCCCAGTAATACTGCCACAAGTCAGGTATTTGTCTGTATTGATCCGCGGGCAGTTTTTTCAGCAAAGCCTGACATGCCGGCGATTGTTCCCACACACCCACAGGTACTTCATCTCCACCCATATGAATGGTTTTCAACGGCATACCTGCTTCCTGGTGCATGGCTACAAGTGCATCAACGGTAGTTTCTATGAATCTATACACAGATGGTAACGCCACACACATCACATTATCCGTAAAATATTGAGCCGTCAAATACTTAGATTGATCCTCCGGATCAGCAAGCCGATAGGCCTGTGCTTCCTCAGGCTTCCCTTCTGCCATTAGCCTCCGATACCTCGATTCCATGGCCTTGATGGCTGCGCGGGCATGCCCGGGAGATTCAATCTCCGGAACAACCTCAATGTGCAGACGCTTGGCATGACGTAGTATATCCAGATAATCTGCTCTTGTGTAATATCCGCTTTGTGGATTTTGTACATCTCCGCCGGAACCATAGGTGGCAGGCAAATGCTCTTTGCTGTCCAAAGTATGTCCGCGCTTAACTCCCACGGTAGTCAATTCCGGCAACCCGGGTATTTCTATACGCCAGGCCTCATCGTCGGAAAAATGGAAATGCAGGGTACTGAGTTTATACATGGCCATCCAGTTGAGCATGCGTAACACCTGCTCCTTACCCTGAAAATTGCGCGCCACATCCATATGCAACCCGCGGTATCCGAATCTGGGTTGATCCTGCACTTCTGCACATGGGATCATTATCGCAGACATAGGCGAATACCAGGCCTCTAAAGGTAATAATTGCTTCAGCGACTGGATACCATAAAAAATGCCTTCCGGCCCGGAAGCCACAATGTTGATGTTGTCTACATTTACTTCCAATCGATAAGCCTCTCGCGGAAAGGAAGCATCCTTCCGTAGCCTGATACTCTTTGGGTTGTTGGAGGATTGCTGCAGGGCACTTCCAATAAAGAGTCGCATTTCTCCAGCCAGGTAATCGGCTTCCTGCTGGAAAACCGGTTCGGAAGCAATAGGAATGGAAGCATCCAGCTTGAAAAAGCCTGGCTTTTCCATGTAAGTTGCCGGAGTAGGAAATACGCGGGGCAATTGCCGGGCTGGGATATCTGTGAGGTACTCGTTTTGTGCGAATACGCGCTCCGGTGTCATCTGGTCCTCAGGTCCATCAGGACTACGTTTAAAATCAGTCAGGTTTTCAGGAGGACGTGGCGCAACCAAAGGCAGGGCATGTGTAACACCAGGGGTGTCATCCCAAACCAGATAATATCCGCAGGGAGCATCAGAAACGTTAAACACCCATGCGTCTCCCACGTAGTCAACCGTGATGTTCTTTCCTGCTGCTAACCCTTTAAATTCCGGGCCGGGATACAACCGAAACAGATCTCCATGAATTCTTTCCGTGAGCAAACCACTGCCTGGCAAAACCTGCAAAACGTCTCTACCGCCATTATAATAAATGGTCCATCCCTGGGCAGGAAGGGCAGTTTTGGATTGTGTGTTCAACAACGTGAATCGCGCCAGGTGCTGATCAGGCTTTTCATGTTGATTAGTGATGAGTTGCCAGGAGATTTTTAAATATGATGCCGGGAAACGGGCCTGTTTTTGAGCGAAAAGGGCTCCAGAAAAAAGAAAAAAGAATAGCGTGGCTATACGCATAGAGGATGAAATAGACTGATTCATGCGGCTAAAATGAATAAAAAACCGGAATTGAATCAGGTTAATGCCAAAACACAACAGATTTGATCATTATTATCTCAAATCCTCCCCATTTACTGCCTGTCCAACTCATAAACCCTTACCGGCGCTTTCTTCCAGGTATCAGGCATACATTGATAAAACACCTTGGAAGTATTGCAAATTTGAAACTCATCCACTTCCAGATAGCCTTCCGTTTTTTTCAGGGTAAACTTGCGAAGCTGGCCCCGGAAATCCCATTCATTGACAGTAAGGCAATCCGTAAATTCTTCTTCAATCGGGGTTATTTCCCGACCATTGTACACCAAAAAGTAATCCCCGATTTTTACCAGCGTTCCTTCCGTGATGGCCAGACGACTATCTGATTCTACCACCTGAAACAGGTTCAGGTAATCTTTATAATGCAAAACACTGTCGATCAGGGTTTTGACCGGGAAGATGGTTAAAGTAGGAAAGGTGGTTTGATACCCCTTGGCCAGGTCATATCCATATCCACCCAACACGTAGGCAGTATCATTTTCCATCGTATAGGCATAGTTTACACCGGCAAACTGATCGTCTACAAAAGGCGGGAAATAACTAAGTGGAAGGACATACGTTTTTTGGCGTTCATGATCAATGATGAGCATGTCGCAATTATAAATGGCCTCATCTTCCGGGTGCAACGGATCCAGAAATTTCCCGCCTACTATGACTCTGTAATGCTGATAAGCAAAGGCTGCTTCTCCAACCATAGGAGGCACCTGTGTGCCTTCAAAAGTATATATGGTGGTGGAATCAGAAAAGCAAACAAACTGAGCCTGCATGGACGCAAGATTGAGCCAAAACCCGAGGAGTAAGAATAGCAAACGCATCTTAGAATTCATTGAGCTATAAAGTTACGCTTTAAAATAAAAATACCCGCAAACATCTAGGCCTGCAGGCTTTCCGGGAAAGAACCACCCACCCCCAGGCATCGCAGGAAAACCTGCGAGCCTGGAAAAAAGGATGGATCTAAAAACTACATAAACGCTGTATCTTAAACCAGTACCATTACATTTTCAGAAACGGATACCGGACAATTGACCGAATTGGATATCAGACAATACTTGTGGGCTTTTTCTATAATCGTAATAGCCTTGGCTTCATCATCATGGGTAGAAACGGTAATGATCGGGTTTAACATCACTCCGGTAAACCGATACCTGCCGTCTACCAACGCTACCGTTCCACTAGCTTCACACTCAATGGATACCGGCTGCATTTTAAACCGATCACACAAGGCCTGGTAAGTATTCACATAACACCCTGCTATTGAAGCCAGGAAAAAAGTTTCGGGCGACCAAACCCCGGCGATACCGTGCGGGAATTCAGGCGGTGTGGCACATTCAATCGGCGTCTCTACCTCAGCTGCTGTAATTCTGGAAATCCGGTTCTCGTTTTGAACGGCCTTTACCCTAAAATCGAACTGTACCTGATTATTTTCCATAGTTCTACTGGTTGAATTCCGGTACAAATTTGGCCGGGTTTACAGGATTGTTTTGATGATCAAGATCATATAAGCAACCAATTGTAATCAATTTGCTATCAAAAGCCAACCAAATCCAGCATATATCGCTTCAAGAGCGCCCAATAAGACCGTGCTACCCTGGCTTGCTCCTCATTTGAATGCTGACGCAAACTGAGGAGTGTAACCTTTAATCGAACATTGGCACGATATGCTTTGAAATATGTAAAAAGGATGTCGTCTTCCAATTTTTCAAAACAAAGCCAATGTCTCCTATATGCTTCCAAAAAGGCTTCCGCTAAATCTTCTTGCTCATGAAACTCAAGGTCCATACATAAAAACGCCAGTTCGTTCAACACATCGGTTTGACGCAGATGAGGGTTAAATTCAATGCAATCAAACACCACCGGACTGGCAGTGTCAGGTAAAAATATATTTCTGGAATGTAAATCTCCATGCCCGTCTACCCAAAAGCCGGCTATCAGCCGCCTTTCCAAATGCGCTGTCTGGGCCTGAAGAAATGCAGGCACCGCCTTTTCCCAGGTCTCCAGCAATTCTGCAGCATCCGGGCACTCCAAGGCATACAGATCCGCTCTAAAGGCGAACAGGTCGGCAAAATCATGAATGTCTTCATCCGGCTGATAATGATGATCAGCCGGAAGCTGATGGTTTTGATGGAAAGATGCCAACAAAGTTGCCAGAAGTTCCATGTGATGCCCCTTGACGGTTCCGGCAACCAACATTTTATCCATCTCAAATTGATTATCCATGCGATGCATTTGCAAAGCATAATCGATAACCGTTCCTTCTTCCGAACCTATTCCGGCCTCGGTCACTGGCAATACGCCCATGTACATTTCAGGAGACAGCCGAGCATTGAGCCGGAACTCCTCTTCACAGAAGTGTTTGCGCAAAGGGAGGGTACTAAAATCCAGAAAATCAAACCGGAGCGTTTTTTTGATCTTAAAGGCAAACTTATCTGTCAGAATCACCCAGGATATATGGGTCTCCACCAGCGAAACGCCGGAAGCCGGGCCCGGGAAAAGGCTCTGATCTACCAACCTATGAATCATTTCGCTGGTCATGCCAAGTATTGAAGAATTTTACGTGCTGCGCTTTCCGGTGTTTCCAGCTCACTATCTAACACCAAATGCCCCCCGGGCAAGGGTTCAAACTGTTTTCTGATCTTTTCATACACCGCAAAATCTGCTTCACTATCCGGCCTGGGTTTGCTTAATCGTTCCTGCAAGATACGTTCGCTTGCTTTTATTTCCACCCATTTTAGCGGAACTTCATTTGCATAAGCAAGCATTTCAAAGGGGGCCCTGATGCTTTGTTGATAAAAAGTACTGTCTACCACCACCATTTTACCCATTTTCAAGGCCATTTCCGTTTGCTCCAGCAAGGCATCATACACACGCTTTTTGTCCTCTGGAGCATAGTGCCCCATCAAATCAAGCTCTTTGCGCATTACATCGCTGTTCAGATGCACAGCTCCGCTAAGCCTGGCGTACGCCCTGGCTATGGTGGTTTTGCCGGTACCTGGTAAGCCTGCAATAAGTATCAACATTATTGGTGGGTTTTATACTGCCTGACTAAACACCTTTCCTGTGGGAACCTTTCCCCAGTAGCGCTCATCAAAAGCGAGACAAATATTGCGCAAAAATCCTTTTCCGATATCAGTCACTTTTACCCCATTCGGTCCTACTACCACCAATCCATCTGCAATAGGTTCTGCCAGTCTGGCCAATATCTTATCCCTCGGATCTTCTAGCTGCCAGGAGGTTTGATACCGGCACATGAGGTTTAATATGTGCTGACGTATCACCTGATCTTCCATAGTAAGCAGGTGCCCGCGCTGCAAAGGCAGTTGGCTGGATGCAACGGCCGTTTCATACTCCGCCACTGTTTTAATATTTTGGGCAAAAGCGGTAAAGGTGTCACCAATAGCAGAAGCTCCCAGTCCAATACTCAAAGGGGTAAACAACGGGGTATAACCCATAAAATTCCGGTGCAAAACACCGGATTGAGCGGATTGAAAAAGGGCATCATTGCCGAGGGAAAAATGATCCATTCCAACGTCATGGTATCCTGACTCCTCCAATATGCGTTTGCCGGTTTCATATAAAGCCCGCTTGGCTACAGTGTCCGGCAAATCATTTTCATCAAAGGCCCGCTGGCCATTTTTCATCCATGGAACGTGGGCATAGCTGTAAAAGGCGATACGGTCCGGCATCCATCTTTGAATCCAGGACATGGTTTTGCGGATATGCTCCTGTTTTTGAAACGGCAACCCAAAAATCAGATCCATATTGACAGATTCATAGCCAATTTCCCGGGCAGCGTCTGTTACGAATTGTACTTGCTCAATGGTTTGAAAACGGTTGATCACACGCAAAATATCTTCATCTACATCCTGCACCCCCACACTGATTCGCCGGAATCCATGTGTAAACAGGGTTTCCAAATGTTCCCGGGTGGTACTGGCCGGGTGAGCCTCAAAACTGAACTCATGATCTTCAGCAACCTCAACGGTTGCCAGCAATCCATCAAGTAACTGTTTCAGGTTATCCGGATGAAAAAAAGTAGGTGTGCCACCTCCAAGGTGCAATTCCGTCAAAACAGGCTTTCCCGGAAATTGCTCCAGATACATGGCCCATTCCGCCAGAACAGATTGAATATAAGGCGACTCAACGGCATGATTGCGGGTAATGTGCTTATTACAACCGCAATAGGTGCAAAGCTTCTCACAAAAGGGCAAATGCACGTACAAACTCAATCGCCGGTCTTTTTCAAAAACCCTGACCACATGTTGCATCCATTCAGACTCATTCATCTGGTCTGCCTCCCAATAGGGAACGGTTGGATAACTGGTGTATCGCGGCGCCGGGATATCGTATTTTTCGAGTAAGGTCATTTCTTAGTGTTTGAGTGTTTGGGGATGGGCGTGTTTTAGTTGGCGTTCGGCTGGGTATTTTTGAAGGCTGACGCCTTTGGGAAGGAATCTTCCCTGAATGTTGGAAGGAAATTGGGACGCTTTGCTTGTGTGCTTGAATGGTAATTTGTTTTTTTAGATCATTAGACTTGTTGCGACGTGGTACTGTTTGCGCGATGCGGCCAAATTTTCTTTTATACGGCGTTATCCCGAGTACTCGGGACGCCGAATTACCCGCATGCGACTGCAAATTTTGCCTTGTCTAAAATAAAATTTGCTGCCACCTCGCACAAACGCCCCCATCGCAACAAGTCTATTTTATGAACAATCTCTCCCGATCATTTCACTTGGCGTCAGCCTTCAAAATACACAGCCGAACGCCAACTAAAACACTCAAACACTTAAACACTCGAATCTAGCAGTGAAATGCCGGAGAAAAGGCGGCTCATATACAATTTTATACCCAGACTTCTTGTTGCGGTGTTTGACCAGTTCGCTGAAGGCTTCTGCCACATAGTCCAAATGACTTTGAGTATAAACCCGACGCGGTATAGCCAGACGAACCAGATCCATGTTGGCCGGAATAAGTTTGCCGGCTTCATCATATTTACCAAACATGACGGAGCCAATCTCACAACAACGTATTCCGCCAATTAAGTATAGTTCACAAGCCAATACCTGCCCGGGATACTGATCCAGAGGTATATCCGGATAAAAAGTTCTGGCATCTACATAAACAGCATGCCCCCCTGCAGGACGCATAATCGGTATACCTAAGGCGTGAAGTTTATCGGCCAGATAGGCCGTACTTTTTATCCTGTAGTTCAAATAATCCGACTCAAATACTTCATCAAGACCTATTGCAATGGCCTCCATATCGCGCCCGGATAATCCACCGTAGGTGGAGAAGCCCTCAGTAACGATCAATACCGTCCTGCATTGAACCGCCAGATCCAAATCCCTTAAAGCTAAAAAACCGCCCATGTTCACAAGGGCATCCTTTTTGGCGCTCATAATGCAACCATCAGCCAGTGCAAACATTTCCTGCGCAATCTGACGGTAGGTTTTTTCTTCAAAACCCGACTCCCGGTGTTTAATGTACCAGGCATTTTCCGCAACACGGCATGCATCAAGGATTAATCGTATGCCATATTTCTTACAAATAGCTGATACCGAACGGGCATTCCCCATACTTACCGGCTGGCCACCGCCACTGTTATTGGTTACGGTTAAAATAACTGCTGCTATGGTCTCCGGTCCGTAATGCTGGATCTGCTCTTCTAGCTTTTGCAAGTCCAGATTGCCTTTAAATGGATGTTCGAGGGATGGATCTGCATTTTCCGGGATCGGACAATCTATGGCTGTTGCTCCTGAAAATTCAATATTCGCACGGGTGGTATCAAAATGGGTATTACTGATGAAAACCTTCCCGGTGCCACCTATGCGGGTATACAGGAGATGCTCTGCTGCGCGGCCCTGGTGTGTGGGCAAAACATACGGACAGCCGGTGAGATCCTGAACGGCTTTCTCCATTCTTAGCCAGCTGGATGCTCCGGCATAACTTTCATCGCCTCGCATTATACCGGCCCATTGATCGCTGCTCATAGCGGAGGTACCACTATCGGTCAGCAAGTCGATGATCACCTCACTGGAATGTAATAAAAATGGATTGTGCTGAGCATTTTGGAGATACTTTACTCTTTCTTCAGGAGTAGTCAGACGTATGCGCTCAACCGTTTTGATTCGGAAGGGCTCTATAATCGTTTTGAATTGCATGGAAAAGTTGGTTAACATAGCCCGTTTAGAGGAAGGCTGTTAAAGCCTCAAAGGGACCTGTTGGTGAAAGCAGTTCAAACTTTTATTAGTTTTTTCTTACTTAATCGATGAGTTCAAGAGCAATCCGAACGAGATCCCGGAACGAGTGTTGGCGCTCGTCGGCAGTTAACTGCTCCCCTGTTATCAAGGAATCAGAAATAACGTTCATCGCGAAGGCTTTCACGCCTCCCAGCCTTGCATTTTGATACAAAGCATAAGTTTCCATTTCGATGCATAATGCACCTGTTTTTTGCCATTTTTTCCAATATTCCGGTTCCATGTGGTAAAACACATCGGAGCTTACTACCGTTCCTGCATGGAATGGGATTTCCAGTCGTTCCGCAGCTTCTACTGCACCACGTAACAACCCAAAATCCGGTGTGGCAGCAATATGTCCCACCAGGCCGAATTGCGCCGGAAAATTTGAATCGGTAGAGGCTGCCTGCGCCATGACCACATCCCTGACGCTCAGGTGAGCCTGCATGGCTCCGGCAGTACCGATACGGATGAGCTTTTTGACCCCATAATACCGTATCAATTCGCTGGAGTAAATGCCCATGGATGGCATGCCCATTCCGGTGCCCATCACAGACACAGACTTTCCCTGATAATATCCGGTAAACCCAAGCATATTCCGAACCTGATTGAAACACTGGATCCCGGTAAGCATTTCTTTGGCAATTTGCCTGGCACGAAGGGGGTCGCCTGGCAACAAAATGGTTTCTGCTATTTCGCCTGGTTGTGCCTGCAGGTGTGGAGTAGCCATGCTTAATGTATTATATGGCTACACGCCCGTCGAATTCCGGCAGGGCGTGTAGCCATTTCAAGAGTCATTATTTGGGTAAGCCCTATTTTCAAAAGGCCCTGATTATGCTTTTTCCTCCTTCAGAATGATCAGGAGTGCTGCCAGGAATACCAGATTCTTCACGATGTACTGCCCAACAATGGTAAACCCGTATGGTGGCTGAGAAAACGACACTTCCGGAAAAAAGAACAAGGGCATAAACGTGAAAATCATATGCAAAATAGAAGCCTGTGCACCAAATCTGACGAATTTACCACTCAGAAAAATGACGCCAATAGCCACTTCCCAAATAGCCAGCAGCATTAGATTAACCTCATCCGGTATGACCCCAAACGTTAGAATACGGATCGTATCCTTAGCTAAAACTTCTGCCGGACTTAGTCCATGAAAAAACTTCAGTATCCCGAACCAGAAATAGTTGATACCAATGGCCCAGCGCAGGAGTTTGGTGGACTGGCTGTATACGAGCGAAGGGAGGATGGATCCAAAATTCATTGTCTACAGGTTTTAGATTTGATCTTGTTTATTCCTCTGCCGCCTGCCCCTTCACATAAGTGGCATATACAAAAATCTGAGCATTTACATCTTCCAGATTGCTGTGGATCAATGGTTTTACATCATCCCATTTTAAGCCTCCAACACCAGTAGCTACCCGAGGTAATGCTACACTTTTCAAACCCTCTTCCTGAATAAGTTTTTTCAACTCTTTTAAAGCATGCCCAACGTGTTGCAGTGTAGCATGACCGGAATGCCCTCCATGACCATGCCCAACAGGTGGTTCCTGCGTCAATAAATTAACAATGCGCTTGCCTTCAGCACCACTCCAAATCCACACCTGTCCGGGCTTTGGATTTACCTGATGGCACCAGTGCCGGAAATCTTTAACCATGGAAGGATAGTCCTGACGAAGGCTTAATGCCAGTCCACTTTCAAAGTGATCATGAGGTGCAATTCCATGTGCAATGGCCTGTGCTTTAGACAACAAAATGTCGCCGCTTACTTCTTTTATCATGACGAATAAGATTTTAAATTTTGATGCAAGGTGGCGGCATACGGATCACCAGGCCGATGATGGAGGTCCGGTATTCTGGTGATTTTTATCACCTACCTAAATCATTTTCATTTTTGACCCAGATCATTTGCATTTTTTCAGCCTGACAGGACCTTTGCAACATAAAAAATGTTTAAAAAAGGAGGTCAATATGTCACTCGTTAAATGGAATCCGGAAAGCAGTTTTTTCCCTTCATTTTCTAACTGGATGGAAGATTTTTTCCAGGACAGCCCTCTCAGATCAATGGCAAAAGGCGTTTCCGTCCCCGCTGTTAATGTCACGGAAAGCAAAGATGCCTTCAAAGTGAATGTTGCAGCACCTGGCTTTAAAAAAGGTGATTTCAAACTGGAAACGCGCAATGGTTACATAACCATTTCAGGAGAATCCAGCGCTTCTCAGGAGGATCAGGAAGAGACTTTTACCCGGCGTGAGTACGCATACAACACTTTCAGCAGATCATTTAGTTTGCCGGAAAATGTGAATGCCGAAGCTATTTCAGCACAATATGCTGATGGGGTACTTAAAGTAACTTTGCCCAAGAAAAAGGCTGAGGAAAAGGTCGGGAAACAAATTATCGTGGATTAATGTAAAATCATTTCATTGCTTTTGAGCCGCATGGAAGACGCCAGGCGGCTCTTTGCTTTTCAGGTAACACCTCCTCTGAAGATATCCGACAAAAACTACCAGAAAGTCTCCCGTTAACCACGACTTTCCCTATTTTCGCGCACCATCCACACAAACTATGTCCTCTGCCCGCACTTA
>JBIKUE010000148.1:0-10344 GCA_044347755.1 Saprospiraceae bacterium
CTGGTCAAAACAGACTTTACTGTTCCATAAGGGGAGTCCCCAATCACACTTCTGGACATTTTTCTCTATGCATCACTAACCCGGCGATTTATCACCGGGTTAGTGAAATTCCAAATTGTTTGGCCTTCCGGGTTGATAGCCGCCAGATATTCAGCGGGATATGGCGAATAGAATGGCGTTGTAGCGTGCAGCAGCAGGCTTTGAGGAGATTTAAGGAATCCTTTGATGACGCCAGTGCGTTTGGGATAACGGGCAGCGAAATAGGATTCTTCAAAAACCTGCGCCTGAAGCGGGTAGGCCAGAGGTAACTGCAACAGTGCAAGGAAAAGGCAGAGAGCCTGCCAGGAGAAGGCTCTGGGTAGTTTTTGTGCCGGCATGGGATAAGCTTTGAAGGTTTGAGTCTGGCCTCAAAAGTAAAGGATTATTTGGAGTGGCAAAGGTATGGCTTGGGAGGAGAAGCCCACAATTGCCCTGCCCTAAAGGATGGGGCAAAATACATATACACTAAAAGTGTACCCTTTTAAATCCTATTTGCTCACTCTGCAAACCGATTTATCTGCAGCCTGAGTATCTTGCTCACTAACCCCGGCGAAATTCGGTTTAACAAGAACAATACCTTGCCAAGGCTACTGAAGACCCGTTTATGCCGGCGGTTTTCAATCATTTCGATCACCCCTTTGGCTACCTTGTCCTGCGGACTAACCATGGATGAATCGCGTTTGGGACAGGGCACTAAATTCCCGTCCGAACCGATATGCTGTTTATCAGGGTCATTTTGTGTAAACCCAAGATACGCAATGCCGATATGTACCCCACTGGAATGGGTTTCCAAACGAAGCGATTCGGCCAAACCGGTCAGTGCCATTTTCGTGGCAGCATATACATTGGACGAAGGGATGCCGTGGATACCGGCAATGCTGCTGATGAACATAATACTTCCCTTAGACCGCTTGATATGGGGTAATGCGAAATAAGTACAATAGATACTGCCTAGTAGGTTTATTTCCACCACTTTGCGCAATACACACGGTTGAAGTTGTTCCATTGGACTCTGAATACCCACTCCGGCATTATTGATCAAAACATCAATCCGGCCGTATTGCGACAACGCAGTGTTTATTAGGCGCTCACAGGCATCCGGATCGCTCACATCTCCTGCATAGGCCACTACATCAGCCCCCATCTGTAGAAGATCCTTTCGAACGGCTTCCAATTTTGTCTCGGTGCGCGCATTAAGCACAATTTTAGCACCTTTTTGGGCTAATTGAAAAGCCATTTCCTTGCCAATTCCCTGGCTTGATCCTGTGATAATGACCACCTTGCCGTCAAATACCTGATGCGACTTATGCCGGAAGGTAGAAGTATCAACATTGTTCATAAAGAAGGTTTAACTGGTTCTTTTACAACGCCCTGATTTCCTGTCAAAAATCTGCCATTTGATCAGCGGGAACGGCATTCGTTTTTTCTTTAGTTTTTAAAACCGGGTGCCGCTGGAAAGGCTGATTAGGATCGAAAAGATAGCGGTAAGTTATCAACAGGCGACTATTTTGTTTGCCCAGGGCGCGGCCAATACGCACCATTCGGGGATTAAAATCGCCCTGCCATTGCATTTCATATTCCTTGTATCGCCCCAATTTTTTCATAACGCTGGCGCCTTCTATGATTAGAAATCCCACTACTCCGGTACACTGATGTTCAGGAACTACCCCAAATACAAAGCCGTTGACGCGTTGAAATTTGCCAAGTTTGATCCTGGCTATCAACTGTAATTTCTGCCACCATCCAAACCGGCCATTGAAGTGCCGAACCGCTTCATTCAAGTCAGGTAAATTGACCCAAAACGCTATTGGTTTATCGTCATGATAGACAAACCAAATCAACGTTTCATCAATCAATGGTTTCATCTTGTTGAACTGTCGCCGGATGTTGGCCCTGTCAACCGATCTGCCCTCATCATGCCCACCCCATGCACTGTTAAAAATGGTACAAAAATCATCGGCAAACTGATCAAGCCGGTTCTTGTCTATATGAACAGCCCGATACAAAGGATCCCGCGCTATCATAGCGTGCTGGCGATAAAACAAAGGATCCACTGCATCTGCTATATTCATGGTAAAACAGTACTGCTTAAAATAGTCGCGAAAGCCATAGTCCTCAAAGAACTCCTTGTAATAGGCCGGGTTGTAATTCATTTTGTAGGGCACATCTTGAAAGCCTTGCACCAGCAACCCCCACCAGGAGTCGCGTTCACCAAAATTTACTGGTCCGTCCATAGCCTCCATGCCCCTTTGTTCTAACCATGCTCTGGCCGTGTCAAAAAGGAGGAAAGCAGCTTGTTTATCCTGTATACATTCAAAAAAACCTATGCCGCCGGTAGGTTGTGGATTGGCATATGCCGTATTTCTGTTCGTAAAAGCAGCAATTCGACCCATTGGCTCTCCTTTGGAATCATAAACCACCCAACGAGCGCATTAGCCATGCTTGAACGCATCGTTTTGTTGCGGGTCAAAAGTGCTTTCAATGTCTTGATCCAACGGACGAATCCAGGTCGGATCGTTTTGATAAACGCGCAGTGAAACCTCCAAAAAATCTTGTGCGGATTTACCATCCTGAACTTTAATAATAGTCATTTCGGGTATTACTTGGCTAATGGTTAGATAGATTTCCTAGTGGTGAACCAAAGTTAAAAGCGAATAGAAATGTATAACAATGATCTTATTATAGCATTTGGGTGATTTTGATCAATTTACAGGATGATCAAGTCTATAGGCTTTAACGTTCTACCCTGCGAGGACTTTTAATGCTACTTCCTTATAAAATACACTGCCAGCACCAAAAAGACAAACCCAACGAAGTGATTCCACTTCAATTCCTCGTTTTTGAACAATACCAGGGTGAAAACGGTAAAAACCACCAACGTAATTACTTCCTGGATCACCTTCAGCTGCAATAATGTAAAAGGACCGCCATTTTCCTTGTACCCAATCTTGTTGGCGGGTACCATGAGGCAATACTCAAAAAAGGCAATGAACCAGCTGGCCAGGATCAGCCCGATCAACCCCGCTTTTTGGAAGAATTTCAGGTGTTGAAATTTCAGATGCCCATACCAGGCTACCGTCATGAATACGTTGGACAGGAGCAGAAGCAGGATGGTGTAAAGGGCTTTCATGAGTACGGAACTTTGAGAGAGGAGATGTAGCGCAAATATAACCGGTGTTCTTTCGTTATAGACCACCAGAGCCAGCGATGATGACCATCACCCCCATAAACTCCCATCAGCAAAATCCCGTCCGCTGTCTATTTTTGCGCACCCAACTCAAGTCTCAATATCTCATTTATCCCATCTCTTCATGCGTTTTTTTGTTCTGATCCTGACTCTTTCTGTTCTTCTGGTAAACTGCAAAAACAAACCTCAGCCGCTTCAACAAGCCAAAGCGGAAGGAGATTTACCCAAAGACTTTCTCGATTTTTATCAGAAATTCCATTCCGACAGCACCTACCAAATGGCGCATATTGAATGGCCGCTGAAAGGCGAATCCGGTATTTCGCAGGATACCACGGCCAAACGTCAACTCACGGAATGGACGCCTGCCAACTGGCATCTCATGCATTTCCCGGATACGACTATGAGTACCCTGAAACGCAGTTTTGAAACGGTGGGCGATGTCATGGTTATCGAACGGATGTCGTATCCTATGGTAGGATTTGGCTATGAACGCCAATTCTATAAGGAAGAAAACGGGGAGTGGCGTTTGATCTATTACGCCGAGTCTACCCTCATGCAATAGAAGGCTCGAGGGTGACACGAAGGCGCAAAGACACGAAGGCGCGAAGAAAAACGCTGAAAGCGTTTTTTGACTGGATGCGTAGCATCCAAAAACTTTGTGCCTTCGCGCCTTTGTGCCTTTGTGTACGTTGTGCCTTAATACTTCAGTAGACGCTCCAATTGCTCTTTGAGCCTTTCAATTGGGAAGAAGTTTTGTTCCAGAGGAATAGCAAATGGAACCGGGGTGTCCAGGCTTGCTGCGCGTAAAACCGGTGCGTCGAGGTGTTCAAATAAATACTCTGAAATCCAGGCGGCAATTTCGCCACCAATTCCACCGAAGAGGGTGTCTTCGTGCAGAATCAGCACGCGGTTAGTGCGTTTCACGGATGCTGTGATAGCTGCATAATCCAGCGGTACCAACGATCGCAGGTCAACAATATCCGCATCTATACCCATGGCATCGGCAGTTTGCTGCGCCCAGCGTACGCCCAGTCCGTAGGTGATGATGCTTACTTCTCTTCCTTCACGCACCTGTCGCGCCTTGCCGATTTCAGTACTGTAATAGCCTTCCGGCACCATGCCGCTTTCAGATCGGTACAGGCCTTTATGCTCGAAATACATCACCGGATTGGGGTCGTCAAAGGCTGCTATGAGCAAACCTTTGGCATCTTCCGGGGTGCTGGGGTATACAATTTTCAGGCCCGGCACGTGGGTAAACCAGGCTTCGTTGGATTGGGAGTGGAAGGGTCCGGCGCCGGTACCGCCGCCTGTTGGCATGCGTACCACCATGTCGGCGGTTTGGCCCCAACGCCAGTGCAGTTTGGCCAGGTTGTTCACGATCTGGTTAAAACCGCAGGTCACGAAATCGGCAAACTGCATTTCCACCATGCTTTTCATGCCTTTCAGACTCATGCCCAGGCCAATGCCCACAATAGCCGATTCACAAAGCGGTGTGTTGCGCACCCGGTTTTTGCCAAATTCTTCTACAAAACCGTTGGTGATCTTGAAAACGCCTCCATAATCAGCAATATCCTGACCCATCAATACCAGTTCAGGATGCCGCCTCATGGCTTCCCGGAGGCCCTCGGAAATAGCATCAATGAAACGCAGTTCACGCGCGGGTCCTGCAGGGGCGGAGGGGTTGGGCGCCGGTGCGTACACATCTTCCAGTTCTTCCTGGGTATCAGCCACAGGCTCTGGTTCATTGAACATGATATCCACCGCCTTTTGCACATCCTTCTTATATCGGTCTTTCAGGGATTTAACCTGCGCTTCGGTGAGAATACCTTCTTTCAACAGCCATTTTTCGTAGTTTTCAATGGGGTCTTTTTTCGCCCATTCATCCATTAACTCCTGCGGTACGTACTTGGTGCCACTGGCTTCCTCGTGTCCGCGCATGCGGAACGTGACACATTCCAGGAGGAAGGGTTGGGGGTCCTTGCGCATTTCTTCCGCAATTTTCCGGATGGTGCTGTACACCTCCAGGATGTTGTTGCCGTCTATTTTGGCTGAGCGCATTCCGTACCCCTGCGCCCGGTCTACCAGATCTTTGCAGGCATATTGTTCATTGGGCCTGGTACTCAGACCGTAGCCGTTGTTTTCGATCAGGAAAATGACCGGTAGTTTCCACACGGAAGCCACATTGAGTGCCTCGTGGAATTCACCCTGACTGGTAGCACCTTCTCCGGTAAACGCCAATGACACCCGGCCCTCCTGGCGGAGTTTGTGGGCCATGGCTACCCCGGCTGCCAGGGAAAGTTGCGGCCCCAGGTGCGAGATCATGCCCACGATATGGTGTTCCATCGCGCCGAAGTGAAAGGAGCGGTCGCGGGCTTTGGTATAGCCCAGTCGCTTGCCCTGCCATTGGCAAAACATACGGTCGAGTGGCATTTCACGAGCTGTGAACACGCCCAGGTTGCGGTGCATGGTGAATATCACCTCATCCGGTAATAGCGCACAGGCAGCACCTACGGATATTGCTTCCTGCCCGATGCCTGAAAACCATTTGGAAATACGGCCCTGGCGCAGCAGGTTCAACATTTTTTCTTCTATGAGACGGGGTTTGGCGAGCTGTTCGTAGAGATGTAGCAGGGTTTCGTTGGTAAACCCTTTTTTGGAATATTTGATTGCGGACATGGGAATGGAATCCGGTTAGTCGGATACGGGGTGCAAAGGTAGTGCGTGGGAGAGGTTTTTACTACAAAGGAACAAGTGGGTGTTTCATATTAAACCAGTCAGTAAATTTATCTGGTTTCGCATGTTAACACACGCCTGGTGACAGCTAGTGGTTCTCCCACTTAGTTGCTGAAAAACATGCGGCAGCTTTTAGCGCCTGTCATCGTTGTTTGTCGGTAATAATGTCTCGCATTACGCCCTCCAAACGCCTTGACATACCCTAAAATCTGCTCCCCTATTTTCCAGCAACTAAGTGGGAGAACCACTAGAGCATGTTGGGGATTTTCTCGCCGGGCCAAAAATTGTTCTTTTTCCGCCATTTTTCACCTTTTTTCAGTCACGTAGCTCAGGCTCCCGATAAATCGGGACAAGTTATGCTTCTTCAAAAACGCAAAAACTGACGAAAAAAGCCCAAGTTTTTGCCTCCGTCAGTACCTGTCCCGATTTATCGGGAAAATCCCCAACATGCTCTTAATAAAAACGCCACAGGAACGGAGCTGTCCCTGTGGCGTTTTAGTGCTGCTTCAAATCGTTTAAACTTCTTCCTGCTCTTCGCCCTCCTCTGTTTCTTCTGTCTCTTCCTCTTCAGACTCTTCTTCATTTGGCTCGTCTGAGCCGTCTACAACAGCATCAACCATTGTTTCTTCCTGATTTTCAATAGGTTCCAGAGCTGTTTCCAGTGTTTCGAATTGTGACATGGCGAGTGAATTTGAATGGTGAAAAGAATGTTGGTTACAATACCCCACAAATATCACTGGCGCATATGAAGTCAGTATTAGGCCTTCGTTAAGGTTGTTCTATCAGGCTTACTTCGCTCAAATCACTTTCCCTGACAAGTCTATTACAGGACCATGGCATTTCGGATCGTCAATCCATGAAATCCACGATACCCGCATTCTGGAAAAGTTCCTGTAGCGTCCCATTTTTTTCTGCACAAAAGGCTGACTTCTAACCACCGAGCAAGGTAACTTGTAGTGTTCACGGTGGTTCCGGCGTAATCAATCTGTGCATTTGAACAAAGATATGAAGCACCTATTTCAGCAACAATTTCCTAAAAGACTTGCTTTATTGTCCAAGCCATGGGCGCCAGCACCCAGCCGAACGCCAACTAAATCACTCAAACACTAAGTATCTTCCAAAGCATATCCTTCAATGCCTGAAGATTCTTGTTCGTCATGGCTGAAATAAATATGGTTGGGATGCCCTCAGGTAAGGTGGGGCGCAACAATTTTTCCAGATCCTCATCTATCAGATCGCCTTTGGAAATGGCCAGCACCCGGGGCTTGTCGAGCAGTTCCGGGTTAAACTCTTCCAATTCATTCAACAGGATGTTGTATTCGGCTGAAATGTTGCGGTCGGTATCAGCAGGTACCATGAACAATAGCACGCTGTTGCGTTCAATATGGCGCAAAAAGCGGTGACCCAGGCCGCGACCTTCATGCGCGCCTTCAATGATCCCCGGGATGTCGGCCATGATAAAGGTCTGGCCTTCGCGTACTTTTACAATACCCAGTTGAGGAGTTAGGGTGGTAAACGGGTAATCCCCGATTTTAGGTTTGGCAGCCGTTACGGCACTAAGCAGGGTGCTTTTACCGGCATTAGGGAAACCAACCAACCCTACATCGGCCAGTACTTTGAGTTCTAGGATGACCCAGCGTTCCTCCCCTTCTTCGCCCGGCTGGGCAAATTTGGGCGATTGAAAAGTGGAGGTTTTAAAAAAGTTGTTCCCTTTTCCACCTCTGCCGCCGGGAAGCAGGGTTTTTTCTTCTCCCTTTTCTGTAATTTCCATCAGTACCTCGCCCGTTTCTGCATCACGGGCTACGGTGCCCAAGGGCACTTTTACGTACACATCAGCGCCATCAGAACCGGTTTTGAGTCCGCCGGTGCCACTCTGTCCGTCTTTGGCATAAATATGTTTGGTGAATTTGAGGGAAAGCAGCGTCCATTCCTGCGGCTCAGCCTGCAGAATGACGTGTCCGCCCCGACCACCATCGCCGCCATCCGGGCCACCCATGGGTGTACCAGGGCCGCGATAAAAGTGAACACTGCCGGCGCCACCCTTCCCTGACCGGAACCGTATTTTGACGTAATCAACGAAATTTTCCATGAATGTTATTTTCCAATAAGGAGGTCAAAGGTACGTCGCCCGGGTGGATTGAACCGCAAAACGTGGAAAATCAGCAATTGAGCGTTTTCTTTTGAACGATTTTGGAAAGGCTGCGTTCCTTTGCTGCCCATTAAAACAGACCATTTACAGCGTAAACAAACATATGGCCAATACACCACCGCCTTCAAAAAAACGATTGGTAGACCCGAATGAGTCGGTTTTCCTCCATGGCGCCAGGAAACGCCAATTCGAATTATTCTTTGCCATAAAGGTCTTTTGGGAATTTATTCGCGGTTTCCGGGCGCTGCATTTTGTGGGCCCTTGTGTTACGGTGTTTGGATCAGCCCGATTTAAGGATGGCCACCGGTATTATGAAGAGGCCCAAATCATAGGCAGGCTTATTGCGTCTGAGCTCGGGCTTACCGTGATGACCGGAGGTGGTCCGGGCATCATGGAAGCGGCCAATCGTGGCGCGAAAGAAGGCGGAGGGGTATCGGTGGGGTGTAATATTGTGTTGCCCCACGAACAGGCAGAGAATCCATGGCTCGACAAGTTTGTAACGATCCGCTACTTTTTTGTGCGCAAGGTTTTATTGGTCAAGTATTCCTATGCGTTTGTCATTCTCCCCGGCGGTTTTGGCACCATGGATGAGTTGTTTGAAACGCTGACCCTGGTGCAGACCCGGAAAATCAGCAATTTTCCGATTGTCATCATGGGCCTGGACTACTACCGGCCCATTCAGGAGTATCTGCAATTTATGGTGTCTGAAGGCACTATTTCTCCTGAGGATTTGGATTTGGTTCTGTTTACCGATGATCCGAACAAGGCCATTGCGCACATCCGGCATTACATTTCCAGCAATTACGAAGTGAAAAAGCGCAAAGATTATTTGCCCAAATGGTGGCTTTTTGAACGTAATTGATTACATTTCAATAAATACTTCCCCGGTATCATCCAGCCATAACTTTACGGTTGGAAACCGGAATTGAATGTTGGAGAACAGGATGTGAAAATCTTCCGCTTCAATATGCGGAGCGTCTTCAGGGTTTCGGTGGAGGTTCATTAATCGGTGAAATACCGATTCCGGAATACGGGTATCAAAAGCAAGCGCGCGCAACCGTACCTCCAGCGGAGAATCGATCAGCGTTTGCAGGTACAGTTCCAGCAGTTGCGATAAAAAGAAGGTATCCTGAATCTGCCGTGGGCGCAATCGTTTCATCGGGCGGCAATGGCTATGGTGGCGCAACTCAGGCGAGTTCCTTTTGCCTGAAGCAAGGTGTGGCCACAAATTTCCAGGGTTGCTCCCGTGGTGAGTACATCATCTGCCAGCAGGATATGCTTTCCCTCCAACAATTGAGGCTTCCGAAGTCCGAACAGGGAGTCTACGTTTTGAAAGCGTTCCATACGTTTTTTATGGGTTTGGGTGTCTGAATGAGTATTGCGCACCAGGATTCCATTCCAGAGTGGCAGGTTCATGGCTTCGGAAAGGCCCTGGGCAAACATGGTGCTTTGGTTATACCCGCGCAATCGTTCCTTTTTGGGGTGCAGCGGCACCGGTATAATGGCGTCAATGGTTTGAAATCCTTCTGCCTGGCGCAGTTTTCGCCCGAATTCCCGGCCCAAAATCAGGCCGATTTCCGGCTTGTTTCGATACTTCAGGTGGTGAATGGCGTGCCGGATGGGACTTTGGCGGGTAAAATAGTAGGCAGCGGCACCGCCTTCCAGCGGCAAGCGGCCCCATAAACGCTGAACGAATTCGTTTTCCCGGCACTTGTACATATCCGAAACAGAAAGCCGGGATTTACATCGAAAGCAAAAGCAGGTAGCCTCATAAGGCAGATCATTGCCGCAGGAAACACAAAGCTCAGGGTAGATCAATTGGAGAAAACCCGACCATAGTTGGCGGGGATTGGGAAAAGTGCTCATTTGGTAAAAATTGAGGGTGTTGGGGATTGTGAAAAATGCATTTCAAAAATAACGCTTTTGGCGTAAAAAGCAAATTAATGTTGCACCAAAAGGGGGGAAAATAGATGGGCAAAAAAAAAGATGCATTTTTTTAAAAAAAACATGAGCAACTGTTTGGATAAGATTGAAGTGTCCTTTTACCTTTGCGTCCCATTTTTGAGGGCACATTGCCAACAAAAGAAATTTGAAGTGTAACAACTTCGCAAAAGTTCATTGACGTATTGACAGCAGAAGAGGATGAGAGGTAAGGTATAGAGATGGAATAAAGAGATTTAAGAATGACGTTTGTTATTGAGTTTTCGGACTTGATAATAGGCAAAGAGTACACTAT
>JBIKUE010000242.1:0-2974 GCA_044347755.1 Saprospiraceae bacterium
GTTCGCTGAAACTGAAGCATAAAATAATTGACGAGCGTGGATGCCGCCATTCGGAATTTTAAAACAAATAGACTAGGGTGAGATTTACCTGAAACCACCTAAAAAAGAAGTAAGGCGCAAGTCAATGTGCGTTAATGTTTGACAAAAACACTTCATTTTTCGTACTATGTACAGAATAATTTTAGTATTAATCTCATTTTCTTTTGCCCTTGGCTGCCAAAAGAACGAACTAAAAATCACCAGCGATTTCGATTGCACCAAACAGCCATCCAGCGACAGGAACGGCGCACCGTCTATACAAATTGTGGACAGTACCATAGTTTTTCAAAGCATTGAACACTACAATCAAGTCCGTGAGTATGTTCGAGGCGCATCGGTTGCGACTTTGATGGCATGGCAGCAAAGCATTGGGTTCAAATCAGCCCGTTACTATTACGAAGAGGCTATCGGACAAAATTGTTGTCCGGACGAGGAAAACAACTTTGAACAAATTGCCGCTTCTTATGCTGGAAAAGTTCTTTACGACCCGACAGAAAAGGACATCAAGCCTTTGTTGCCTTTTGTAACAACAGGATGGCTAGTTAACCACCGAGGAGATTTCAAAGTGGGCAACTCGTTGGTTAGATACACCCCAAACCATGTGATTTCTATCATTGATGGCAGTCTGACTAAACTGTCAACCGCATTATCCAACCCAGTTGACAATGCCGGAAACGGGATTTATGTACATCCGACCGTTGGCGACCGAGGCGATTGTTGCGCTTGGAACCTCCACGCTCCAAGCGTGAACAATGGTAGCAGTAGCGGCTCAAAAAGGATTAAAACGGCTTGGGTTACTAACTGGGATGAGTCTTTCTCTTTCAATGTGCCAAATTTCGGTACCATGTACAACGTCATCTTTACGTTTGGAGGGTACTTTCACCACCAAAGAAGAACCTTGATTGGCTGGGTAGTATGCCAACGCACTAGATGGGAATACAGCGCAGGAGAGGTGGCCAGAATAATTAACATTCCGCCTAATTGCCAGTGCCTCCCAGCCGGGTTTGTAAACCCCAAGACGATTAGTATAAGCACCACAAGCGCCAATGAGTGCAAGTTAAATTTTGAGCAGGACGTGTTTGCAGGACTCAATGTTACCCCGGCCGTTTATTCGGTACTTGATTTGTGTGTTGAGGAAATCTCACTTAACACAAAAGCATTGGACAGCAATCTCAGCACTTCAAATCAATGCCAATGAGAGTTACAGCGCAAAATTTGTTCAGCACCTTGCTTGTTGCCTGTTCATTTGTTGTTTCCACAAATGTGTCTGGGCAAGTCAAGTTTGGCGCGATTGCTGGCTTCGCCTACAACATCCCTAAATATGAAATCGATCAGGGAACCCAATCGCCAGACTTGTATGGCGCCGCCATTGGTGGATATGCTGGACTTCGGCTGCAATATGACTTTACGACACGTTTTTCCATTGCAAGCGAAGTATCTTATCAAGTCCTTCCGTACACTAATAAGTTTTTAACCGGACAGTTATATCCCGGCTATATAACTTTGAGTGTTTTGCCCACTTATGCTGTTTTTTCCAAAGTAAGCATAGAGGCAGGAGTTGGAAGCGGGTTGACAGTAATCAGCAGGTTTGATGATAAAAACAACAACGACCCTTTAATTTTAGGTTCTTTGGGCGTAAGAATCCCGCTAGGTAAATGGGGATTGTGTGCGCGCTATTATCACTTTCTGCGGCCATTGTATCAGCAAACAACTATTCGGGGGGAAAGTACATTTAGCAGCCACGGTATCCAGGTCGGTGCCACTTACGACTTTTTCAAACGGTAAATAAATTCTGCGAACAAAAGGATGTGCGCATATGCCGCCTAAACGGTCGGCACAGCGCACGTCCCAACGTTCAATGAAACAGTAAAATTACAGCGCGACCAATATCATTCCTGTCATTGATTAAAGTCAACCCTATTTAGTAATAAGCTCCTGTAGATTTGCTTCAACTAATGACTCACTAAAAAATAACATCATGGCTGATCAAATCATTAAAGGCAAATTAATTGTCCAACGTAGTGGAGTTCCTTTAAATCAGATTATCGCCGATGGCGATCAAAGTACATTGACAGCAACTTCAACACTACTATCCGACTTTGAAGTACCTGCTATAAAAAACTGCCCCAAAACCCGTGAACTCTATAATTTAGGCATCTATTGCCAAATAAATTTTAAACTAGTACAAAAATGAAAAAGATACAATATTTTTCCTTCCTTTTAGCAATTTTCTTCTTATCGGCTAGCAAATGTAATAAAGTGGAGCCTGTTTATGAAGACCCATACACAGGATACAATTACTGGTATAAAGGGAGTACACACATCCACACAACAGCTAGTGATGGTGATTTATCATTTGAAGCAGTTATTGATAAGTACAAAGTTGCTGGATATGATTTCATTGCAATAACGGATCATAACAAGGTAGGAAATAAAACAAGCAATGAAATTCTTGTTATTCAAGGCTGCGAAAGCGGAGATTCTTGGGAAAATCATTTAATTGCACTAAATGTAAATAATTGTCCATTTGAATGTTGTAGTAATGATTGGTGTTATTATACGACTGGTCGGCCTCGTTGCAGCAAAGAAAACAATCAAAAACGTATCAATAATGCAACAAGTCAGGGAGGCATTGCTATATTAGCCCATCCAAGCGATACTCATGGCCAAGTTGAAATGGGATGGAGTGACGAAAAGATGTTGTTTTGTAAAAATTATACTGGAATTGAAATCTTTAGTTCTGACAATAATTCTATCGAAAAATGGGATTTAATTTTAAGAAACAATAAAAAAGCTTGGGGATTTGCATCGGCTTTGTTGCATGAATCCCCGAGGATAGGGTAATTTTTAGGAAGAAAAGTGAGCCAGCAAGCGTATTTTTGAGTTACGAAGCTTAAAAAACGACTTCCTGGCCCATGACAAAGATAGATTCAAT
>JBIKUE010000150.1:0-10204 GCA_044347755.1 Saprospiraceae bacterium
CAGTTAAGGCTGCCGTCCTGAATAAATTTATTCAAATAGCCGCTCCTAAATCTGTGAAAGTCGCTTGAGGCCTAAACGGGATAGGGAAAATCTGGCTTCCAACAAGATTCATGCAACAAAGCCAAAATGATTTCAAACCATCGGTGGGATAATATCAGAAAGCACCACTAAAAACAAGCAAGTACGACGGGTTTCAAAGCCGCACTTTGAAAAATAAACAAACTTCATTATGAAAATTAAATCAATTTATTCGATTCTTTTGGCCTTTGCAGTATCATGCATTGCTGTTTACGCATGTCAAAAGGAAATAGTAAGCCATGAGCAAAGTGTTCTTGCTCCTTTAAACAATACGGTAGTTGACAGGGCTGCTGATGTTTATAAAATTACCTGTACAGGAAGTTGCCAAGTGGGCGAGCATCCAGACCCCTCAGAAAGCACCTGCGAAGCAATGTTATATGATGGGAATACAGGAACATTTGAATGTCCATGCAGTAACTGCACAATGCAGGTTTCAAATCAATTATCAACAACTTCGGCTTATATTCAGTATTTCAATGAACATCTCATGGCTAAGATAGGCACAATTAATGCTCTCTTGTATGCCATTGAAATTGAAAAATACCCAAATGCGGAAGTTGTTCTTTTTGAGTATAAAATTCCAACTTCTGCTTCTAGGGGAACTGTAATGTACATTACGAAGTTTAACGCATCAGGACAAAGAAGTGGCCCCGTAGTTGAAATTGATTGCACAGGAGGGTGTGATAATGCTACTGAAACATGTAGGGAACGATATATCCTAAGCACGGGAAATGCGGAATGCACCTGTCAAGGGACTTGTAAACTTACAGTGACATATAAAGAATAGAATACCGCAGGTTCAATTACAAACCCTATTTGGTTTGGGCAATTACACGATAGTATTCATATTCTGCCATCAATGCATCCCTGTCCATGCTCTCCTAACCGTCGGCACGGGCAGGGATGCCCACGATGGCGGTAACAAGAAACAAATAAATATTACCGTTTGTCGGTGGGATATAATCGGAAAGCACCACCCAAAATAAGCGAGTACGACGGATTCCAAAACCGTATTTTGGAGCAAAAAACACGACTAATTTATGAAAAATGTTCTCAAAATTGCGATTTGGCTGCTGCTTTTGGCACTATCCTACACCGCAGCAAATGCCCAATCACTCATTAGTTCCATTGCCAACAACGATGCCAACTTGAGTACCATCGAATCACAGCGGTATTCCAACCTCCAACAAGATGCCTTTACAAAGGAATTAACGTTGGCAAATTTAGGCAACCCTCGTGATTTCGTAAATGCACAGGGTAACCTACAATTCACATTTCCCAACATTCAGGGGGTTATTGAGGCACAAGCCATTCACATTGCACAAACTGACACTTCCTACTCTTGGGCGGGGCGGCTGCTCAATCACGCGGGCTATTTTGGCTTTTACGAAATATCCGGGCATCGGGCCGCCTAGCTCCAAATTGGAACACGTTTTTTTGAAATCATGCCGATAAAATCCGGCATTAGTACCGTACGGGAAATTGAAGGAGATGTTTTCGACCCGGTTGACTGTATTAACCCAAGAGGGCCGGAGAGTATGAATTCGGAACTGGAATTGTGTGCAAACGATTACAACACCTGCGCGGCAACAATTGATATCCTTGTGTTGCTTCCGCCAGATGCTACCGACTGGCTTCAAACTAAATTTGGAGACGACTGGTTTTCCAAGGCTCTTTATGTGGGTATAGGTACCCAATTCCTGAATGTAGCGTTTGCCAACAGCGATATACCGAACAAGAAAGCCAATATCATTCTGGAAAATTTCAATATGGTGTATCCAAATGGGACTAGCTGCGAAAACCTTCTGAATGCATTAGTATCACAAGCGACTACAAGGCGCAATGCCGTTGGGGCGGATCTTGTCATGCTTCTGACAGCAAATGCCGATTATTCTTGTGGTGCCGGGGCCGCTTGTGCCGAACTTGGCGATCCACCCAATTATTGCGACCCTTCGTTTGCCTTTACGGAAATTTGGTGGCTTTTTCACCCCAGATGGACATTCATCCATGAGGTGGGACACCTCATGGGCGCAGGGCATGCACGCCCCGATGATGACGACTCCGACTGCGCTCATGGCTGGACGGTGGGAGCCAACCGCTTTCAGAGAACACTAATGGCACCTTGGAATGGAACTCAAAATCCGACCGACACAAGGATTCTTCATTACTCCAACCCAGATGTGGAATTCAACGGCGACCCAACTGGTACTGAAAATGACAACAATGCCAAGGCTATTAGAAACGGAGCGTGTGTCGTTGCAAATTACCGAAACCGTTATACATTTGATGCAAAAATTTCTACAGATCCTTGGGTATGTGAGTCATGGGGGGATATTATTCTAATTGCGGATTTACAACAGCCCTCTGCTGGTAATCCGGGCCTGCCTCCTTATTCGTATGATTGGCAATGGAATCTATCTGGTAACTTTAGTGGTAATAATGGCATATTTTTAGGTAATACGCCATTTCAGTTCTTACCAATTCCGCAATCAGAAAACGATGTATGGATTCAACTAAAAGTTACGTCAAGTGATGGCATCACAGTAACTGATGTCCGCCGTGTAATAATTTATGATGATGGGGATCCTAAATGTTTGTTTAAAGAGTCAAGGCAAATAGAAAGAGACATTACTTTGGAACATAATGATGTACTAATTTTCCCCAACCCTGCAGATGCTTCCTTACAGGTCAGATGGCATTCCGATTTTGAAGAAGAAGGCGAAATACTTATTACAGACGGTTTGAGTCGCGTACTAAAAATGCAGCAGGTAAAACAAGTACACGGAGAAAATATCATAAATATAGATTCCGGCTCATTTTCGGAGGGTTTTCATACTGTTTCACTCCGAACCGGAAGTCGTCTGTTTACACAAAAGTTGCTCATCATTCACTAAAAGGAATAAAGTCCTGTGTACAAATTCATTTGTGCGCTGGACTTTATTTGCAAAATGCAAAACAATGAAACATTTAATTGCTTTTGGCTTTCTGGCACTCACGCTTTGGTCGTGCAAGAAGGAAAATGAGCCAGATAATAACCCTAACATCCCGTATTTTGATTTCAAGATTTACAATCCGGGCGATCAGAAGAACGGAAGTGCCAGCGCAACTGTTTTTGGAAAAGAATGGAATGCTTCGGCATATATCGCTAGGTATCCGGATAGTACTTCGCAGTTTTTTGAGGTTCATTTTGAGACATATTCTGATTTTGGTGAAACCCGCGACCATATTGGTTTCGGGGTATTCAAAGGTCAAAAAGGTGAATACGAGATAACCAATAATCCATTTGACCCAAATTTCGACGATTTTTCTATTGCTTGCGTGTATGGACTTTGGATATCTGATGGAGATTTACTTTATGGAAATTATTTCATGGATACGAACTATAAAAGTAAGGTAATTATCGACAAAAACGATGGAGAATTCATTGAGGGGCGATTTTGGTTGATATTTACTTCAAATGTCGTGGAACACACAGATATTCCCGGTCGGATATATTTTGAAGAAGGAAAATTTCGAGTAAAATTGTAAAACCGCCATCAATGCACTCCTGTCCATGCCTCCTATGCGTCGGCACGGGCGGGAGTGTTCCCGTTACCCCCCCAAAAAAAAATTTATGTAATCCCTCCCACCCCCGCATCCTTTATCCCGGAGGTCAAAAAAATTACCCCACATCCTAGGCCGGGCTGTTTTTGCTCCTCATTCCACACAGTCTTCTTTCACAGCGGCTTTTCAACCGCTCAAAAACGCCTTATTTCTATGAACATCCGGAATTACCCATTCCGCGGCAACCTGCACGCGGGCTTGATCCTTATGGTCTTTTTGGCCAATTTCTGGTCGTTTTTCTCAACCGGAACCATCACCGGCACCATTACCGACGGCTCCGAGCCTCTCATTGGCGCCACCGTTAAAGCCACACATAACAATACTTTGGTGCGCGCTGCTGTTACTGACTACAATGGCCAATACCGACTCGAATTACCTGACGGCCTGTACGATCTTTCCTGCAGCTACACAGGATTCGAGGAGTTTGTTAAACAAAAAATCAAGGTTGAAGCCGGCAAAACCACCAAACTGGACGTGATCATGCCCCCTGCAAGCAACGTACTTGAAGAAGTGGTCGTACATCAATACAAAGTGCCACTTATAGAGCAGGATCAAACCTCCAGCGGACAAACCCTCACCTCCGAACAAATCAAAACCCTGCCCACACGAAGCGTAAATACTATTGTGGCTACCACCGTTGGCGCCACTTCCATCGATGGCGGCGATGTAAACATCAAAGGAGCGCGCGCCAATGGCACAGATTATTACATCGACGGTATACGGGTAACTGGCGGAGTCCCTCCCGTGGCCGAAGCAAAACACACGAAACCCCAGCCTGCCCCAAAGCGCGACCTCCGCAAAGAAAAACAAATCACAATGCCACACCCCGTCACCCCGCCCGCCAGCGTGGTATCGCCCGGGCCAGCCCTGCGCGATGATGCTAAAATCTACGAGGTAAAAGGCGATAAAACAACAGATTCCGCCGCACAGCGCGAACCCGTGAGCACAGAACATTACAACGATATTGTGGAAAACGCCTTCCAAAACACCAAAACCAATGGCATTTCCACCTTCTCTATTGATGTAGACGGCGCCTCATATGCCAATGTGCGCCGGTTCCTGCACGGTGGCGAGTTACCTCCACCCAACGCCGTGCGCATGGAAGAAATGATCAACTACTTTGATTATCAATACGAAGCGCCTAAAAACACCCCGCACCCATTCGCCGTACACACCGATATGGGTCCGTGCCCATGGAATCCCAAAAACCGCTTGCTCAGCATTGGCATCCAGGGCGCTAACATAGACCGCGAACAGCTGCCGGCTTCCAACCTCGTTTTCCTCATTGACGTTTCAGGCAGCATGAGTAGCGCCAACAAGTTGCCGTTGGTAAAGGAATCCCTCAATGCCCTCACGGCCGAATTGCGTGCCTCCGACCGCGTGGCCATGGTAGTGTACGCCGGCGCATCCGGACTGGCGTTAGAAAGCACCCCCGGCTCGGAAAAACACAAAATTTTCCAGGCCCTGAAAAACCTCGAATCCGGTGGCGGCACGGCTGGCAGCGCAGGCATTATGCTTGCTTACGAAACCGCCCGCAAAAACTTCATTTCTGGCGGCAATAACCGCGTCATTCTCTGTACCGACGGCGATTTTAACGTGGGCCCAAGCAGCGAGGGTGAACTGATCAAACTCATTGAAAAAGAGCGCGAAAGCGGCGTTTACCTTACCGTTTTGGGATTTGGCATGGGCAATTATCAGGACGGCAAAATGCAGTGCCTGGCCAACAAAGGCAACGGCAACCATGCCTATATAGATCAGTTGAAAGAAGCTCAAAAAGTGCTGCTGGAAGAATTTGGCGGCACCTTGTTTACCATTGCCAAAGATGTAAAACTGCAACTGCATTTCAACCCCCAACACGTGGCCGGCTACCGGCTGCTCGGGTATGAAAACCGCATGCTTGCCACAGAAGATTTCAACGACGACACTAAAGACGCCGGCGAACTCGGCGTGGGTCACCGCGTAACGGCCTTGTATGAAATCATCCCTGCCGGCCAGGCCATTCCGGAAGCTACCGCCAACAGCACCCTGCAAAGCGTACAACAACCCGATGCCTCCGTGGAGGTTACCGCCACAGACCTGATGGTGCTGCAAATGCGCTACAAAAAACCAAAAGGAAACGAACCCAGCAAGCTCCTGGAGTTCCACCTGCCGGCCACTGCCATGAACGAAACATCTACCAGCGACAACTTCCTGCTGGCCTCTTCCATTGCAGAATTCGGGTTGCTGCTCCGCCATTCCGCTTATAAAGGAAGCGCCAATTATGAACAGGCCATTCAGCGCGCCCAAAAAGCCGCAAACACCGACCCAAAGGGTTACCGCACTGAACTGGTTCAACTCATGACCATCGCCAAAAAGCTAACCGACAACGCCGCCTCCACAGCTAAGTAAAGGCACAAAGTGGCGGGCCATAGGCGCGAAGAGACGTGTACAAAACACGAAGGCGCAAAGGCACAAAGGCGCGAAGGGATAGTTTGGCTGACGCCAAATTATCCCTTCTGTTTTTTCTGCGTGTTGTTGGCCAAAGGCCAACAATCCCTTTGCGCCTTTGTGCCTTCGTGTCTTTGTGCCACCATACATGCCACATTGCGCCTTCGGCCCGCCGCTTTGTGCCTTTACCTTTTTATTCTCCTTAAATTACCTTACTTTTGCGCCGCTTTTAAACTCATTTCCATGTATCGTACCCATTCCTGCGGAGAACTCCGCATTACTGACGTAAATAAAGAAGTTACCCTGAGTGGTTGGGTGGCCATTATCCGTGATAAAGGAGCTTTGCTTTGGATCGACTTGCGCGACCGTTATGGCATTACACAGTTGGTGCTGGATGAAAATTATACGCCAAAAGATATCTTTGATACTGCCCGCTCGGTAGGACGGGAGTTTGTGCTGCAGGCCACCGGTACGGTCATTGAACGTGCATCAAAATCGAATAAAATCCCAACCGGCGACATTGAAATCAAGGTAACCGCCCTTAAAATACTCAATGCCTCCAAAACGCCTCCATTCACTATCGTGGATGACACCGATGGCGGCGACGATCTGCGGATGAAATACCGCTACCTCGACCTGCGCCGGAATGCGGTGCAGAAAAACCTCATTTTCCGCTCCAACCTGGCGGTGGAAACCCGCAAATACCTGGCTGGAGAAGGTTTCATTGAGGTAGAAACCCCCAACCTGATCAAATCCACTCCAGAGGGAGCACGCGACTTCGTGGTGCCCAGTCGAATGAATAAAGGGCAGTTTTACGCCCTGCCACAGAGTCCGCAAACCTTCAAGCAAATCCTGATGGTGGCCGGATTCGACAAATACTTCCAGATCGTTAAATGCTTCCGCGACGAAGACCTGCGTGCCGACCGCCAGCCGGAATTCACGCAGATCGACTGTGAGATGTCGTTCGTACACCAGGAAGATATCCTGAACACCTTTGAAGGACTCACCAAATACCTGTTCAAGCAAGCCCTGGATATTACCCTGGGCGATTTCCCGCGTATGACCTACGATGAAGCCATGCGCAAATATGGTTCTGACAAGCCGGATCTACGTTTCGGGATGGAGTTTGTGGATCTGAAATCGCCTGCCGGTTCAGAGTTTGGCAGCGGTGTGGATGTGGTGCCCCCTGGATTCCCCGTTTTTGACGGTGCGGAATCTGTGATCGCCATTTGTGCGCCCGGTTGTGCAGCCTATACCCGCAAACAGATTGATGAACTGACGGAATGGGTAAAACGCCCACAAATTGGCGCCAAAGGCCTGGTGTATGTCAGAATAGAAGCCGATGGTACGCCAAAATCCAGCGTGGATAAGTTTTATACGGCTGATCAGCTCAAAGTTTGGGCCGACCTGTGTGGCGCCAAGCCCGGCGATATGTTGTTCATCCTCTGTGGTGAAGACGAAAAAACCCGAAAGCAGCTCTCTGAATTGCGTTTGGAACTGGGCAATCACTTGGGTCTGCGGAAAGGCGATGATTTCAAGCCACTTTGGGTGGTGGATTTCCCGCTGTTGGAATGGGATGAAGAGGAAAACCGCTTTTTTGCGATGCACCACCCCTTCACTTCGCCTAAGCCGGAAGATATTGTCAAAATGGAAAGCGACGACCGGGCTACACTCAAGTCCATGCGCGCGGATGCGTATGATTTGGTGTTGAACGGCGTAGAAATTGGCGGCGGCTCCATCCGTATCCACGACCGCGACTTGCAGGCGCGTAATTTCAAATTGCTTGGATTCACCCCGGAAGAAGCGGAAGCACAGTTTGGCTTCTTGCTCGGCGCATTTGAATACGGCGCGCCCCCACACGGAGGTATCGCCTTCGGTTTCGACCGACTCAATGCCGTAATGAACGGCGCCAACTCTATCCGCGACTTCATCGCCTTCCCGAAAAACAACCAGGGTCGCGACATGATGATTGACGCCCCGGACAGCATCAAACTCAAACAACTGGAAGAACTGGGGATAAGGATTGTTCCGCAGGTTTGAAGAGTTTGAGGGGTTTGAAGGGTGAGGCGTTGAATTTGGGCCCCTGATCTCTGACATTGAACCAGGAAAAACAAATTATCCATGCTACATGGGTAGCAAGCTAAAACCAGGCTCAGCGAACCTTTCTCTACAAAGAGAGAAGCTCGCTGAGTTTAGAAACCCTTCAAACCACACTAAAACACCAAAACACCAAAACACTAAAATGGCTTACACCGAATCCAACATGATCCCGCTGGGCACCAAAGCCCCGGAATTTAGTTTACCGGAGCCTGGTACCGGCAAGATGGTGGCGCTGCAGGATGTTGCTGCAGGCGCGCGCGCCACGGTGGTGATGTTTTTGTGCAACCATTGTCCGTACGTCTTGTATGTCAACCCGGAAATAGCCCGAATTGTAGCGGAATACCAGCCACAGGGAGTAGCTTTTGTGGGAATCAACAGCAACGACGCAGAAACCCATCCCGAAGATGGTCCGGACAAAATGGGCGATCATGCCAAATCAGTTGGCTATGATTTCCCGTACCTTTACGACGAAACCCAGGAAGTAGCGCGCGCTTATGATGCCGCCTGTACCCCTGATTTTTATATTTTCGATCAGGATCAAAAACTGGCCTATCGCGGCCAGCTCGATCCGAGCAGACCAAAAAGAAACCCCGTTGAACCCACCGGAGAAGACCTCCGGGTTGCTCTTCAGGCCGTTTTGACCGGACAACCAGTTCCGGAACCACAACGCCCGTCTGGAGGCTGTAATATCAAATGGCGGGTTTGAGATATGAGTGATGATAACTGGTGCAACAACATCTATTGAATGTCAGCCTAAACCCCTGATACAGATTTTGAGCATTTTTACTTTCCGCGCATCAGTAATATCTCATCACTCATATCTCATATCTCATCACCCATATCTCATCACCCACATATGCGCCCAACTCAAATCACTGATCAGCTCATTCTTGATTTCATTAAAGCCGGTTTGTATGAAGATATACATGATGGCGACCATACTTCACTGGCTACCATACCGGCTGAGAACCGGAGTCGTGCCATCCTGAAAATCAAGGATTATGGGGTTTTGGCAGGTGTAGAGTTGGCCCAACATATTTTCCAGCATTTGGATCCAACAGCTACGTTGATTGTAGACAAAACGGACGGAACCGACGTACTGTACGGCCAAACCGCGTTTGAAGTGGAGGCCAATACCCGGGCGTTGCTTCAAGCAGAACGACTCGTATTAAATACCATGCAGCGGATGAGTGGCATTGCTACCCTGAGTAGCCGTTTTGCTTTTGAGGTAGGTGATTTGCCTGTAAAAGTGTTGGATACACGTAAAACCACCCCGCTCAATCGTTTTCTGGAGAAATGGGCGGTAAAAATTGGTGGTTGTGAAAACTACCGTTGGGGATTGTACGACTGGATGATGATTAAAGACAACCACGTAGATGCGGCAGGCGGCATTAGCAAAGCCATTGAGCGTGCGCAAGTCTACCAGCAGGAGAAAGGTTTAAATCTAAATATCACCGTTGAAGTGCGCAATCTGGTAGAACTGGAAGAAGTATTAACTGCCGGCGGTATTACCAGAATCATGTTCGACAATTTTGAAATTCCCATTCTGCACGAGGCGGTTGCCATCGTAAGCGGCAAATACGAAACCGAAGCATCCGGCGGTATCACACTGTTCAATATCCGCAAATACGCCCTTTCCGGGGTTGACTTTGTATCCACCGGTGCACTCACCCACTCTGCTCAGCCACTTGATTTAAGTTTGAAAATAGTGAAGTAAGTGTTGGAGTGTTTGAGTTTTCGAGTGTTTGAGTTGGCGTTGCATTGGAGTTTGCCGCGAAGGCGTCCCTCTCCTTAGGTGGGCTTTATTCCGCGGACTTTGCGTTCTTTGCGACACAATCTCCAGCCGAACGCCAACTCACACACTCGAAAACTCAAACACTCAAAATGACTCCCGATTCCTTTTACTGGTATGCCAGTATTTTGATTTTTGTTCCATGGTTGCTGTTGATTGCAGCGCCGAATTGGAAATTCACCGAGCCAATTGCTTTTGGGGCGG